>BNUX01000009.1 GCA_025997675.1 Spirochaetia bacterium | reverse complement strand
GGTGATAATGCTATTGTGGTTTGTACTGATTCTCTACTGATTCTCTACTGATTCTCTACTGAGTTTTGCGAATTCGGTATCAGGGTTTATACTGATGGGTACATTTTACCCACCGTTAAGGGTTATAGGCGGTTTGACCTGTGCAAGCAAGGCAAACCGGAACGGCTCTGTTCCCGCTCCGGCTCTGGTATCATGCTTACCAGATATACTTTAGTCCATCCTCTCTATACAGATCCATCTTGCCATCCCTGCTTGCCAACACATAGCTGTTTTTTATGCATTGATAAATCAACATCCGGTCAAAAGGATCTTTGTGTTTTTTCTTACGGGGTAATTGAAAATATTCCAGGGCCTCTTGGGGGAGCAGGGGAATCAACTCAAAACCCATCTGTTCACAATAGCGGGGAATATCCCTGATATCAAAAGATTCAAATACCAGTTTGCCAAGGCCATATTTCAACGCTATTTCCCACAGTGATACGGCGCTGACAAAAACCTGATTCTTTGTGTCTTTTATTTCCCTGATTATGTTTTTTGACAATGCATCACTCTTTATAATTGACCACAGCAATGCATGGGAATCCAACAATAGTTTCATTTCATACCCAGCAATTCTTCTTCGGTCATTTCAAAATCGTCTTTGAATTCAACGGTTGCTATTCCGTCCAGGATGCCAATTTTCCGTTCCTTTACCGGTTCTTCCGCATAGGGCACGATGAGGGCGACCGGCTTTTTGGCTCTGCCATACAGGATGCCTACCCGGCTGCCCTGCCTGACATCTTCAAGAATCTCCGAAAAATGGGTTTTAAGCTCCCCAACGAGCATTGTTTTCATTACGTAAGCATAGCAAAAGCCGGGAAAAAAATCAACAATCCAGGAGCCCTTTAAACCATCCTACCAACCAGGGTTTACCCTAATTCGCGGGTTATATACGGTTTGACCTGTGCAAGCAAGGCAAAACGGTTCGGCGCGCCGGTCTTCCGGTATATGTTACGCAGGTGGGTTTCCACCGTTCTGGTGGACAAGGAGAGGCTCTCCGCTATTTCCTTATTGGATTTACCCGATAATAACTCATCCGCCGCCTGCTTCTCCCGGTCGCTCAGGCTGAATTCGGCGCAGAACTGCGGGGAAAGCCCCGCTTCCGGCGTCCAGACCGGCGGCGTGCCGGATACTTTCATCGCCAGGGTCCGCGCGCCGCTTTCAATAAGGGCGCGGGTGTAGACGTAGAACACCCCCAGGTTGCAGAATATGCTGAAAATACCAAAAAGAAAGCTCGGCAGGTAGATGTTGATCCCCGCCTCGAGCAGCAGGGGGTCGCCGATTACCGCAAAGATGGTCAGGATTGCCCACAGGCCGAAGGGCGGGATAACGGTTAATATCCACGCGGTAAAGGGCGGCTTTGCGGCGTAGCGTTTCATAATATTGTAGTAACAGCAGGATACCACGAACACCAGCAGGTATTGGAGTTAGGCTTATTTCGTGAGAGTATACCCTGTTTTCAATGATTGCTGCAACGGAGCTGCCGGACCTTCGACGGACCCCCCCTTGGGGGCCAGTGCCCGCAACCTGCGGGACAGTGCCGGCAACCTGCGGGACATTGCCGGCAACTTGAAGGCAATGTTCCCCAACTTGCGGCGCTGTGCCCGCAACCTGCGGCGCTGTGCCCGCAACTTGTGGGCCATTGCCCGCAACTTGTAGGCAATGGCCCCCAACTTACGGAACATTGCCCGCAACGGAGATTATCCCGGTTAAACAGCTTTGATTTCGTCTTCCCGTAACGGGCGTTCCAAAAGAGCCGGATCGGCAAGCAGGCGTTTGCCGGATTTTAACACATGGCTAAAATACAATCCATCAATAGTGCGTCCGTCCAGGGCAATGCCCATTTGAATTATTTTGGTACTTTCGATATTGCCGGTCTTGGGGTTTACCTTTGCCTCATAACCTTCTTTTCCCAGGGCAAGAAAAAAGCCGCAGTTTCCAAAATCAAACAAATGGTGATAAATTGCCTGGAGACTGATGCTTTTTAGATTTGTTACCCAAAAACTGGCATGAAAGGGGCTCCCTTTTAAAAATTTTTTTGAAAGCATTCCGTAGCGGTCACCAACCTTAAGTCCCCACATAGCAATTTTTAGCAGCCAAAGCGGAAGCCGTGCAAGACTATCACGTTCGGTGTCCATCGCATTTTGTGTTTCAACCGCAGCTTTTATATCAATGTCTATCAGTTTTTTTACTTCTTCAATCGTTTCATTCCCTGAAAAACGGCTGGAGAGGGACGTTTCCTCCGAATCCGGGCGAAAGGATTTTTTTATTACCATTGAAAGTTCAATCCTGTTGCGCTGCCAGATTTGTCCGGCGATAGCAAACCGGTTCAGTTTAGGATATTTCTTAAACAGACGAACAAGTACAGCAATAGTTATGTCCATATACGAGTATTTAACACCCAGGGCCTTTTTTTTCTCAATAAAGTCATCCAAGGGCGCGGCCTCAATATCAAGCATACAATAATTTGTTGATCCCGCTCTTGATGACGCAAACAAAGGCAGAGCTCTTGTTGTACCGTCCAACCCTTTGACTTTTGTACCATCGCTGCGTTTCCCAAACATAAAACTCTCCTGCCTCTCAAGACTATCATTACTCATCGGCACGTAGATAGGTATCCTTAAGGCAAAAAGCTTATACAAAGGAAGATGGGGGAAATAGCAAAAAAAGGCTTGACAGCCGAAACTTCATGGTATAAGGTGTGTTTGTATAAGAATTCCAATTTAGGGGGACGTATCATGAAGAAAGTACTAACATTTGGGATTGCCGTTGTTTTGGCGGTAATCGTAGCGACCGGGGCCGTATTCGCCGGCGGCAGCAAAGATAAGGCGGCCGCGAAGAAAGGCTATGTGATTGGGTTCAGCAATTCCTTCAATGGGAATACCTACCGGCAGGCCATGGAAAGATACGCCAAAGAAGCGGCGGAGATTCTTAAGGGCACCGGGGAACTTTCAGAACTTATTTTTGCCGAATCAAACCGGAATAACAGCGACCAGATTAAGCAGATTCAAACCTTTATTATGCAGGGTGTAGACGCCATCATTATCGATCCGGGTTCGGCCACCGCCCTTAACGGGGTTATCCAGGAAGCATCGGATGCGGGTATTCCGGTCATTATCGTGAATGACGGGCCTGTGACCTCCACTGCGGAAAAATGCTATCAGATCAATTTTGACGCCGTGGAACAGATGGGGGCGCTCACCCAGTATGTGGTTGACGCCATCGGCGGTAAGGGTACTATTATTGAGCTGCGCGGCGCTGCCGGGGATTCCTTTGACGCTACCGCCCATCAGGGTGTGGTAAATGTGCTCAAGAATTATCCCAACATCAAGGTTGCCGCGGAGATTTATACCGATTGGACCGGCTCCAAAGCCCAGGCTGAATTGGCCTCGGTACTCCCCACCCTCGGCAAGATTGACGCCATCGTGACCCAGGGCGGCGATTCCTACGCTGCAGTCCAGGCTTTCAAGGCCGCCGGAAAAGAACTGCCCATCATCGGCGGTGACAACCGGGGCTTTTTCCTTAAATGGTGGGCCAACGAAGCCCCCGCAGGATACAACACCATTTCTGTGTCCTCCAATCCCTGGGACGGAGCCACCGCAGTATATGTGGCGGTAGATATTCTCAACGGAATGCAGGTTCCCAAGAATATGACCCATCCCTTCGGTGTGGTAACCAAGGAAGAGGTTAAGCAGTTTGCCAATGTGCCGGACGAAGATATCGCCTGTCCCACCTATGATCGGGACTGGGTCCGGGCCAACATCTACAAATAAATCATGGGTGGGCCAACCTGTATTGAAGCTTTTGAAAACGCCGTTTCCCGGGCCGGCATTGTCGATCTTTCCTACACATTGGAAAGCGGCATGCCGGCTTGGCCTACCCAGGGGCGTTTTAGTTCAACGGTCTACGAATCCTATGATCAGGGCGATACTGCCATTCATTCGACGGTGACCATGTCGGAGCATACGGGAACCCATATTGACGCACCGAAACATTTTATCAGGGGGGCCGTGTCCGTAGACAAGCTGCCCCTTAAACAAGTGATGGGCCGGGGCGTTTACATTGAGGCCTCCTTTATTGAGCCGAAAAAAAGTTTTTCCCTTCAAAACCTGAAGGATTTTGAAAAGCAAAACGGTGAGATAAAAAAGGGCGACATCGTGATGCTGCGTTTCGGCTGGGACCGTAAGTATGCTGTCCAACCCAATAGCGGCGCCTTTCTTAAGGATTGGCCCGGCATTGGGTTGGATGCTGCCGGATACCTGGCGGAAAAGGGTGTGGCTGCCGTGGGCTGCGATTGCCTGGCCCTGGATCCCTTTGACAGCGATAACCCTGCTCACTTCCTGCTTTTGGGAAAAGGCATACCTATTATTGAAAACATCACCAATCTTTCCAGGCTTCCGGTTTTTTCCTATGTCATAGGTCTGCCGAATAAATTTAAAGATGGTTCCGGGTCTCCTATCAGACTGATTGCTTTCGTAGATTAAGGAAAAATCGTGGATGAACCTAAGGGAAAAGAATCCGGTCTGGCACTGAAAGGGATTGATCGTTTTTTCGGGGTCACCAGGGCTTTGGAACAGGTCGATTTTGAAATTCATGAAGGTGAAGTAATAGGACTTGTCGGTCCGAATGGGGCCGGGAAGTCAACCCTTATGAAAATCCTTACCGGGGTTCTGCCGCCAACTTCGGGAGATATTTTTGTTAATGGTAAAAAACAGGATCGTTACACTACCAAAGAGGCAAAAGAGGCGGGGGTTTCCTGTGCTTACCAGGATCTATCCTTGTGTTCAAATCTGTTAGTCTATGAAAATTTTGCCCTCCTCAATGTAAGCCATACTCTTTTCGACAAGCCTTTTTGGCGCAGGGATGAGATTGTCAAAACCAGGGAACTCCTGGAACGTTATTTTTCCGGGAATAGTATTGATGTAATGAAACCGGTGAGCGGCCTCTCCCTGGCGGATCGTCAAATTGTTGAAATATGTAAGGCCCTTATCGCCGAAAATTTAAAAATCCTGGTCCTGGATGAGCCAACTTCGGCACTGTCCACGGATAGGGCGAACCAGCTTCATGAAGTGGTCCGCCTTTTAAGCAAAAAAGGTATTGCGGTTATTTATATAAGCCACAAACTTGATGAAATTAAGGAAGTAAGTGATCGCATAGTATTGATGCGAAATGGAAAAATTGTATCTCAAAGTGACGCCAAACATACTACCACGGCGGAACTTGTCCAGCTTATGGGCGGCGAGGCGGCGAACGGTTCCAGGAACAGGCATACTGAAACACAGGAGTCATTAGAGGCCATGGTTGAAATAAACAATCTTTCCGCCAGGGGGCTTTCGGATATTACGATACGGGGTATGCGGGGTGAAATACTGGGAATTTCAGGACTTGCGGGTTCCGGGCAGACCGAGCTCTTAAACGAGATATTTAAAGGCGGTCTCTTTTCTAAAAAAGAAATTAACGTAAATGGGAAGATTTCATATATCTCCGGGGACAGGGCCTGGGAAGGTATATTTCCTCTGTGGAATATTTTTGATAATATCCTTATTTCAAGCCTCAAACAAGTGTCGGATGGTCCTTTTATCAACAATAAGAAAGCGGAAAATCTGGCGCTCAAGTGGTATGAAAAATTAAAGTTCAAGGCCGAGGGTGTTAGAAGCCCCATCATGTCCCTGTCCGGAGGAAATCAGCAGAAGGCCCTTATTGCCCGGGGTATTGCTTCAGGAGCGGATATTATCATCCTTAACGATCCCACTTCCGGGGTTGATATTGAAACCAAACAGGAAATCTACGAATTGCTCCGGGAAGCCAGGAATGAGGGGAAGACCGTTATCCTCTACAGTACCGAAGATTCGGAAATGGAAATTTGTGATCGGGTCTATATTATGCGGGACGGTAAGGTCACCGGGGAGTTGCATGGGGAACAAATAACGGTTCCCGGTATTGTGAAAGCCTCTTTTAAAGAGACCGGCGCCATTTCTGCGGCAGCGGTAACAAAAACAAATTTTGCCAAAGCTGTTTTTTCATCGCGGCTGCTCCTTCCGGCGGCGACCATGCTTTTCATGTTCTGTATCAATAGTTACCTGAATCCTAAAATTTTATCCTACAATAGCATCCGTATGCTCTCAAGTTCTGCTCTGCCGCTGGTTTTTGCCGCCCTGGGTCAGATGTTCATCGTGTGCATAGGTGACATAGACATGGGCAATGGTTATTCCATTGGCCTGGTGAACGTTCTCTTTGCGGTGGTCCTGACCGGGAATCCCCTGGCGGGCCTGGTGAGTATTATTGTGTTTATTCTGGCCTATTCCCTCATGGGGGCCCTTATCGAATTGCGGAAAATCCCCGCTATTGTAGTAACCCTGGGCGCCCAGTTTATTTGGCTGGGCCTGGCTTTGATATTCTGTCCCATACCCGGCGGGAATTCCCCTGAATGGCTTACGAAGCTATACCGGTTCCGCCTGGGGCCGGTTCCCATGCCTCTTTTCCTTGCGGCGGCAGCGGCGGTGTTCTGCTACCTCATCCTTTTTAAAGCAAAGTATGGAATGATACTGCGGGGCATTGGTAATAACCCGGCGGCCGTTACCCGTTCAGGCTGGTCCTTCCTTGCGGCCAAGATGACCGGTTACGGCCTTGCGGCTTTCATGGTGGTGCTTTCGGGCATGTGCTACACCGCGGTCTGCCTAAGCGCCGATGCCAACAGCGCCACTTCCTTCTGTATGCTCAGTATTGCTACGGTAGTGCTGGGGGGCTGCGAATTTTCCGGCGGTATTGTTGAACCCGTGGGTGTGGTTGCGGCGGCCATTGCCATGTCCCTTATCACCACACTATTAACCTTCCTGAAGATAGGTTCCAATTATCAGACCGCAGTCCTCGGTATTATCCTTATCCTGGTGCTGGTCATAAAACTGGTGACAAATACCTACAAGGGAGGGGCAAAAAAATGACGTTAAAAACGGTCTTTCAAAAACATTTTATGTGGCCCTTGCTTGGTTCACTCCTGCTGTGGCTCCTTATAGGCATTGTGTCCGGACGCTTTACCGCCGAACAATTTTCTACCTGCGCCAAGCTTGCAACCTTTGCGATGCTTTTAGGCCTGGCGCAAATGGTAGTGGTTACTTCCGGAGACGGCGCTATCGATCTTTCGCAGGTATATATATTGACCCTTTGCGCCTACGTAGCCTGCCACTTTATGGTACAAAATATTGCGCTGGGCCTTGCGGCGGCCATAGCGGTGGGCGTGCTCTGCGGGCTTCTGAACGGACTTATCAATGGCTATTTCCGGGTTCCCGCAATGATCACTACCTTGGCTATGGGGTATATTATTTTTTCTATTATTTTGATTAGCGCCCCCTCGCTCAAGACCCTGCCGAACCGGCAGTTTGTGGCTTTTATTAACCGGAATATTGCGGGCGTTTCCATGCTAACCCTGTTAGTTACCGCGGCGGCGGTATTACTGGCTATCCTGCTGTATAAAACCCGGTATGGCAGGCAGCTTCACGCGGTGGGACAGAACCGGGTGGCCGCCCGTTACGCCGGTATCGCCGTAAGGCCCGTGGTTATCATTGCCTTTATGATAGCCGGCGGCTTTTCAGGTTTTGCGGGGGCTCTCTGCGGCGCATTTATCGGCGGCGCTTTTCAGGACATGGGCTCCACCTACTTCCTGCCCTCCGTGGCGGCCACCTTTGTGGGCGGAACCGTCGCATCGGGGGGCAAATCAAATGTCCCCGGGGTGTGTCTGGGGGCTCTCATGATGTCCTTTATGTCTATGTTCCTTAATACCGCTAATTTTTCCCCCGGTCTCCAACGACTGATTCAGGGCGTCTTCCTTGTGTGTATCCTTATCGCATCGGTGAAAAATTCCTCAAAAAACCGGGGCTGATTTTTTAGTTGATTGCCGGCCCTACGGCAGTTCACCCCCTATTTTGAGAAAGTACTGTCCAGCAGCTAAAAACATGTTTTTAGGAGCCTGCGACCAGCTATAAGGAGCCTGCAACCAGTTATAAGGAGCCTGCAACCAGTTATAAGGAGCCTGTGACCAGCTATAAGGAGCCTGCAACCAGTTATAAGGAGCCTGCAACCAGCTATAAGGAGCCTGCAACCAGCTATAAGGAGCTTGCAACCAGCTATAAGGAGCCTGCGACCAGCTATAAGGAGCTTGCAACTACTTTTTAGCGCCGAAAGGCTACCGTAGGTGAACCGTTGGATCGCTTCCAATCTCTAGTATCAAGGAGTGTACATAATGGGTAATTTAATCCCAGTGCGTTTTTTCTCCGGCACATTTTTGCAGTTGCTGGAAACCTGCGGTTTCCTTTATCGCAACTGCAAAAACGTCGTATAGCTTTCACGTCTATGCGAAATATTTTTGCCAGATTTTTCGTTAAAAATATTGATAATTATCCCAATATTCCTTTGGTGTTATAATTTTTGTTTCCTTGTATTTTGAAAATGTGAAATCATTTGTATTTCCTGTTATTAGAAAATCAGCAGAACAAATATCTACAAGTTCTAATAGCATATTATCTTTTTTATCGGAAATTATATCTAATTCTATTTCAGGAATAAATTTTTTTGATTTTAGCATAATTGCAGTAAGTAATGTTTCTGCGCGAATTAGAAAATCTTTATAAATGGAAAATTTAGAACGATGTAAAACTTCATAATACTCATAGAGAAGCTTTTCTGATGTGCAAATTTGTATCAATAATAATATTATGCATTGTTTCTCACTGCGTTAACTTCATTGGTAATTTCCTCCATAGACATTGATGAAAGTCCGTATCTGTCTGCAAGTTCAATACATTCATCCAAGTTTCGGCGCATTAATTCCTTGCTTACCATATCAAGAAAATCAGAAAAGGCAAGGATTTCACTTTTTATGCCAAATTTATCATATTCGATGTCAGAAATTGCAACATTGAGCATTTTCATGTCATAATACCCCCATAGTGTATTAGTATACGTTAATAATTTGGATAATATCAATAGCTAAATAAGAAAAATTATAAAAGGGCAAAAATACTTCGCATAACTTTCGTTATACGAAATTTTTGGGCCAAGAGTTTCGGAAAAAACATAAAAAAATGCCTTGACAATGTGTCATAAATGTGGTACATTATAGTATGGATAAAGAAAATTGTACAATATATGTAGGTCAGTATTTTACAATTGAGTGGTATTATGACCAAAAAGGTAATAGTCAGGCTTATGACTATTTTTTGAATATTTCATCTGAACAAAAGAGGAAGTTTATGATTTTGGTTAAGAAAATGGGAGATTTTGGCAAAATATATGATAAAACGAAATTTACTTATGAGGGGGATAAAATTTACGCTTTTAAACCTCAACCGGATAGGTATTTATCGTGTTTTACCAAAGATAAAAAAATAATTATAACTAATGCATTTTGGAAAAAAACACAAAAATTGCCGCCAAATGAAAAAACGTTGGCTATAAAATATATGAATGACTATTTTTCAAGAAACCAAGGAGATAAATAATTATGGAAACCACATTTGAGAAATTTATAACCAATGATCCCAAAGAAAAAGAACTTTTTGATAAAGAATACAATGATTTCTTATTGTCGGAATTTGTATTACAAAAGATGGAAGAAGACAATATTTCTATAAGGGTTTTGGCAAAAAAAGCAGGTGTATCGCCTACAATAATACAAAAAATGCGGAGTAAAAATTCTGAAAAAATAACTTATCGGACATTTTCAAATGTATTGAATACATTGGGGTATAAAATTAGCATAGAAAAAATATAAATATAAAAGAATGGGAATAAAGCTTTATGTATGAAGAGGCCCAAAAATCCTTCCCTATGTAGACTTCCTGATAATAAGCCGGGGTTCAAGAATCCGCCTGAAGGGGGGCCTTCCGTTTTTGTTTATGATATTCAGGAGATCCTCCGCCGCAGTCCGGCCCATGTTAAAAACTTGTTGGGAAATGGTGGTAAGGGGAATTTGGCAGAGGGCGGAAAGATGGATATCGTCAAATCCTGCTACTGCCGCCTGTTCGGGAATGGCAATGCCCATTTCCAGAAACCGGGTAATAAAGCCGATGGCCACATAATCGTTGCTTACAAAAAGGCTGGTTTTTTTTGTCTTAATAGAATCGGATTCCGCTACCTGCGCGGCAAGTTCATAACCGTCCCAATAGGTCTTGGCATCGGAATACCGGGTAATCCGCTCCGTACCGGCCTTGAGATGATCATCAAACCCCTTAATGCGGTCCCGGACGGATTCGTGGTCAAATACCGAAACCAGGATGATCTGTTCATGATCCAGTGAATTAATATGCTCCGCCATCAGGGCTCCGCCCTTGTAGTTATCGCAGCTTACATAGGAAACTTCCGGGTCCTCGGACTGACAATTCATCAACACAAAGGGAATCCCCGATTTTTTAAGCACCGCCACAGTTTCAGAATCCGAGGCTTTCGGGGTTATCAGGATACCGTCCACCCGGTTTTTTATCAGGGAACGAACTCCCTGTAATTCCCGCTCGGGGATCCAGTGGGAGCTCATGACCTGGAAGAAATAATCATGCGCCGATATGACGCTGTCGATGCCGTCGGCCAGGTCGATATAGAAATTATTGGGGAATTCATCCACCACCACCCCGATATTTTTAGTGGGCATCCCCGCCAGGCCCTGGGCGAGGATATTGGGGGTATAGCCGTACTTATCAATAACGAAAGCGACCTTTTTCCGGGTCTTTTCATTTACCAGATGAGACTTGGACAAAACCCGGGAAACGGTGGCCTTGGAAACCCCGGCTTCCCTGGCAATATCGGCAATGGTCATGGGCTTCATTAAAACAGCATGCCACCTTTTCCGGCATCTATCAAGTTGATATAATTTTAGGAAAATTTTACTTGACAAAACCCCAATGGAGGATGTATCATTTTATATAAATGAAACCGGTTTCAATTTTGGAATTTAAGGGATAGTGCAATGGGTGACTATATCGTTGAGCTGGAAAATATCAACAAGGCGTTTTCCGGTGTTCCGGCCCTCAAGGATGTCCATTTCAATCTCAAGGCGGGGGAGGTGCATGCGCTCCTCGGGGAGAATGGGGCGGGAAAGTCCACCCTGGTAAAGATAATGAGCGGGGTCTATACCAAGGACTCCGGTACGGTCAAGGTTTTCGGTGAGACCATTGATACCCTTAATCCAAAGCTGGCGGCGGAACGGGGCATTGCGATTATCCATCAGGAACTGAACCTGTGTTCCCACCTTACGGTTGCCGAAAATATATTCCTTGGCAAAGAGCTGACCAAACATGGGCTCCTGGACAAGCGGACCGCAAACGAAAAGGCCCGGGAACTGCTCCAAAGCCTTAATATCGATTTAAACCCCGAAATGCCGGTGGGAGACCTCCAGGTTTCAAAGCAGCAAATGGTGGAGATTGCAAAGGCCCTCTCGCAAAACGCCCGGGTTCTCATCATGGACGAACCTACTTCGGCCCTTACGGCAACCGAGATCGAAGAGCTGTTCAAGATAATCCAAAACCTCAAGGCCAAGGGCCACGGAATTGTATACATATCCCACCGACTGGAAGAACTCCAGCATATTGTTGACCGGGTCACCGTGCTCCGGGATGGGACCTATGTCATTACCCAGGAGTGGAAAGAAACTACCCAGCAGGCTTTGATTTCCTATATGGTCGGCCGTGATATTAAAGAAAAATTTCCCCGCCTTGAGTGCCCGGTGGGGAAGACGGTGCTTGAGGTGAAAAATCTCAATGCCGGCCGGCTTGTCCGAGACATCAGTTTTGAACTCCATGAAGGGGAGATTGTCGGGATAGCCGGGCTTATGGGCGCGGGGCGGACGGAGACGACACGGGCTTTGTACGGGATAGACCAAAAACAGTCGGGGGAGATTATCCTTGACGGCAAGCCCCTCACTATAAAAAAGCCCGCAGACTCCATCCGTTCAGGGATTGTGCTTATCCCGGAGGACCGGAAAAAGGACGGGCTTTTTACTAAACTTTCCATAAAGAGCAACATTGGAATGCCGAACCTGGATCTGCTTTCCGATGTTCTGGGGATTGTAAACAAGGGCAAGGAAAAGGGGATGGCCCAGAAATCCGTCGATGAATTAAAGATAAAGCTGCCCAGCCTGGAAAGCGATGCGGCAAATCTGTCCGGCGGGAACCAGCAAAAAGTCGTTGTAGGCAAATGGATGTCCAGGAGCTTCCGGGTGGCGATTTTTGATGAACCCACCCGGGGCATTGATGTTGCCGCCAAAATAGAAATTTACAATATCATCAACCGGCTAAAACGGGATGGGGTCGGCATCCTTTTCGTATCATCGGAGCTGCCGGAGATATTGGGAATCTCCGACCGGATCATCGTTATGTGCGACGGCAGAATAACCGGGGCAATGTCCCGCTCGGATGCCACCCAGGAGACTATATTAGACCTGGCGACAAGGTTCGAAAAAAAGATTGCGTGAGTAAGGAGACGGTATGGGATTCAGTGTAAGGGATCTTCAAAAAACATTCCGGAAACGGGGCGTAGGACAGGTTATCGTCGTAACGGGTTTCCTCGTGGTACTGGCGGTTATCTTCCAGGTTTTGAACAACAATTTTCTGGGGCCGCGGAATATTCAGAATTTATTGAGGCAGATAGCGCCCTTCATTATTGTCGGGATCGCCCAGTCCTATGTGCTGATAACCGGTAACATCGACCTCTCCATAGGTTCTGTGCTGGGCATGAGCTGTATGATTTCGGCAACCCTTATGACGCATACGGTTCCGCCCGTAATTGCCGCGCTCATCGCCCTCGCTGCCTGCCTGGTCATCGGGATTGCTAACGGCTTCCTTGTTGCCCAATTTAAACTGCCGCCCTTTATCGCAACCCTGGGGACCATGACCATAGCACGGGGTATAGCGCAGATTAGTAACGGTAGCCGCAATACACGGGCCATAGACTCAAGCGAAAATTACAAATTGATAAGCGGCGAAGCGGCTGATTCTTTACGTTCACAGGTGGAAGCTTTTAAGAATTTCTTTTACTACCACAAGATTGGGTTTTTATTCTCCACGATTATCGTTGCGTTAGTACTCTGGGTTATCTTTAATTTTATCCTTACCAGTACCAAAACCGGCCGCCATTTGTATGCGGTGGGCAGTAATGTTGAGGCAGCCAAGATGTCCGGTATAAGCGTTCTTAAAGTAACCCTGGTGGCCTACGTTGTCAGCGCCCTTTGTTCCGGGGTTGTGGGCCTCATTCAGACGGCGCAAAGCGGCACCGGGGATATGAGCGCCGGAAACACCTACGAGCTGTATGCCGTTGCCGCAAGCGTCATTGGAGGGGTAAGTACCCTGGGCGGACAGGGTTTACTGGTGGGAACCATCGTAGGGGCGGCTATTTGGTCTACCCTTTCAAACGGCCTTTCCCTGGCGAATGTCCCCATCGCGATCCAGAATATTACGGTGGGTATTATCGTTATCATTTCCGTGTTGTCCGATGTAATAATCCGGCAGCGCAATAAATAAGCGTTTCAGGCATTTTGCCTTGAGATAAAATTATGTTTTATGGAGGAGAGTATGAAATTACTCAAAAGATCGGTACTAGCGGCGCTTGTCCTGCTGATGGCAGCAGGCAGTGTGTTTGCCGGCGGTGGAAAAGAGAGCGGCGCGGCAGGTAAGATTAAGATTTACTTAATCACCATGGATCAGATGGATGCACACTGGCTTTCAGTTGATGCAGGCGCCAGGGCAAAAATCGCCGAACTCGGCGCCGACAAATTCGAATATCATTTTGACTCCCCGGAGAGAAAAGATGATGCCGCCCAGATCAACAAGATCAACAACGCTGCTGCGAACAAAGCAAACTACATCCTGTTGGCAGCCAACAGTGCGGACGCCATGAACGGCGCTATCCAGGAAGCCAGCTCTGTGGGGGTCAAATTTATTTATGTTGACTCCCCTGCCAGTTGGTCCGGAGCCCTCGCGACGATTGCAACAGACAACAAAGCCGCCGGGAAGGCCGCAGGTGAAGAGCTGATTAAGGCGCTCAACGCTGCCGGTACCACCTCGGGAAGCATTGGTATCGTTAATGTAAACCCCTCAACGGCATCGACGGTAGCCCGGGAAGCAGGTTTCCGCGAAGCCTTTGAAGGCAAGGGCTTTAACCTTCTCCCCGCTCAGTATGGCGAAGGGGATCCCGCAAAATCCCAGGCTATTGCTGAAAACTATATCACCCAGGGTGTGGTTGGTATTTTCGGCGCCAATGAAGGCAGTACCGTAGGGACCGCCAATGCAATCACCGGGGCCGGCAGAAAAGTCCTTGCAATTGGTTTTGACAAGGGCGGATCGGTTCTTGATCAGATCGATCAGGGACTCCTTATCGCCACCATGGCCCAGAATCCTGAAACAATGGGGGCTTTGGGTGTTCAGAATGCCTACACCGATGCTACCGGCGGAACCATTGCTCAAAAGAGCGTTGACTCCGGCGCAACCGTGGTGAGCAAGGCAAATTTGGCACAGTTCAGGTAATCCTTTAGCGCCAGGGCTTTATGGAAAAATGCTATATCGCCCTGGACATAGGGGGAACTAAAACGGCGGTTTCCCTCTGGGAAGGGGACGCAACACTAATACAAAAGGTACAATTCCCCACCCGGGGAACACCTGATGAAGTGATAGAAAAGGTGTTGGGTGCCATCGATCAATTAACCGGATCCGCTTCGGTTGAAAAGTCCCGCCTCGCCGCCCTGGGAATAAGCTGCGGCGGTCCCCTGGACAGCAAGCGGGGACTCATTCTTTCCCCGCCGAACCTACCCGGCTGGGATGAGGTTCCCGTAGTATCCCTGTTGCAGGAAAAAACCGGCCTCCCCTGTTTTCTTGAAAATGACGCCAATGCCTGTGCCCTGGCCGAATGGTACTGGGGGGCAGGCAGGGGCTATCGGGACATGGCGTTTCTTACTTTCGGCACCGGGCTCGGCTGCGGCCTCATTCTTAACGGCCAATTATATCGGGGGGCGGGGGATCTTGCCGGAGAGGTGGGGCACATCCGGATTGCGGAAGACGGCCCTGAAGGATACGGCAAACGAGGGTCTTGGGAAGGGTATTGCTCAGGCGGCGGTTTGAGCCGCTTATACGCCGAACGAACGGGCCGGGCCGAAACGGGAAAGTATATCTGCGATGCCGCCGAAGCGGGGGAACCGGAGGCTTTGCAGGTTATTAATGAGTGCGCCTTTTATCTGGGCAGGGGCCTTTCCCTCCTCATCGATATCCTGAACCCCCAATGCATCGTTCTGGGCAGTATTTTTGTCAGAAGCGAGGGGCTTTTCAGACCTCTTATGGAATCAATTATCGCCCGGGAAACTTTGGACGCATCCCGGGGACAATGCGTCATACTTCCCGCCCAATTAGGGGAACTGCTTGGTGATAAGGCAGCTCTTGGGGTGGCTATTAATGGAACGAGCGGAATCAAGTATACTACATTTTGTGAACATCATCCTTTTTGAACCCCACGAACTGGGGCAGCCCCTCCCTTTGCGCGACGACCGGGCCATCCACCTGCTCAAGGTACTCCACAAAAAACCCGGCGATTCCTTTGACGCAGGGGTTCTGGGGGGCAATCTGGGTACCGGCAAGATTGACTCGATCCAGCCCGACGGAACCCTGGCCTATATTCTGGACCTGCCATTCGAACCGCCCCCCAGGTTGCCCATACGTTTGGCTGTGGGCTTTCCCCGGCCCATACAGATCCGCCGGCTCCTGCGGGACTTGTCGAACTTGGGCATCTTCGCGGTAGACCTGATGGGTACCGACCTGGGTGAAAAAAGCTACCGGGACACCAAACTGCTGAGCGATGGCGGCGCACAGGCAGCGCTTATTGAGGGGGCGGTCCAAGCACGGGACACCACTATCCCAGCCCTAGCCGCCTACCCAAGCCTGGACGCCTGGCTGGAGGAAAAGGTGCCAGGCACATTGTCCGGCGCCCTGCTCATCGCCCCGGACAATGTGCGGCCT
Organism: Spirochaetia bacterium; assembly: GCA_025997675.1. Taxonomy (GTDB): domain Bacteria; phylum Spirochaetota; class Spirochaetia; order Treponematales; family Breznakiellaceae; genus Termitinema. The sequence goes on along the minus strand of BNUX01000009.1, from coordinate 37,648 downwards.
GCAGGGGCCCTGGCGAACCTGCCCACTCAGCTGCAACCCGTGGTGCTGGCCATCGGTCCCGAGCGGGGCTGGTCGGACCGGGAGCGGGACCTTCTGGAAGGGGCCGGGTTTGTCCGGCTCTCCCTGGGGAAGCGGGCCCTGCGGACTGAGACCGCCTGTGTAGCGGCGGCGGTGCTGGCTATGGAAAAAATCGGGGAACTTAGGTAAAATCCTCACATGAATCAGGATCAGGTTAAGACCACACTTCTTTCCATAGAAGATGCTCCCATAGAGTTTACCCTCATCTTTTCCGGGAAGAAGAGCAAAAAGGTCAATGGCCTTTACAAACCGGACACTCGGGAGATTATCATCCATAACCGGAATTTTGATGACGATAACCTGCTCCTCTATACCGCTATCCACGAATACGCCCACCATCTCCACGCCTGTTCTCAGGGCGGGAAACTGCCCGCCCGCTGCCATACCACGGAATTCTGGGCCATCCTCCACGACCTCCTGGAAAAGGCTGAGGCCAGGGGGGTCTACAAAAATGTCTTTACCGAATCCCCGGAACTGGCGGAACTGACCAACACCATCCGGGAAAAATACCTCCTGCAAAACGGCAGCCTGGTGAAGGAACTGGGGGGGCTGCTCCGTAAGGCCGGCGAACTCTGCGACGCCATCGGCGCCCGGTTCGAGGACTATATCGACCGGGTTCTCTGCATTCCCCGCCAGGCGGCGAAGATGTCCATGAAGATGTTTGAGTACGACCTTAACCCGTCCCTGGGTTCCGACAACATGCGCTTCCTGGCGGGAATCAAAAACGAGGATGACCGGGCGGCGGCGGAAAAATCCCTCCTTGCGGGACGCAGCCCGGACGCCGTAAAACGGGAGACCATGAAAAAGCCCGCCGAAGAGGACCCCCGGAACCGGCTGGAAAAGGAAAAGCTCCGGCTTGAGCGGACTATCAGTTCCCTGACCAAACGACTGAATGAAGTGGAGCAGGAACTGGAAACGCTTCCTTGACATACGGGTATCAGAAAATATACTTTGTAAGGAGGGGGTCGGTGGAATTGAAGTTTTCGCCTGGGTTGTTGTTCCTTTTAATCCTCATTAGTTCCGGTCTGCCGGCGCTGTTTGCGGAAGGCTTTGCGGAAGGCGTTACCCTGCGTGCCAGAAACAGGTACCTTTCGAACAACGGAATCATTATGGCTCCCGGCGATATTGATGTCGATTCATACCTTTCCTCCTACAATTTCGGATACCCGGAGCCGCAAACCCCTATTGGCCTTAATATCTTTAATGCCGTAAACCGGAGCACCCCCCGGGGGACAGGGGGAACGGAAGGGATCCTCCAGATCGGCCTCCAGGCAAAATCCGGGGACTTCGGGGAACTGCCCCCCCTGAACCTGGTACTGGTGATAGACACTTCGGCTGAAATGAACGATGAAAATAAACTCTCCTGGTTCAAAGCATCCATGAGATCATTCATACAAAAAATCCGGAACACCGACGCATTATCCCTGGTGAGCTTCAGTAATACTGCGCAGGTAGTGTTTCAACCAACCCTGATGGATACACCCCAAAAACGCCGGGCATTTCTGGCAGCAGTGGACAAACTCTACCCCCAGGGAAAACCCAACATCGAAGCGGGACTCACCCTGGGCTATGAACAGGCCATCCCCTATTTCCGCACAAATTCCATAAACCAGGTCCTCCTTTTTTCCGCCGGGGATGCAAACACGACACGGCTCCTCTCTTCTAATGTTAATACCGGTGATATCCGAATTTCCCTCACCTGGGATAACCGGAATGATCTGGATCTCCATGTGGTAAGCCCCATGGGGGAAGAAATAAATTTTAACAACCCTCGGGATTCCTACGGCGGGTATCTGGATGTGGACAGGAATCTGTACGGGGAAACCACAAAGCCTGCGGAAACCGTTTTCTGGCCCGAAAACACGGCCCCCCGGGGAAAATACCGGGTGTTTGTACAGAATTATGAAAGTAATGAAACGGACCCGCTTCCCACCCCTTTTCAGATAGAAGTAAAAAACGGAAACAAGACCCTGTATTTTAACGGCTCCGTGCGCGGTGCAGGCCGGGTCAGTCTTACTGAAATCTGTACCTTTGAATATGCGGGAAATAATGACTTTGAGCGACTCTACCAATTGGCGGCGGTCCGGAAACAGCAGGGTATTTCCCTCTCCACCCTGGGCCTGGGCAGCAATTTCGATGAGGAACTTCTGCGGACCCTGGCGGACCCCGGCAAGGGAGGTTCCCGCAGCCTGCGTAACCAGATGATGGTGACCGATGTGCTGAATAGCGACAGGGAATTTGAGCGGCTAGTGGTTACCACCGGAAAAACACTGAGCATAGATCTGGACTTTACCCCGGGAATCGAGATACTGGAAGTGTTAGGCAGCCGGGGCAATATCGCAAATACCCGGGTCACCTGCAGCATTGATAACTTTCATCAGGGGGACTACAAAACCCTGTTTGTACGCTACCGGATTCCGCCCCGGACAAGGGGATTGCAGGTTGCGTCTCTCCACGTTACCAACCAGGGAAGCCCCGGAACATCCGACTCCTTTGAGCAGATAATTGTCCTCACCGATCCGATTAATGCCTATGCCCTCAGGATGCTCCGCCACTCCGGGGCCGTAGTGGATTTTGCCCTGGCCCTCAGAGAAATCGGCGGTCATTATTATAACGCCGAACGCGATGTAAGGCAGCTGGAATTGGCCCTGCGGCTTTCCCAGGAAACCAAACTCTCCCTGGAATCCGCAAAACGGAATTTACAAGCGAGCGCCCTTAATCAGGAGATTTCCGTTATTACCAAATATGTAGAAATACTAATCGGCGGAGTTGCGGAAACCCGTCGTCCCTATGTGCCCGTATCCCCTGCGGTGCCGATATCTCCGATGGATGCAGCCCGCCCCGTGGGTGAAATCCGTTTGGTGCGTGAAACCCGTCCCGTGAATGGAGCCTCTCCGGTGAATACGACCCCTCCGGCGAATGAAACCTCTCCGGTGAGTGAAACCCGTTCGGTAAATGAAATCTCTCCGGTGAATACGACCCGTCTGGTAAATGGAACCTCTCCGGTAAGTGAAACCCGTCCGGTAAATGAAACCTCTCCGATGAATACAACCCGTCTGGTAAATGAAACCTCTCCGGTGAGTGAAACCCGCCTGGTGGGTGAAAGTCTGCCGGCAACTGAAGCCGCGCCGATGACCGAACCTGTTCCTTTGAATGAAACTCCTCTGGCGAGTGAAGCGACTCCCGCGGACTTTTAGTCCGTTTGCTTTTTCCCTTCCTCCGGGGTGAAGAATCCATCCTTCCAGTTAAAGCGAGCTGCATTGGGCAGGGGCGCGGCGTTTTTCACCGCGTTCATGATGTCCTTGTAGTTCTTTTTTTTCAAAGCCGGCCCGGAAAAGTCCAGGATGAAGCGCCGGAATCCCGCCTCCTGCAAGAAGGGTATCTTATCGATAATAGCAAAGGGCTTTTCCGGGTAGACCCGGGAGCCGTCCCGTTCACTGATAAGCCGAAACTGTTCATCCCGGCTGTCCTGAAAATTCCCGAAATCGTAGGTCCGCCCCAGATCCGCCCTGATACGGAATAACGCGGGGTAGGCAAAAACCGTGACGAAAGCCTGGGAGCGCCGGTTTTGCTCGATGGTCCGCTCCCAGTTCTGCCGGTTGTTTTCCAGGGGGGAGATAAGGGCATCCGTTCCCAGGCCGGCGATGAAGGCGGCGGACCAGCGGTTAAAGGCGTACAGGTAGGGCCCGGCAATAAGCCGCACCGAAGGCATATCCCGGAACAGGGCAAAGTGCCCGGGGTTATTCACCACAAATTCCCGGTACCCTTTTTCAACGAGCCGGGGGATCTCCTCCGTAAGAAGGCTATCCATAGCTTGGGGAAAATAGGGGTCAAGAACCAGGATGAGTTCTCCGCTCCGAAAAGGCAGGGGGGGCTTGTCTTCCCCAAGGAGCCAGGCTGCAGTCTTGCGGTTATACTCCGCCATGGCCCGGATAGGCCTGACCGACTGGACCACAAACAGATCCGTCAACCGGGATACCGCCGCGTAGATCCCCTCGGGAAAGGTTTTGCCGCCCTTCTTTTTTACCGCCCCCAGGCTTAGTTCCGGGGCCTTATCATGGCCGGGAAGGCGGCGGCAGGTATCCAGATTATTTGGTATAACCGGGGTATAGCGCCTGGACATGGCCCTGGTTTGGATCAGGTAGACCGAGTCCCCCGCCTCAAATCCCTGGGGGATAGATATCCACCGCCCACCGGCCTCGTCTTCCGCAAAGCTGAGCTTATGGGACTGCCTGTCCGAATCATCCCGGCGATGAAGCCGCACCGAATCCCCAATGCCCGGCATGAGCGGCCCCCTGGGGATGAGTGCCTGGCGGCTTTGCATTTCGCCCTCATTACCCTTAACCCGGAGTATGGTCCCCAGGGGTATACCCGTACCCCCGTCCTGTTCCGGGTTCAGCCAGGCCGTGGGACCGGCGGCATCATTGGCAAAGTAGAAGGAAGTTTTTGTCCGGGCAAAGTCATTGCGGAGTATGCCCAGCCCCTCGGCAAGGCTCCGTTCCCGGTCTCCCTCAAGGCCATCAATGACCCGGCGATAGGCGGACACCACGGTCCCCACGTACTCGGCGCTCTTCATCCGCCCCTCTATCTTGAAGGAGGCCACCCCGGCATCTGAGAGCGCCGGGACCTGTTCCAGAAGCTGGAGGTCCCCGGGACTAAAATAGTAGCCGGATTCCCGGTCATCATGCCGGTAGAGGCGGCGGCAGGCTTGGGTACACATGCCCCGGTTAGCGGACTTGCCCCCCAGATAGCTGGAAAAAAGACAGAGCCCGGAAGCGCTGACGCAAAGAGCCCCGTGGACAAAGACCTCCAGGGCCATGTTGGTGTTATCCCGTATTTCCCGTATTTCCTCCAGGGCCAGCTCCCTGGCAAGGACCACCCGGGAAAAGCCGTATTTGGAAAGGAGGTTCGCCCCCCGTGCGGAGGCGATATTCATCTGGGTGGAGGCGTGGAGTTTCAGCGCCGGAAAGTTATCCCGGACCATTTTCACTATGCCGAAATCCTGAACGATGATACCGTCCGGGCCCAGATTCGCCAGATACTTAAGGAGTTGATACACCCGGTCGGCTTCCCGCTGCTCAAAGACCGTGTTGACCGTGACGTAAACCTTGCGGTTCATCCGGCGCAGCCTGCGGAGTAGGCCCTCAAACTGGGAATAGGCAAAATTGGCGCTCCGGATCCGGGCGTTGAAGTTTTTCAGCCCCAGGTAAACCGCGTCCGCCCCCTCGCCGATGGCGGCATCCAGGGACTCCGGGGAGCCTGCGGGGGCAAGTAGTTCGATGTTCATTGAGGGAGTATAGCAGAAAAACAGAAGCCGGGCGAGGGTACGGCTCTCTTTGTTGCATTAGCTCTATCGTAACTACATAAGCGGCGCAAAAATCCGCAGCACATCCCGGAAAAACGTACTGAAGATACCCCGGGTACAGTCTGCCAGGGTGATCTGCTTGGAGATGGGAATCGTCGCCAGGAAATCCTCTTTAACGCTGCTAACGGCGCTGTTCTTATAGATCCAGACCCCGCATTCAAAGTGCAGATACAGGCTGCGGAAATCCAGGTTGGTGGTACCCACGGTAGCGACCTTGTCGTCGGATACAAAGGTCTTGGAATGGTTGAAACCCTCGGTGTACTCGTAGACCTTCACCCCCGCCATAACTAACTGCCGGTAATAGGACCGGGACACCATCCGTACAAACCATTTGTCCCAGCGATGGGGGGTGATGATCCGCACATCAACCCCGCTCTTTGCCGCCAGGGTAAGGGCTGAAAGGAGATTGTCGTCTACCACCAGATAGGGGGTATTGATGTACACATACTCCTTAGCGTTGTTGATGATCTGGATGTAGACATGCTCCCCCACATTCTCCGTATCAATAGGGCTGTCCGCATAGGGCTGCACATAGCCGTCGGACACCACCGGACAGGGGGCATCACGCCAGGGATAAAAATCCCCGTAGTGGGTCGTTGCCTTTTTCCCCAGATCCCACATCTGTAAAAAGATCAGGGTAAGACTCCAGGCCGCATCCCCTTCGATCATGATTGCCGCATCCTTCCAGTGGCCGTATTTGGGGTAAATATTGATATACTCATCCGCCAGATTCATGCCCCCGGTAAAGGCGACCTTGCCGTCAATAGAAACGATCTTCCGGTGATCCCGGTTGTTCTGCAGGGAGGAAAAAATGGGCTTAAAGATGTTAAAGATCGTACAACGAATCCCCCGCTGTTCCAACTGCCGTTTAAAATCCGGCGGCAGAGACATGAAGCACCCCAGGTCATCGTATATGAGCCGCACGTCCAGGCCCTCCCGGGCCTTCCGTTCCATGATATTCAGGATGGGGTCCAGCATAGCGCCTTCACGGAGTATGAAAAATTCCAGGAAGATATACCGCTCCGCCTTTTCCAGTTCCGTCAGGACCTTTTTGAAAAAATCTTCCCCCGAGGGAAAGTACTCGGCCCGGGTGTGGACATAGAGGGGAAACCCCGCGTATTCCTGAAGGTACCGTGCCTGGGGCAGACACTCCTCGTGATTATCTATAAGGAACGGCAAGGAATCTCCGCTGAGCAGGAACAGGGGTCGGCACTGCCGTTCGCTTGCGGCAAAGTATTTCTTCAGCTTCCGGGGGTTGGACTGAAAGTAAAAGATGATGTACAGCACCCCCCCGAAGAAGGGGAAGAGCATGATAAGAAAAATCCAGGTAAGTTTATAGGCGGATTTTTCCTTTTTATTGACGATATAAATACAAACCAGCACGCTCACCACATTCAGAGCCCATCCCACATAGCGGGAATACATACTGGTGCTGGCGAGAAGAAACAGGATAACCCCTATTTGTATCAGCAGGGTGGCCATAACAAAAACCCGCCGCCTGAATACAACCCGGAACCACTTTTTTTCCTTCACCGAATACTCCGTTCACTATGGAGTATACAAGATCCGAGGGATCAATGCCAGATTGGCCCGGTCTTACCTGCCGCCGCTTGACATTACCCGGAATTGCCCCTAAAGTTGTAACATCAGCCGTCTGAAGGCGGTGAGCAGTCGAATTAATTCCGGAAGAAGAATACCATGAAGGTATGGTGCGCTGCCTGAAGGCGGGTGCGGCAAAAGCGGGGTATTTTTATACCCTGCGGTAATCTCATATTTTTGGAGGTATTCTATGCACATGGCTGACGCGCTCATTTCCCCCGCCGTGGGGGGTGTACTCTGGGCCACAAGCGCCGCTTCGGCGGCCTACGCGACGGTGAAAATCAAGAACGAACTGGGGGATAAAAAGATCCCCATCATGGCGGTGGCGGGGGCCTTTGTGTTCGCCGCCCAGATGATCAACTTTACGATTCCCGGAACCGGCTCCAGCGGGCATATCGGGGGCGGCATCCTCTTGGCCGGACTCCTGGGGCCCTTCCCGGCGCTCCTGACCATCGCGGCGGTGCTGGTGATCCAGTGCCTGTTTTTTGCCGACGGCGGCCTCCTGGCCTTGGGTTGCAATATCTTTAACATGGGGGTCATCCCCACGCTTCTCATCTATCCCCTGCTCTTTAAGCCGTTCCTCAAAAAGGGCGTCACCACCCCCCGGCTTACCTTGGCTTCAATCCTTTCGGTGGTGATTGGGCTCCAGCTGGGCGCCTTCGCCGTGGTCCTGGAAACCCTTGTCTCGGGGATTACCGCCCTGCCCTTCTCTATCTTCGTGGTTCTGATGCAGCCCATCCATCTGGCTATCGGTATCGTGGAAGGGATCATTACGGCGGCGGTCCTCGGCTTTGTCTATTCAATGCGCCCCGAAATCATCCAAAGCAGTGAACAGCGGCTTCCCCTGAGGACGGAGGTTTCCATAAAGAAACCCCTTATCGTCCTGGCTTTGATCACGGTGCTGGTTGGGGGGATTCTCTCGATATTCGCCTCCGCCTATCCCGATGGGCTTGAGTGGTCCATGGAGAAAACGGCGGGAACAACCGAGCTTCCGGCGGAGGGTCCTGCGTTCCGTAGTGCCGAAGCTATCCAGGAGGCCACCGCCTTTATGCCCGACTACGATTTCCCGAACGCCGGGGAGGAAGGTTCCGGCATAGGGACCACCGTGGCGGGGATAGTCGGCGCGGTCCTTACCTGTCTTTTGGCGGGGGCGGCGGGGTTGATAATCCACCGGGTCAAGAACCGGACGGCCAAAGACCGTGCCTGACATAGTCCGTACAACCGAGACCCTGTATACCCTGGAGCAGCTTGCGGCGGGCCGGAGCGGCCTCCACCGGCTGCATCCGGGGGTAAAGATAGTGGCCACCCTGTTTTTCATGGTCACGGTCATTTCCTTTGACCGGTATTCCCTGGGGAGGATCGTACCGTTTCTGTTCTATCCCTGTATCCTCATCGCCTGGGGGGATATCCCCCCGGCACTGTTATTGCGCCGTACTGCCATAGCCCTCCCCTTCTGCCTCTTTGCGGGGATTTCCAACCTCATCTTTGAACGGGGTACGGTGGTCTATTTGGGAAGTTTTGCGGTCAGTTACGGCCTCCTGTCTTTGCTCACCCTGCTGCTGCGGACCCTGCTCTGTGTAGCGGCGGTGCTGATCCTCATGGCGGTGACCCCCATGTGCCGGCTTGCCGCCCAACTGCGGCGCTTCCATTGCCCCGCACTGTGTGTCAGCCTCCTGGAGATCAGTTACCGGTATATCGCGGTGCTGATAGCCGAGGCATCCTCCATGTATACCGCCTATATTCTGCGGAGCGGTGACGCAAAGGGAATCGAGCTGAAACACATGGGGAGTTTTATCGGCCATCTGTTTCTGCGCAGCGCCGACCGGGCCGAGCGGGTCTACGCCGCCATGAAGTGCCGGGGCTACGATCTGGACTGCGCCCCAACGCAGAGGAAGCCCGTGAACGCCACGGACATCACCTTTCTGGTCCTGGTCTGTGGGTTTTGCCTCCTCTTCCGGTTGGCGGATATTTCTGCTATCCTTGGCTCATGGATAATGCCATCATAGAAGCCCGGTCTATTTCGGCTGCCTACGGTTCTACAACCGGGCCGGCCCTGCAGAACATCACTTTTAGTATACCGCCGGGGGAACGGATTGCCCTGGTGGGGGCCAACGGCGCGGGAAAGACCAGCCTGATGCTTGCCATGGTGGGGATTCTGCCCCTGGTATCGGGCAGCCTCCGTATCGGCGGCATTGAGCTGGGCGCGGGTACCCAGGACAAACGGACCCTGAAAGATTTGCGGGGGCAGGTTTCCCTGGTGTTTCAGGACCCCGATGACCAGCTCTTTATGCCCAGCATTTATGAGGACCTGGCCTTTGGTCCCCGGAACATGGGCCTTGACGAAGAGGCGGTCCACCATCGGGTCGATGAAGTCCTCCGGCGGCTGGGGATAGACTTCCTCAAAGACCGGTCCCCCCTCAGGCTGTCCGGGGGTGAAAAGCGGATGGCCGCCATCGCCGCGTCCCTTACGATGAACCCCCAGGTCATGCTTTTTGACGAACCCACCGCATTTCTTGATCCAAAAGCCCGGCGAAACCTTATGGGGGTACTCCAAGCCCTGCCCCTTACCCAACTGATTGCCACCCATGACCTGGATTTCGCCGCCGCCCTCTGTCCCCGGGTGATACTCCTCCGGCAGGGCGCCGTATTCGCCGAGGGATCCGCAGAATTGCTGCGCAATGGTGATCTGATGGATCAATGCGGGCTTGAGGCTCTATAGGGTACCATTTGGGCTAATTCCCCATTATCCAGCCATTTTCCCACAAAAAAAGTGGGTTTTACCCCACTTTAGTCCTGGAGGTGAGGGGAATTGAACCCCTGACCTCGTGAATGCCATTCAGGCGCTCTAGCCAACTGAGCTACACCCCCAGATACTTCCCTATACATAGTGTTTTTTCCGTAAATCATACGGCGCTATTTATATGAAGACCTTGTTATGTTAGTTTATTCCGTTTTTCTTGTCAATAGGGTATGAGGATATCTTTTTTGGTATCCCTAAAAAAAGCCCCCCGGTGGACCGGCCCCCTATCCTGGAGCAAACCCCGGATAGCCCCGGATCGTATCATACCCATGACACGGATCGTATCACACCTAGATTGTTTTTAGAGGAAAGGCCAAGCCCCTATTGGGGGCCGGCCTTTTCCCGGCCCCTTTGCTTTCACCGCGCTTATAGCGTATCCTGGAAGTAATGGAAAACCTGAACCCGCAAACCATTATCCTCCTCTGCGTATTTGTTTTGTTCTGCCTCATTTTCCTGCTTTTAGGCCGCCGCATGGGGTTTAGCGCGGGGCGGCGGCAGGAACGAGCGGACTGGGAGGGGCACAAGCTTCAGGAAATCGTGAAGGACCGGCTCAAGGCGTCCCGGGCGGTGATTGGGGGGCTGGTCTCGGAACAGATGGCGCCCCTGCTGCCGGGCTTTCCCTTTGACCCGGGGGACTGCCGCTTTGTGGGGAAACCGGTAGATTTTATCGTGTTCCGGGGGATGAACGAAAAGAATATCACCGAGGTAGTGTTTCTGGAAGTAAAAAGCGGAGCCGGGAAAAACCTGAACGATCAGGAGAAGCGGCTCCGGGATGCGGTCCGGGCAGGGCGGGTACGGTGGGAGGAGTTCAATGTACCCTAATATGCGCCACCACAACAACGGTAACGATTATTGCCAAAATATCGGCGACGGGAGCGGCCCAGAAAATGCCGGTAACACCAAGATACACCGGTAGTATAAAGGTGAAGACGATAAGAAAGATAACATCACGAATGATTGAAAGCGGAATTGCCGCGCTTGCCTTGCCGATTGATTGCAGGAAAATGGCGCAGGCTTTTTGAACACAGGTAAATATGATAAGCGCAAGGTAGATACGCAGGCATCGCACCGCAAAAGTTGTATACAATTCGCCATCACTTCCAAACAGGGCTATAAAAGCCTGCGGCATGGCTTCAAACAAAAGGGTGGCAATTGCGGTTACCAACAATGTCCAGGTAATAACATATTTGAATGCCTGTCGTACCCGGTCATAGTGCTTTGCTCCGTAGTTAAAACCAATGACCGGCTGTGCTCCCGCCGCAATACCAATCGCAATGTTAAGAACGATTTGGAACAACTTCATGATGACGACAAAGGCCGCCAGGGGAATATCGGGTCCATACTCGGACAAAGCGCCATAGGATACAAGGAGCTTGTTGTTCACCACAGTAACAATGACTATAGAAATCTGGGTAAGGAAACTTGATCCGCCCAGGGGCAAAACCCGGCGCACCGCCTTCAAGCGGGGAATAAAATCGGCGACGCGGAGCCGGAACATTTTGCTCCTGGCAAGATAGACCGCGCATATAACAAAGCTCACAAACTGACCAAAGATTGTCGCAGAGGCCGCGCCCTTAATTCCCCAGCCCCACACAAAAATCGTAATGGGGTCAAAGATAATGTTCAGCACCGCGCCCACCGCCATCGCTCCCATTGCATAACGCGGGCTGCCGTCTGCCCGTATAATTCCCGCAAGGGTGTTTTGCGCAAGCGCCAGTGGTATCATGATGAAAATGATATACCCGTAATCCCGGGTCAACTCAATTGTCGCGTCCGTTGCGCCGAGTGAATAGAGAATACGGTCACCCCATAGGTAGCATATAAGTATCAGCACCACACCTGACAGAAATGAAAACAATACACTGTTAGCGATTGTTTTCCCCAGATCCTTGGTATTACCGCTGCCCTGGGCCAAACTTAAATACGCCGCCGCCCCGTCGCCGAACAGCAATGACGCAGCCCATCCGATAACGGTAATGGGGAAGATAATACCCGTTGCCGCATTACCTAAATAGCCAATACCTTGACCGACGAATATCTGGTCAACAATGTTGTAGAGGCACGAGATAATCAGTGAAATGACGCAGGGAATAATAAACTTTGGTAAAAGCTTTTTCACCGGCTCCGTAAGAAGATAATTGTCTATGGGACCAAGGTCCCCCTGAACGGTTTCCATTCTGTACTCCTTGAGAAAATAATGATGTATGGAGTCTTTTACGTAGGTTATACGTGGAAAGTTACCTGAAAACCGTCAATCCTGCCGACCAACTATGCCAGTATAGGGAAAGATGAAATTCTTGTCAAGTCATATACTTTATTCCTTCATTTGGGATCCGACAACTTTGAAAAGTGTATCGTACATTTCCTTGGCCGAGGCGGCATGGAGCAGGGTATCCAGGACACTGTTATCCGAATAGGCGTTGATAAGCACTTCCAGAAGAAGCCCTATCTGTTTCTTTTCCTTCAGGGCAAACATGGAGATAAGCTGAACCTGAATCTTTTCGTCAGGATCACCCATAGAAGAAAACTCAAGCGGTTTTGCAAGCCTGGCAAAGAGAATCACCGATTGGTTCACATGTTCCGCATCGGTATGGGGAATGGCAATTTTATGCCCCTCCATGGGAAGCCCCGAAGGATAAAACTTCTCCCGCTCCAGAATTGCCGCAGGAAAGCTGTCCTTTACATACCCTTTGGCAAGCAGTATGGCGCTCATCTTTTTCAGGGCATCTTCCTTGGTTTCCGCCTCAAGCCTTTCAATAATACAATCCGGTTTAAGAATCTCATCAACTTTCATAAAATAACTCCTACAATAAACGGTAAAATAGTTTATCACCTATACAAAGGCTCGATTGGGCAATAAGAAGGAGTAAGCCTCCACCCCCTACCATTCCTCCCGCCGCACCACATCGTCCCGCAGTAATACGGTGTCGAACACCGACACGAAGCGCCGTATGTCCACGTGCGCCTTCTGGTAATTGGCGTTGGAACCGATGGCGGAAAACCATTGTTCAAACGATGATTCCCGGCTAAGCCGGCCATATCCCACGGCGGTCTTTTCGCAGCCCAGGTCCCGGGCCGCGCCCAGCCAGTCGTTAAGGTCGTCCTGGAAATCGCTGATGATAAAGAAACTGGAGCGCTCATTGAGATACCGCTTGCAGTACTCAATCCCCGCGCCCAGCACGGTACTGCCCCCGGAACTAACAGCCCCGATGTCCGCAAGGGTGGTGTCGGAACAGAGGTGGTCGGACCAGCAGACCAGCCGGCTCAGGCGCTTATTAAAGGCCCCCTCGGCCCGCATGATAGTTTGGATGACCCGTTTTACAAAGCCCTGGGGAACGCTGCCGGATACGTCCAGCAGGATACACAGGTTGTTCAGGTTGTAGTTTTCGATGCGGTAGCGGCGGGGAATAAGGACATCACCGAAGCGGTTGCGGTTAATATTGTAGAGAATATCCGTGTGGAGCCGGTTCCGCTTGAGGAGGAGGCTCCGCTCCCGCAGTATCCGTACCAGGTCCTTAACATCGTTAAGTTCAGTAACGGTGTTGACCGTTGTGGTGTCGGCGTAATTATCGGTCCGCCCATGCCGGATAATCTCCGGCTCGTAGACGGCGTTACTTTCCGCGTCGGCAGCGGTCTTCCGGGTTTCCTGGATGTCCTGTATGCGCCGCTCGGCGGCTTGCATGGCATTATAGGAGCTGACATCGCTGGACTTAATTTTCTTACCCGGCCCATCCCCGATGTGGTCCAGGAAAGAGTTCAACTCGGTGCAGAGAAAACTCATATAGCTCATCCAGTCCAGACCCTCGGGCCAACCTTCACGGGGAAAGATGAATCCCGCAAGCGGGCCGCCCTCCAGGCCGCCGCCGGGCGCCTGTGTTTTGAGGTTCTCTAAGAACAGCAATTTTCTGTCCTCTTTGAAAAGCTTGGTGTTGATCTCCATGGACTGGGCGATATCAGAAAAGCGGTTGTAAATGTAGGTAGAATAAATACCAATCCTGGAAGTTAAGTTCCGTTCCGGCGGGAGACGATCCATGAATTTATGGCGGTTGCGTCCGAAGAATTCCTCGAACTGCTGGCGGTGCGCATGGGGCCGGTTAAAGTGGTTGTAGAGGATGTGCCCCTTTTCATGGAGGTCCCGCGCCATAAAGGTTGACCGGTCAACGGTACGGTCAATATAGATGCAGTACTCCCCCCGCATGGCCCGGTAGGAAAAACTTGCAGGCGCCCCGCTAATCCTCGGGGCATCAATATAACTAATGCGGATATTGAGCCGTTCCAGCAGTTTATTTGTTTCCCGATATTGGGCCGGCTCCCAATTCATAACCCGGTACTCTTCATCATAAGCTGCATCGCCTCATCCCGGAGGGTGGCATATACGTCACGGATACTGCGGAGCAGCTTAAGGGGTCCACTTTCGCCGGCCTGTTCCTCCTCCAGTATGCCGATAAGGTAATCCAGGCGCTGCATGTCGTTAGAAAAGGTGTACAGGTCCGCCTTATTATGGGTAATGCGCTGGCGGAGACGCTCGGTGTCTTCGGCGTTAACACCGTAGGATGCGCCGATGTGGGCAGCCAGTGCGTCAAGGTTCGGGTCATTGATGTCCCGAAGCACCGAAGATTCGTGGAAGAGGACCCATTCATTGATGGCGTCCGGGGCACTCTTACCCCGGAAGTCCAGAGACGCGCTCAGCGCTTCACCGGAGGCAGAGCCTGTGTCCGCCTCATTCCGGGAGGACAGGATATCGTAGAGCCGGCGGTACAGAGTTTCCGCGCTTTTCATATAGGCCTTACGCTGTTTTTCAGTAAAGGTGTTGGTGCCCAGGCCGATGAGGCCAAAGACCATGTTGAGGATGGACGCCCCGTGTTCCGTTGTGGTCAGGCCCTTGCGGAGGAAGGACAGGGTGACTTGGTAGAGGTACCAGAGGGTACGGCCGGAGATGAAGTTGTACACATACCGGGAATCGTCGTCATACATGGTATTGTAGACCTGGTTGTTGATGTCCATGGTGTAGACAAGGTCCTTGTCAATGTCCCGGTTGTCCTCCTCGAAGGAACGGAACAGGGTGCGGAACATCATCTTCAAGCCGTCCCGCAGGTAGTTTTTCTGCCAGGGGGTGATTTCCTTTTCCGTAAACACCACCAAATCCTTCGATAAATCAGCCTCGTCCTGGAGGAATTCGTCAAGAAAACTATCGTTGCTTTCGTAGGATAGGTTGATGATGCAGAAACGGTTGAGGATGGGGGCCATGATATTGAACTGGAAGGGGATGTTCTGTTTGTAGTTCGCTGCGGCGATAACCAGGGTCGATTCGGGCAGAGTCCGGCCGTTCCCAATCTTCCGCTCAAAGACCAACTGCAGCAAAGCGCCCTGGACATTTTCCTGAGCGGTACTCAACTCATCCAGAAACAGCACGGAAGGCACTTTTCGGGTTTCCTGGTCCAGGATGTTCCGGTACCAGTGGGGGGCCAGCAGTTCCAGGTAATGCTCCCCGGTTTCGCTATTCTCCGCCCGGACCTGGAAGCCCAGGATCTCCTCCTGGGAAAACCGGGAACCGATCAATGTTTCTATGTGGTAGCCATTACGCCTGGCCCAATTGTACACCACCGTTGACTTGGCAAGCCCCGGATTAGCCATCAAAAGGGCGGGAACCTTGCTGTCCCTGGTTATCTCTATCGCTATTTCGATCCGGTCCCGGATTTTGTTTATGCCGACCATTATCAAACGTCCCTGTTCTTAATCTCCTGGATTTTTAGCACAAGACCTATTGAACCGCCGATAATAAGAACTACACCGATAACTAGTGAAAACACACTTATCTCCTTTCCACGAGGCCTAGGCTTATTCATAACCACAGTATCGGCATTTCTATGCTTGCAGTCAAGCCAGGGAATATATATACCGTAAAATTACCGTATGTTTAAGGTGTGCACCGTGAGAATTCTCACGAACGACCATGAAATTTCAAGGAAACCGAGTGTTCCGCCGCTTCCAGGTCCTCTTTGTAATTAATATTGAAAAACATCTTCCCATCATCAAACTTTTGCAAGGTCCCGTCATCGACCTCATGCACCTTCAGCCGGTCAAAGACAAGGCGTATCTTGTACTCCCCCTTGGTCAAGGCCTCCCCCATAAGCGCCGCGCAGCTCTTTTTGTAAAATGAATTGAACAACTCCAGCCCGCCGTCACTATGCCGGGCAATGCAGACATCCATACCTTCCTGCGCAATAAGCTCCCGCATATAGGCGATGTACGCAACATTGACAAAGGGCATGTCGCAGGCCACCACGTAGAGATATTCGCTTGTACAGTGTAAAAGGCCCTGGTAGATGCCCGCCATGGGCCCCTCCCCCACCCGGTCGGGCAGAACAGGGACACCGGGGAGCGTCACGGGCTCGTTGGACGAAATCAACACCTCGGCAAACACGGTCTGTAACTGGGAAGCCAAGCGATTCAGTACACTCACGCCCCCCAGTTCCAGCTTCTTTTTGTCATAGCCAATCCGTGTCCCCCGGCCGCCGCCCAGAATCAGGGCGCTGCCGGTCAGGGGACGGGATTCTTTAGTCATGCTTGTAGTGAGTATGCAGAAGTTCGTGGGACTTGTGTCCGCAGGGCTTCTCCAAATACTCGGCGTAGATCTTCTTTATTGCGGCGCTTTCATGGGACTTCCGCAGGGGCAGGTCCTTATCATGCTGATAAATCGCCTCGCGCCGCTTATCGTTGGCGTCCTGCCGGTCAACGTCGGAGAGCAGCTTCGGCTGGCCGCCGCCGGTGATGCAGCCTTCGGGACAGGTCATGACCTCCACGAAGTGGCAGTCCAGGGTTCCCGCCTTGAGCTGTTCGATAATCGGCTCGATGTTCTTTAAGTTCGTCACAATCCCTACCTTGAGGGTGAGATCGCCGATCTTAATGGCCGCCGTACGGAACCCATCGGAACCGCGCACAGCCGTGAAATCCAGGTCCTTGTTCCCCAGTTCCTTGTTGGTGATAAGGGTATAGCCGGTCCGCAGAGCCGCTTCCATAACACCGCCGGTAACGCCGAAGATAGCTCCCGCGCCAGTGTACTCCCCAAGGGGCATGTCAAATTGCTCGTCGGGCAGGGTCGCCAGGTCTATCCCCTTGTACTTAATCAGGTAGCCCAGTTCCCGGGTGGTGATAACCACGTCGATATCCTGGTGACCACTGGCATTCATCTCCGGACGGGCGGCTTCATAGGTCTTACAGGTGCAGGGCATGACCGACACGTTATATATCTTATCGGCCTTTACCTTGTCAATCTTCGCACCGTAGGTCTTGAAGACCGGACCGGCCATCTGCTGGGGGCTTTTGCAGGTGGAAAGGTGCTTGGTAAGCTGGGGATGGTTGGTCTCCATGTACTTAACCCACGCGGGACAGCAGGAGGTAAACATGGGCAGTATGCCGCCCTTGGTAACCCGTTCCACCAATTCCGTGCCTTCCTCCATGATGGTCAGGTCGGCGGAAAAGTTGGTGTCGTAGACCCGGTCAAAGCCGATTTTCCGGAGGGCCGCCGCCATCTTGCCGGAGGCCAGGGAGCCCAGGGGCAGCCCGAAGTCTTCCGCAATGCCGACCCGTACCGCCGGAGCGGACTGTACAACCGTAAACTTGTTGGGGTCATTAAGGGCGGCGATAAGTTCCGCCAGGTGGCTGACGTTGTGGGCCGCAAAGAGGGGCTCCTGTACCGTTTCCGGGAGCAGCCGTTCCGCACGTTTTGCGGCATATGCTTCCTTGCCGTGATCGATCAGGGAAACGTATGACTTACATTTTTGTACGCACTGGCCGCACATAACACAGCGTTCTTCAACGAGGGTCTGCGCTTCCCCGGCTTCACCTTCAATTGCAAAAGTGGGACAGACCTTGGTGCATTCCTGACACCCCGTGCAAAGATCTTTGTCAATCTGAATTACCGCCATTTTACTGCCCTCCCTTTGCTAAACTATTCTGAATAGCTTCCGATGCTTCGCTTGCATGGATACGCTTCGCCCGCAGTTCTTCTTCGGTGTCAACTAAGCGCAACGCTTCGTTGGGGCAGGTGGCCACACAGGCGGGGCCGTTTTCCTGGTCCGGACACAGGTCGCACTTGAACACCGGCGCGTGACCCGCCAGTTCCGGCAGGATGTTCGCCCCGGCAATCTGGATGGCGCCGAAGGGACAGGCCAGGGCGCAGTTCCGGCAGCCTATGCACTTCTGCGGGTTCAGCGCCACCGCGCCGTTTACCCGCTCCAGTGCGCCGCACAGACAGGACTGGAGGCAGGGCGCGTTTTCGCAGTGATGACACTGCACCGGCATCCTGATAGTTTCAGTCCTGGTTAGATACAAATTGGGAATAACCGGTGTTGTCACCGTCCCCACCGTCTTTGCGACACCCTTCTGGTGAGCCGCAAAACAGGCCAGTTCACAGGCCCGGCAGCCGGTACACTTCTCCGGCTCCGCCAATACGAAATACGATCCTTCTCCGCTCATACACACTCCTCTCTCAAAGTTTTAACAGGGACAATGCAGTTGCCGCCCGCGTCTGTTTCGTTTGGACATCCGGCACTTCCAACACGGCCTTCCACTGAGAATGCTCACAGGAGATGACACAGTCAGGCATACCGGTTCCCTTGTACTGCCCGCAAACAGTACATTTATCAAGCTCTATTAACAGATCACCACAAACATGGGCGACAGCATTGCTATCGCAGGAAAGGACACAGGGGACCTCCACACAACCATTGCACCGTATCATAACCGGCGATTGATTCAAAGCAACATTCCCCTTACTGTCCATCCCTTACCCTCCAAACCTAGACCGCCGCCGGAACGGAAGCGGCGGCAGCCGCCTCACGCTTATCCGTCACGCCTTCGCTGAAATCGTTTTCGGTCACCAATTTCAGCGCCGCCGTGGGGCAGACCTTCACACAGGAAGGGCTGTCCGCAACCCCAACGCAGAGATCGCACTTGTTGGCGACCTTCCGGAGGGTACCGTCTCTTTGAACTTCGGCGGTCTCCACCACTTCTACCGCCCCAAAGGGGCAGGCTATAGAACAATTCTTACAACCGATACACTTCTTCGTGTCGATGAACACCACGTTGTCCTTCACCAGGATAGCCCCGGAGGTACAGGACGCTTTGCAGGCGGGATTTTCGCAGTGCCGGCAATGAACCGGCGCGCTGACCCGTGCGGTCTTTACCATAAAGAGCCGGGGGTTGAAATCATAGCCGTCGGGGTCGATTTCAAATATCCGCTTGCCTTCGTGGGCAACCACACAGCTTATCAAACAGGTTCTGCAGCCAATGCAGCACAGGGGAGTGGCTTGTACAAATGAGTTCATGCTTTTACCCCCTCGCGCTTTACATCGACCCGCATCTTCTTACGAAGCTCCGCCAGGGTTTTGTTCACATCTTCCCAGGCCGCTTTCTGGTCGGAAAGTTTTTCCACCTTGCAGGCGCAGTACTTGTATTCCGGCGTCTTGCTGATGGGATCCAGGTTGGCGTTCGTCAGCTCGTTACACGCGCCGACCCACCACTGGTAAGTCATGTACACCGCGCCCTTCTTGACCCGCTCGGTAACATTTGCCCGGGTTATGACACTGCCGCGCAGTGACGACACCCGCACCAGTTCCCTATGCTTGATACCCAGCTTTTCGGCATCCCGGGGCGAAATCTGCAGCCAGCCCGGCTCGTCTTCCAGGTTACGCAGCATCCGGCAGTTGCCGGACATGGTTCGCACCGAATAGTGGCCAACCTCGCGGACGGTGCACAGGGTGAGGGGATACTCTTTGTTTTCCACCTCCTGTGGGGGCCGCCAGTCGGTGGCGAAGAAGTTTGCCTTGCCGTCGGGGTTGGCGAACTTGCCGCCCTTGTGCAGGTAGACCGTACCGGTATCGCTCTCCGACCGGTCGCGGCAGGGCCACTGAACGCTGCCCTGCTTTTCGATCTTCTCGTAGGTGGCGCCGTAGAAGCCGGGGCAGAGTTCGATCACCTCGTTCCAGATTTCCTCGGTCTTGTTGTATTTCATGGGGTAACCCATGGCGGTGGACATCTCGCAGATGATTTGCCAGTCGGTCTTAAGATCACCGACGGGCTCAAGTATCTTGCGGACCCGTTGAAAGCCCCGGTCGCAGCAGGAAAAGACGCCCTCATGCTCGCACCAACTGGTGGCCGGGAGGATGACGTCGGCGTACTGGCCGGTCTTGTTCATGAAGATGTCCTGCATCACCACGAAGTCGCACTTCTCCAGGGACTCCCGCACTTCCGTCGAATCCGGGTCGGATTGGACCGGGTCCTCACCCATGATGTAATACCCGTGGATCTGCTTGGTGGGGTCCTTTTCGTGGAGCACATGGTGGGGCACCACGGTCAGGGTGATGCCGTTCTGGTCCGGCAGTTTAACCCCCCAGGCCTTTTCAAACTTCGCCCGCAATTCCGGGTTGGTAACGGCCTGGTAGCCGGGGAATACGTTGGGCAATGCCCCCATATCGCAGGCGCCCTGGACATTGTTCTGGCCCCGCACCGGGCCTATGCCCGTGGAGGGCCGGCCTAAGTTGCCGGTCATGATGGTCAGATTGGCCAAAGCCTTGACCACGTCCACCGCCTGCCCGAACTGGCAGACCCCCATGCCGTACAGAATCATCGAACGGCCGCTTGTGGCATACATCCGGGCCGCCTTCCTGATGTCGGAGGCGGGGATCCCGACCTGGGCGGACACGCCCTCGGGGGTGTATTTCTTTATGATTTCCTTAAACTCGTCAAATCCGTTGGCGTGCTGGGCAATGAAGTCGTTGTCGCAGAGCCCTTCTTCCAGGATAGTGTTTGCAATGGCGTTGACCAGAAGGAGGTTGGTACCGCCTTTAAGCTGCAAATGCATATCCGCAATCCGGGCAGTCTCAATTATCCGGGGATCGGCGCAGATAATTTTAGCGCCCTTTTGCTTGGCCCGCACAATGCGCCGGGCAACAATCGGGTGAGAATCAGCGCCGTTATAACCGAAGACAAACAGCAAGGCCGCGTCTTCTATCTCGGGAACTCCCATGGTCATTGCACCTGAACCAAAGCTATACTGTAGACCCGCTACAGAAGGAGCGTGTCATATCCGGGCGCAGTGGTCGACATTGTTGGTTCCGACCGCTGCCCGGGCAAACTTCTGCATGATATAGTTGGCCTCATTCCCCGGGCCCCGGGCCGAGCCGGTGCACATGATGGCGTTCGGCCCGTATTTTTCCTTGATTTCCGTAAGCCGCTTGGCGGTGTAGGAAATAGCCTCGTCCCATTCGACCTCTTCCAGGGCGCTGCCCTTGCCGCCCTTGCGAATCAGGGGCTTCCGGAGCCGTTTCGACAAAATCTGGGGGTCATTGAGGTAATCCCAGCCGTACCAGCCCTTCAAACAAGCCGTGCCGTCGTTGGTTCTGCCCTTGGTTGGGTGGACGTCCAGAATCTTGTTCGCCGTCTGGTCTACCGTAAACATCAGCTGACACCCGGCGCCGCAATAGGCGCAGGTGGTCTGAATCTCTTTTATTGCCATATCTTCTCCTCCTATGGTAAATAATTTCCTATAGACAATTGGAAATTATAACACCCGGGGACGGTGGTCGTCAAGGGAAATCAATAAAAATTTATTGAATTACCTGGTAAAATAACTCGATAGTAGTAGGATAGTATGGAATGAATCGCTTGTCAATAAAATTCGCTCACGATTCCAGGGCGAGCACACGTGCTCAATGATATCCACCGACTAGCTAGTCTAAGACCCTTCGACTAGCTAGACTAAGACCCTTCGACTAGCTAGTCTAAGACCCTTCGACTAGCTAGTCTAAGACCCTCCTACCAGCTCCATTTCTAGATCATATAATCAAAAAAGTCATCCTGCAGGAACTCTTTCTGCTCCCCGGACTTGAACTGAAGTTCCGGGTTTTTAACACTAACCTTGGTCATTTCCGGTACCGACTTGGTAACAAAAGCATTGCTGCCGATAATAACCCCTTCGCCGATAACCGTGTCGCCCCCCAGGATTGAAGCCCCGGAATAGATGGTCACATGGTCCTCGATGGTGGGGTGGCGTTTCACGTCCTTCAACACCTGACCGCCGCGGGTGGAAAGGGCGCCCAGGGTAACCCCCTGGTAGAGCTTTACAAAGTTGCCTATCACCGTGGTTTCGCCGATAACGATTCCCGTACCATGATCAATAAAAAAATGATGCCCGATGGTCGCCCCGGGGTGTATGTCCACGCCGGTAACATTGTGGGCGTGTTCGGTCATGATCCGGGGGATCAGGGGAACATGCAGCTTGTAGAGTTCATGGGCCAGGCGGCTCACCATGATGGCGTAGATGCCGGGATAGGAGGAGATGATCTCGTCCTTGCTGAATGCCGCAGGGTCTCCGTCGTAGGCGGCGGAAACATCCATAGCAAGATAATCCCGGATTTCCGGCAGCTTCGCCAGGAAGGCATAGGCAAGTTCCTCCGCCAGGTTGTCGACGGTTTTTGTCTCCGCCCCGGCGTACTCCGCCACATGCCGGATAGCACGGGCAATCTGCAGAGAGAGAGAGAAGCTCACCTCCTCCAAGAGGTCCCCGGCGTAGTACTCCAGAGAGCCCGCGGAAATCCCTTTCTTCCCAAAATAACCCGGAAAGAGAAGGCTCCGCAGTTTTTCTATCATTTCGATAATCACGCTCCGGTTCATCTGGTATCCCATGTCAACCTTAATAATCTCTTCGTGATCCTCGTAACTTTGAAGCAGTGATTCCACCAGCTTCTTTATCCGGGTATTATCGGTCATTCCCACTACCGCCTCACCAATGTATGCAATGCCCGCACCAGGACCTCAATTTCGCCGGGGGTGTTGTAGAACGCCACCGAGGGCCGCACCGTACCTTCCAGGGCGAAACTCCGCAGCACCGGCTGGGCGCAGTGATGCCCTGCCCGAACCGCGATGCCCTGGGTGTTCAGGTACTTGCCCACCTCTTCGTTTTCGTAGCCCTCCAGCACAAAGGAAAGCACACTGGCCTTGAGCGGGGCCGTACCGATAAGCCGCAACCCCGGCACTTTTGCTAATTCTTTCATGCCGTACTGAACCAGTTCATGCTCATAGGCGCCGATGTTCGCCATGCCAATCCCGCCGACATAATCCAAGGCCGCACCGAGTCCCACCGCATCGGCGATGTTTCCCGTGCCTGCTTCAAACTTAGAAGGCGGCGCCTGGTACAGGGTCCGCTCAAAGGTCACGTCGGCGATCATGTTGCCGCCGCCCTGGTAGGGCCGGGCCGCCTCCAGCACATCGGCCTTTCCGTACACAACCCCTATCCCCGTTGGGGCAAATATCTTGTGCCCCGAAAACACGAAGAAGTCCGCATCAAGAGCCGTAACATTCACCGGTATATGTGACACCGATTGTGCGCCGTCAATGAGAACCCGCACCCCCTGTGCGTGGGCGATGTGGACAAGTTCCTCCACCGGGACAATGGTCCCCAGGGCATTGGACACCTGGGCAGCCGCCACAAACTTGGTGCGGTGGTTAAAGAGTCGGGTATATTCCGAAATGATTAACTGCCCGGTCTTGTCGATGGGCGCAACCCGTATCACCGCCCCGGTTTCCTCTGCAATAAGCTGCCAGGGCACGATGTTGGCATGGTGTTCCAGCATGGTGAGAATGATCTCGTCCCCGCTCCGGAGGTATTGCTTTACATAGGCCTGGGCTACAAGGTTGATCCCCTCGGTGGTGCCCCGCACAAACACTATGTTATCGGGACCGGGGGCGCCGATAAACCGGGCAACCTTTCCCCGTGCCGCTTCGTAGGCATCGGTGGACCGGGCGGCCAGTTCATGGGCTCCCCGGTGGATATTGGAGTTTTCGTGTTCGTAATAGTAGGTAAGCCTGTCGATCACCTGCCGGGGCCGTTGGGTAGTAGCGGCGTTATCCAGCCACACCAGGTCCCGGCCATTTACCTTTTCCGACAGTATGGGAAAGTCCTTCCGTATCGCCGACAGTTCCCGGGTCCCCACATAGATACGGTGTCCCGGCGCTGGTGAAGCCGGCGGCAGTATCCCCTCGGGGAAGGGATGGTCCTTGGACAGCACCCTGGGTGCAAAGGCCGCCGACTCCGGTATCGGCTCAGCAAACTCCGGGAAGTAGGCCGCAGCCAGCGCGGCAATCTCCTCCGCAGACGGAAGTCCCGCAGGTTCCTTAGTTGAGGGGGTAGTCATAGTAATCACCCACCTCTACTTCTTCCAATACTCCAACGGCATCATCCGCGAGGATGGCGGCGGAGCAGTACAGGGAAAGGAGATAGGACGCAACGCCGTTGTCGTCGATGCCCCGGAACCGTACCGAAAGGCCCCGCGACTGTTCACCGGGAAGCCCCGCCTGGTAAAGGCCGATAACGCCCCGCTTGGCCTCGCCGGTACGGACCAGGAGGATGTTGGTTTTCCCCGCCTTGCCCTTGGGATTCTTGAGGCCGTCCACAAACAGTTTGTTGGTGGGGATGATGGGGATACCCCGCCACGCAATAAAGGTACCGCCGGCAATGTTCACGGTGACCGGCGGAACGCCCCGGCGGGTACATTCACGCTCGAAGGCCGCGATGGCACGGGGGTGGGCCAGGAAGAAGGAGGGATCCTTCCACACCTTGGAGATCAGTTCGTCCAGATCGTCCGGCATGGGACGGCCATACCGGGCCTGAAGGCGTTGAGTGTCGGTAACATTTTTCAGCAAACCGTAATCATCACTGTTGATGATCTGGCTCTCCTGCCGTTCCTTGAGGCTTTCAATGCCCAGGGCAAGTTGTTCCTTCACCTGATCGAAGGGAGCGCTGTACACGTCCGAAACCTTGGTATCCACATTGATGATGGTGGCAATGGAATTGAGCTGATACTCCCGGGGTTTGGACTGATATTCCACATAACCCTTGGGAATCTCCACCTTTGAAGGGTCCTGACTGCACAGCGCGTCCAGGGGAGCATCCCCTTCAACAACCCTGTTCACCCGGTAGATACCCGCTTCCAGCCCCTTGAACTCCAGAACCTTGGTAAGCCACCGGGGGGTCAGCGCGCCGTATTGGGGCGGGGTCTTCGTAACGTTCGCAAGCTGAGAAGCCGCTTCCTTTCCTAATGCATTCAATGCATCCTTTTCTGCCATCGTATAACTCCTTTGTATTTAATAAACCGGGAGGGAGGTATCAACCTCCCGTGCCCAGGCGTTTATGCCGTCCTTAAGATTCAGAAGCCGGCCGGTATAGCCCGCCTCCCGTAATGCCCGGATAGCGAAGATACTCCGCTGCCCGATCTTGCAAATGAACACCGCATCGATTGCCGGGTCAAACTCATCGATACGCCGGGCCATCTGCCCCAGGGGGATAGCCTTAGCCTCGGGAAATTTGACGATAGCCCGCTCATGGGGCTCCCTGGTGTCGATTATCTGGATAGGCTCGTTCTCATCCAACCGCTGTTTCAATTCCGTTGCGGTGATGGTCTCCACGGGTTCCTCGGTGGTACTCTTCTTGAGGCCGCAGAATTGCTCGTAGTCGATAAGCTCATGGATGGTGGGCTCCTTGCCGCAAATGGGGCACTGGGGGTCCTTGTCCAGCTTGAGTTCCCGGAACTTCATCTTCCAGGAATCAAAGAGGAGGAGCCGCCCGGTAAGACTGTCCCCGCCCCCCACAATAAGCTTGATCACCTCGTTGGCCTGGATGGTACCCACGATGCCCGGCAAAACGCCAACCACGCCACCCTCGGCGCAGGAGGGGACCAGTCCCGGCGGGGGCGGTTCCGGATAGAGGCAGCGGTAGCAGGGGCCTTCCTTGGCATAGAACACCGAAGCCTGCCCTTCAAACTGGAAGATGGAGCCATACACATTGGGGATGCCCAGGAGCACGCAGGCGTCGTTCACCAGGTAGCGGGTTTGATAGTTGTCCGTACCGTCGGCCACCACATCGTAGTCCTTCAGGATGTCCAGGGCGTTTTCACTTGAGAGCATAGTATTATAGATAACAACATCACAATACGGATTGATACTCTTGATCCGGTCCTTGGCGGAGGCCACCTTAGGCCGCCCCACATCACGGGTCCCGTGGATCACCTGCCGCTGAAGGTTTGACTCCTCTACAAAATCGAAGTCCACAATCCCCAGCTTCCCTACCCCCGCCGCCGCAAGGTACAAGGCCAGCGGGGCGCCCAACCCGCCGGTCCCCACAATGAGTACCCGCGACGCCTTGAGCCGCTTCTGCCCCTCAATGCCCACCTCGGCTAGGAGCAGATGCCGGCTATACCGGCCTATCTCTTCGTTGGTGAGATCCGTTAATGTTCTTTCCTTAATAACACTCTCTGCCATTAGCGCCCCCCGCAATGGCCGGCACCAGCATAATGGTTCCCCCGTCGGCAATTGCTGTGTCCAACCCCTGGAGCTTCTTGATGTTGTCCTCTCCCACAAACACGTTGATGAAGGACCGCAGTTCCGTCCCCTGGTAGAGATGCTGTTTAATGTCCGGGTAGGCATCGGCAAAATTATTAATCGCCTCCCCCACGGTAGTTCCCTCGGCGCTCACCTCGGCCTTACGATCCGTAAAGCTCCTCAGTGCCGTGGGTATCAAAATGGTAACCGTCATACTTTGTCCTCCTTAAAGCCGCTTAATGTGTTCCTGCACAAATTCCGACCGGTCCGCCTTCAGTTCCCAACTGGTAAAATCCCCGGCCTTTCCCTTATCCACCGCCGTAATGATGTAAGAATAGTATGGCAGGGCATGTTCCTTGTCATAGTCCGAAGGCTTTGCCGGGTGGTCCGGATGGGAATGGTAAAACCCCAGCACATCCAGTTTGCGCTTCCGGGCCGCCAGTTCCGCCTTCATCAAATCCTCCGGCTCTATCCGGAAACGGTGGTACTGTTCCCCCGCCTCCCGTGCATTCTCGATGGGGATGATATCCTCCGCCACCCGGTTATTATCATCGGTAATCCTGCCCAGTATAATACCGCAGCACTCGTTGGGATAGGCTCGCTCACCTTCCCTGCGGATAGCATCCTCTCGGTCTCTGGAAAGGATGATCATGATGCTCCCCCATCATCCCAGAAATGGTCCGACAGATACCGCGCCCCGCTGTCCCCCAAAACGGTGACCACCACCGAGCCCTTGGGCACGTTCCGCCCAAGCCGGAGTGCGCCAACCACATTGGCCCCGGCGCTGATCCCCACCAGGAGCCCCTCCTCACGGGCAAGCCGCCGGGTCATGGCGTAGGCGGACTCGGTGTCCACCTCCACAATGCCCTCGGGCAGGGTTTCGTCGTAGATCCCCGGCTTGATGGTGCTCCCCATATGCTTGGTCCCCTCAATGCCGTGGAAGGGGGAATCGGGCTGCACCGCGTAGACGTGGATAGCCTTGTTATATTCCTTCAGCCGCCGGGAGGTCCCCATAAAGGTACCGGAAGTCCCCAGACCGGTGATAAAGTGGGTCACCCTACCCCCGGTTTGCTCCCAAATCTCAACACCGGTGGAGTTATAGTGGGCCCGCCAATTGGCATCGTTGTTATACTGGTTGGGAAAGAAATACCGGTCCGGGTCCTTCGCAACCGCCTCCTTGACCGCCAGAAAAGCGCCGTCGGAACTTTCCAGGGGGCTGGTTTCGACGATCTCCGCATGGTAGCACCGCATGATCCGCTTCCGCTCGGCGCCGGCATTGGCGGGCAGATAGACCCGCACCGGATACGACAAAGCCGCCCCAATCATGGAATAGGCGATCCCCGTATTGCCGCTTGAGGCATCAATGATGGTCTTCCCCGGCACAAGGGCGCCCTGCTCCAGCCCGGCAAGGATCATCGCCCTGGCAGCCCGGTCCTTCACGGAACCGCTGGGGTTGCAGAACTCCGCCTTGGCAAACAGGGACACCCCGGGGATATCCTCTGCAATCTTCTTCAACTCCAGGAGGGGCGTATTCCCCACCAAATCAAGGATATTCATCATTAGATCCCAATTATAGCGCATCGTATACTATAATGTCCATAGCACTAATAGGGAATAAGTTTTACTTGACAGAGTATTCAAACTGCGGGTAGACTATGTACATCGCGGGAAAATAATGGAGAGTAACCAATGAAGAAATTAGCTGTTCAGAATCCGGAAACCTGTATGTACTGCCTGACCTGTGAGAATGTCTGTGTCCAGGCCTTCTACAAGGGCGCAAGCAACCAGGCTGCTTTCACCAAGGGGACAAACACCCCGGCACAGGCGCTGACCTGTATCCACGTTGGGCCGAGTAAAAACGACCCAAGCAAAATCAAGATCACCACCTGTGTACAGTGCGGGAAGTGCGCCGAGTCTTGTGAAAAGAAGGCCATAACCGCAAACGCTCAGGGCGTGTTCATGATTGACAAGAAGCTCTGCGTGGACTGCGGCAAGTGCGTCGAGGCCTGTCCCTTCCATGTGCTGGTCAAGGCCGCAGACAAGCCGACCCCCAGTAAGTGCATAGCCTGTGGTATCTGCGCCAAAGCCTGTCCCCAGAACGTGCTGTACATCAAGGATGACGCCAAGGCTTCGTAAGGGAAGCGTACCGGTATCAACCATTCTCATGACCGCCGCTTGACCGATTGGTTAGGCGGTGGGTTTTTTGTGTTCTCAGGCAGCGGTGAATATGCTATGATGACCCCATGGCAAAACTCCAGCCCCTGATCATCATCGCCTCCGCCTTGGCGGGCATCCTGCTTGGCCGGTTCAGCCCGTCTATCGCGTCCCGGGCAGGCGGTCTAATAGAAGTTTTCCTGATGATCCTCCTGTTCTTTGTATTCCTCGCGGTGGACATCAGGGAAATCAAACGGTCCTTTAGCAATATCCGCTTCTCCCTGGCGGCCCTGGGCATCAACTTTATCTGGACCCCGATGTTCACCTTCATCCTGGGCGCCTTGTTCATGGCGGGCGAAATAGACCTGCAAACCGGGTTCATCATGCTCATGGTAACCCCCTGTACCGACTGGTACCTCATCTTCACCGGCATGGCCGGGGGCAATGTAAGCCTGGGCTCCTCACTGCTGCCCCTGAACCTGATCCTGCAAATCTGTCTGCTGCCGGTGTACCTGTTGCTGTTCATGGGGGATGCCGTGAGCTTCAGCGCCGGAAGCATCCTCACCAGTATCCTGCTGGTGCTGGTAATTCCCCTGGTATCCGCCAATATTGTAAAGTTTATGATAGGAAAACTGCTTACCGCTTATTCCGACACGATACAGCTTTTCTTTCTCTGCCTGGCGGTACTCGCCATGTTCGCATCCCAGGGCACACTCCTTTTGGCAAACCCCGGCCTCTTTGTCAGCATCTTTCCCCCGCTGATTATCTTCTTTATTGTCAATTTTTTCCTGGCCCTGTTTACCGGCCGCCTATTAAAGCTGCCCTTTAAGGACACTATCCCCCTGCTCTTCACCACTCAGGCCCGTAATTCACCGGTAGCCCTGGCCATTGCCGCCGTCACCTTTCCACAGCGGCCGGTGATTTCCCTGGTCCTGGTGATAGGCCCCCTGATTGAGCTACCGGTTCTGGCCATTGACGCATGGATTTTGAAAAATCAGATAAAGTACATGTAGGACTCGTCGGGGTCCACGGTTCCCACCACCGAAGCCAGGGTCTTCCGGTCTATCACTGCGGCGATTCGCTCATTCAGCCGGTCGAACACCGTGAGCCGGATGCAGCGCTGCAGTTTTGTTTCCGTCTTGTTGGGCAGGGGGGGGTCCACCACCAGCATATCACCCTCCAGCACCCGCAGGGCTTCCCCAATATTGATATCCTGGGGGCGTATGGCTAGGGCATAGCCCCCGGAAGCGCCCTTAACAGAACGGATAAACCCGGAACGCCGCAGTATTACTGCCACCTGTTCAAGGTAGCGGATGGATATCTTCTGCCGTTCCGCCACATTGGCCAGCGCCACATGGTCCTCCCCCGGATGCTCCGCCAAGTCGATGAGAAGCCGTATGCCATAACGTCCACGGGTTGAGATTTTCATATGGCGTACTCCACCTTATCCATGGCATAGTAGGCCGCCGCCAGATCCGAAATAGAAACGCTATCCACACAATTGGTGATCTCGTGGTAGAGATCGCTCCAGGTATGGGTGCTGATGCAGGTATCCTTCATGGGGCAGGTGTCTTCGGTAACACAGGCCACCGGTTCAAGGGGGCCCTCCACCGCCCGGAGGACATCCCCCACGGTAATGTTTCCCACCGGCCGCCCGGGAAGATAGCCCCCCTGGGGTCCCCGTATTCCCTGCACGATTCCTGCCTTCCGCAGGGGAATGAAGAGCTGTTCCAAATAGCCGTCCGATATGCCGGTATTCTTCGCGATAGAACGGGTACTTGAATATTCCCCCTCGGGAAGAAGGGCCATATGCAAGAGGGCCTCCAGGGAATAACGTCCTTTGGTAGATATTCTCATTTTTACTCCTAACTATACACACTTGGAAAAAGCACTGTCTAAATCCGCAATCAGATCATCCGCATCTTCAATCCCCACGGATAGCCGCATGAGCCGGTCATTCACCCCGGCGGAAAGGCGCATCGCTTCGGGGATAGCCCCGTGGGTCTGCACCAGGGGATAGGTCAAGAGCGATTCTACGCCGCCAAGGCTTTCCGCAAAGAGGATGAGGGATATATTTTTAAGCAGCTTCGGCACATCCGCCGCATCCTTCAAATAAAATGAAATCATGCCCCCGAAGCCCCGGGACTGGGTACCGCTCAGCCTATACTGGGGATGATCCTCAAAACCGGTGTAGAACACCTTTTCTACCCGCTTGTGTTCCCGCAGCCAGTGGGCAATGCGGCGGGCGTTTTTTTCATGCCGCTCCATCCGGACCGAGAGGGTCTTTATCCCCCGCAGGGTAAGCCAGGCGTCAAAGGGCGACAGGGAGGCGCCCTCACTTTTCTGGGCATTGACCAAATCATCCGCCAGATCCGGGCGGGAATGGACGATAAAACCTGAAAGCGTATCGTTGTGCCCCGCCAGGTATTTCGTTCCGCTGTGTACCACCAGGTCGGAGCCAAGGTCCAGGGGGTTCTGGAAATAGGGGGAGAGGAAGGTGTTGTCGGTTACGAGGATGCCGCCCCGGCTATGGATAAGCTCGGCAGAGCGGCGTATATCGGTAACCTTCATCATGGGATTTGAGGGGGTCTCGATAAATATCGCCTTAGTGTTCGGTTTAAGGCTTGCCTCTACCAATGCAATATCACTGGTGTCTATCCAGGAAAAAGAAAAACCGTACCGGGCGTAGTATTCGCTGAAGAGCCGGTAGGTGCCGCCGTAGAGATCCTCGGAAACGATAAGGTGATCCCCGCTCTTAAAGAGTTTTATTACCGAAGAAATTGCCCCCATGCCGGTGGCAAAGGCAAGCCCGCAGGTCCCGTGTTCCAGCAGGGCTATGGTCTTTTCCAGTTCCATCCTGGTGGGATTGATCCCCCGGGAATAGTCAAATCCCGTGGTTTCCCCCAGCCCGGGGTGCCTAAAGGTGGAACTTTGGTAAATAGGGGTACTGATAGCCCCGGTCCGGACTTCAAACAGGGTAGCCCCGTGGACCGTAACGGTCCTCATGGAGAGTTTACAACGGTCCTTATCGTCTGCATCTCTATTCGTAGGCATAGATTATTCCCCTCCCAATACCTATACGTATAGTAGGGTATAATGGGAGATAAAACAAGTGCCTATCGATCATCTTCATGCCCGGCGGCAAAATTAAGATTCCCGATAAATATCTTATTAAAATACCGGTCCTCGGGGAGGCTGTATTCCGAAGCAAGGGCGGTGATGGCGTTCATTTCCTCCGCACTATCCCCCCGCAGGAGGTACTTGACGGTCCCCCCCAGGGCGCTGTTCCCGATGAGGGTAATTTTCGGCTGCAAGGGCGGGGGAATGAGCCCGATTCCGGCGCCGCTTTCAAAATTGAGGTTATACCCGAACCCGCCGGCTATATAAACGTTCCTGATATCGTCATAAGCAAGGCCGGCGTGACGGACTATGGCGTCGATGCCGGAGCAGATGGCGCTTTTGGCAAGCTGCAACTCCCGGATATCCTTTTGACCGAAGCATATATCCTCCCCTTCAGGGTTTTTGGCAAGGAAAAGGCCGGATGGAGGAACGGCTTTGTCAAACCTGCCGCTTTCGTGGATAAGCCCGTTTTGAAGGCCCGCCCAAACCGTATCCACCACCCCGGAACCGCAGATGCCCACCGGGGGCCGGTCGGCGATGGTTTTAACCTCAAAAAGCCCCTCCCGGTAACTCACCTGGGAGATGGCCCCGGGTACGCTTCCGGTTCCCCACTGCATGTTGCCCCCCTCAAAGGCGGGTCCCGCAGCGGTGGCGGCGCAGAGCAGTTTCCCCGCAAAAGCCAGGGCCATTTCACCGTTGGTGCCGATATCCATTAACAGGGAAGGTTCGGCGGATTTGTGCATTTCAGTGAAGTAGATCCCTGCGGTGATATCGGCGCCGACGTAGGTTGAAATACCGGGCAGTATCGTTACGTCACAGGAAAGGTTCCCTTCAAAAAGTTCGGGGAAGGCGCAGGTAACAAAGTCCAGGGTAACCGGCGTGAAGGGAAACTGCCCCAGGGTATTGCAGCTCAGCCCTAAGAGCAGGTGGAGCATGGTGGTATTGGCTGCCACCGCAATTTTGCACACCCCGGCGGAGGCTATGCCGGCATCGCGGCACAGCTCCCCTATTCCCCGGGAAATCTGTTGACGCACACTTTTGGTAAGCTGCGGTAAATCCCCCTTGTTCGCCCGCTGTATCCGGCTTATCACATCGGCGCCGAACTCCCGCTGCTTGTTCACCATGGAAACTCGTCCGGCGATGAGCCCCCACAGTAAATCCACCAGGACCAGGGCAATGGTGGTGGTCCCTATATCGATGGCGATGCCGTAGAGGTTCCCGGGCTTATCCCGTACCGAAAGGATGGTCCCCCTGTCCCGGTACAGGTACACGGCGGCCATATCGGCGCATTGGGAAATTGCGGTGAGTTCCTTCAAAGAAAGACGCCCCGGTTTTCCGCCGTCCAGTTGCCGGGCAAAGCTCAGGGCGTTCCGTTCCGGGATCAGCTCTTCCGCCTTCAGGTCCGCCTGCGGGCCTATGCTTTCTAAATCAAAGCTATTTACCGTGTGGAAGGACTGCTCCCCCGTTTCGGGGATAAGGATAGTGATGTCCTCCCGGGGAACCGCATTACAGGCAAGCCTGAAGGCGGCATTGATATCGGCTTCGGAAAGACAGGCGCCTGATGCCGCCGGGACGTCCAGGTTTCCGGAAACAACCTTTACCCTGCATTTACCGCAGGTTCCCCGGCCCCCGCAAATTGCCGGAAGATAGACCCCTTCAAAACGCAGGGCGTCGAGCAGATTGGTATGTTGGGCGGCGTCAAAGGGTATCCGTTGCTCACCGGTATCCGAAAGGATGGTAACAAGGGGAAGAGAACCGGCAGAAGCATTGTTTTGAGTCAAAGGAAGATACCCCCGGAGATAATTTATAAGAATTGAAGCTATTTTTCAATAGACGGTTCGCAGCAACTAGTCGATGGTAATCATATCAAGAAACTTCTCAGGCCTGACAACCGGAATCTCCGATGCGGCAAACCCATCGGGATCCCTGGTAATAATATAACTCACCGCGAGATTTTTCCCGGCGGTGTACTGCACACAGTCCTCAAAATCGGTCCAATCAAGATTAATCGCTCTATGGATTTCCACGCCGGTTACGGCAGCTATTTCCACCGTTTTGAGCAATGCCTTAAGCCGCGACATAACCAGCGTTTTATCTTTGAGCTCCTTGCAGGCAATGTAATACATATCTGTTATGGCAGAAGCGGATACCAGGGCAGTAAAACGGCCCAGTTTGGCCAAGCTGATAATATTTGCTGCATTATCATAAAACGGCTCCCGCCTCGTTATCTCGTCAAGAAGAACATTGGTATCAAGTAAGACGTAAATATTTTTCATACCTTTCCTTGATACGGAGGTCGCGGATATCCTTATTAGTGAGGTTTTCGGGCGTTAATCCTTCGGGGAGCCAACTCCAGTCAGGTTTAACCGGCAGCTTGTCCAATTCCTGCATAACGGGATCCTGCCTCGCCGCAGCAATTTCCGCCCGAGTTACTTTAGGCAACACCGGCTCGGCAGAGGGTTCAGGTTCCGGAAAGAATACTACCCGAAAACGCCCAACCGGCAGTTCGGGTGAAAACTGCACTATACGGCTGGCCGGTACTTCAACGGTTTGTTCTATGGTCATTAGGTACTCCCTATCTCCGATATAGCATATTTGAGCTCAATATGCCATAGGGAAAAGACCGGCCCCCAACAGGGTTGGGCCTTTCCCCCAAAAACAAGCTAAGTAATAATGATTACCACAATCGTGCAGAAGTCCCCCGGCTTGCCGCTGCGATTGAGGAAGCGGGCCGATACATACATGGTGCCGCCGGAATATTCCTGGGGCACGCTGATGGTCAGGTGCAGGTTACGGTCGTTGATGACAAGGCCCAGGTCCTGCTGCTCGTAGCCGCCCGCCGGGGGAAGCACCCCCGCCCGGTCCAGGCGGTAGTGTATCTCATGGGTGTCTTGCTCGCCATTCAGATCCGCCTGGGACGTGGGGTCCCAGTCAAGCCGCAGTCTCACCTGGCATCTGGCAGTGTTTTCCGCCCCTATCCGGATTATCCCCTTGGGCTTATTCTTCTTGGTTTTCTTGGTCGCCGGCGGCGCAGCCCCCATTTTGTCCAGGTTCTCATTCGTACAGGGAGGGATCAGGAGATACCGCTCATTACCCTCGATCAAAAACCCCTTCAGTCCCGCAATAGCCGCATTGTTGGCCATCACGTCCAGATGGTTTTTGGCGTCCCTGTTCTCAACCTTCCCCAGGGTCACCCGGGTAATGACAGCACCGGCGGCATACCGGTCGACAAAATCCTGGGGGTATCCCATAGCGGATCCGTTAACCATCAGGTACGCAATCTGCTGTTCACTCAGGGTAAGGACCTCCCGTTGCACATGGGGGATCTTCACCTTTCTTCTTCTCATATATACTCCTTTGCGGGCTACCCCGCTATCATCCATAGTGCTCCGCGGCTCAGATACGTATGTATCCGACCCACATACGTATGTATCTGACTCACATACGCATGTATTCGACTCAGATACGTATGTATCCGACTCACATACGTATGTCCGCGACCCAGGGACGTATGTCCGCGACTCAGGGACGTATGTCCGCGCCCATAGTAGGGGCCTCATAGACCTGTAAAAGAAGGAATTAAGGGGAAGGCTCGCTTCCGCAGGTCCGCAGAAGGAAGTATGTGTGCCCCGTAAAAACTAAGAGATGGGTACCCCGGACTTCGTGTCGGGATAGGGGGCCGGTCCACCGGGCCCCTTTATGGGTCCCGGCATCACCGCCTACGCACAGCCACGTGGCTGCCGCGTTTATGCCGCAGGATTAACAGAGCGGGAGACTGAGCCCCCGCCCTGTTATCCAGTGCCGGCTATGAATACCGCCGGCGGGTATTGGTTAGGGGGTTTCCCATGTTCCTGCTCCTGAAGCGGGTTTGTAAGTAGCATCAGCTGCTAATGGTGTAGTACCAAAAGGGGGAAGGGTTCCTGCCAAATTAGCCGTCTTTACCAGACTTCCTTTCTTAAAGACAACCCTCTCGGAAGCACCTGAAACCGTTGACTTAAGAGATGTTTGCGCCCCACCGACTCCTTGGCTATTGGCGCCAAAGGTTAAGGTAACGCCGTCAAGTGTAGTAGAAGCAGAACCAGAACTACCACCTCCCAATGTTAACAATCCCGGAACAAGAGCTAAAGTACCCGCATTACTATCAGTGGTAGCTGTTACAACGTTACCGGGTGTTGCAGAAGATGAAGCTTTAAGCGTAATACCGCCTGCATGGATAGTAACAGCGCCGTCAAGTCTTAAGGTAGCGTTATTATTAGCACTACCGCCACTGTTCTGTGACAACCCCGTAGTACCAACAATGACATCTCCGCCGCCGGCAAAGGTAAGCACCCTTGTACCGGCACCAGCACCTGTCAACGCAATTTGCTTAACATCAAAAATCTTTCCGGGAGGTATGGTCAGTGTAGCGCTGGCAGTCAGTGCTACGTTGCCTGTGCTGACCACTCTATTAAACTTAGCATAAATGTCGGAGAGATTTCCGGATGCAAAGTCCAGCGTTACTGTAGTAAGTGCCGTTTGAAACACGCCGGTAGACCCTACATTAAGGGTAGTGGCTTTAACTACACCAGTACCGGCCGCAAATGTCGGAGCTGTCACTGTAGGACCAACCAATGTACCATTCACCGTAAGTGTACCGACTTTAACCACGCCCGCAGTTGTATTAGCATTAAGGTCGAGTTTACCACCATTGTTCACGGTGATTGAGGTTGCATTTATAGCATCAGTTCCGACTAAATTACTTGTTGTGATTTCACCGTCGATTATGATAGCCCCTGCCTTTATAGCATCAGTTCCGGAGAGAGCAGGTATTGTGAATGTTCCGCCGGCTTTTAGTGTGATAGTCCCTGCTTCAATAGTATTAGCAGCATCACCTAGGGTGACTGTTCCACCGTTTTCTATGGTGATAGTCTCTGCCACAGTAGTAGAAGCACTAGCAGATAGGGTGAGTGCTCCGCCATCACCTACGGTAATGCTTTTTATCTGGACAGAATTTGCTACCTTAGCTTCAATCAAACCACCCCCTTCAAGAATAATAGCGCCTGCATTGGTTGCCGGTGTGGCGCTGCTGGTAATAATAGCGCCAGTGGCGGTTATGAGACCCTTTGTATCATCGCCGTAAACAACCAGCGTACCATCAACAATAAGGTTCTTTGTTAATGTATCAAAACCGGTTGCACTAGTCTCCAAATACAGCGTTTTCCCTGCCGGTATTATATAGTCACCAGGCAATGTGTCTTGAGGAGCAATCACCGCAGTCGCACCTTTCTGCCACAGATACACAATATGGGAAGCATCTAATGCTACCGGCGTACCTGCAGGGGGTGCAAACGGCTTCGGTACATCCTTACCGTTCGTACCATTAGTACCATTGGTACCATTAGTACCATTAGTACCAGGCGCGCCAGGCGCACCGACTTCGGCTTCTGTGGGGCTTTCGCACCCAACGAAAGATAATGCCGCCAAAAGGAGTACGGCAAGACCTACTATGAGACCATGATTAAATCGCTTCATGGTTTCTCCTTTATTTAGTGATTCCCCCCCGCTCTTACGCGGGTCAGGAATCACACTTTGAAATTACCTGCCCATACAGGCGGGTATTAACTCCCTCAGCCAACGGCTGTTGTTCGGAAGCGTATAAAAAAGCCGCTAACCGGCCTTTTTTCATTGATGAGGCCCCCGGAGCCCCTACCCCCAAACAGCGTTCCTCCCGCCACTGGGCCAGGCGACGGCGATACATTACCCGGCGGTATTCAAAGACCGGTCTGCCAAAGTTGAGGATGAGTCCCAGGGGAATGTCTGCGGCGTACATACGCCGCCACATATCGCGGCAGGCGCCTTCCGAAATGCTCTGTTTATAGAAGACAATTCGGACTAAGACGTGTCGGTTAAAAAAGGTAAAGTCCGCCCTGATGCTTTGGGGCCGGGGGAAAACCGAGTTCCATTCGGCCTCCGGTATGACACAAGGCAGGGCTACATTCTGCTCACAGCCGTAGCGTCCGCCGCTGAACCGTTTGGCCAGAGCCATCTCACAGTGTTTCCGTTTATAGTCGGAGCCGACAAGCTGGGCATGGATTTCCCCTGCGGCCCGGTAGATGGTGCGAATGAAACCATAGGGCCGGCTCATGGGCGGCCCCCTATGCAGTTACTTAGCAAGC
>BNUX01000008.1 GCA_025997675.1 Spirochaetia bacterium | reverse complement strand
GATGTAATGCAGACTGAAATATGGTGTGGGGAAAGACAGGGTAAGAACGATAGCGCTTGGTACATGGGACGATCGTACTCCCCTTGCTTTTAAAACGCAAGGGGAAAACCATACCAAATTTGCTGTCAAAACGCCTGTTTTTGCTGTTTAGGGGAAAAACTGTGGTATGCTGGAGGAAACGCCGTTATGAATGGCGTATCGCGCTTTGTTTTAAAAGGTATCAATCATGACTATCGTGAATAACATCAACGAAACCCTGCATCGGGTCTGCGCTTGGCTGTACCCCAGCAATCTTCCGGGATTGAAAGGCACGTTCATCGCCCGCACGGACGACGAAGCGTCCCTGACCATTGCGGCGGTCTGTGCCGCCCTCATTACCCGAGGGGGCTACTCAGGCACCTTTGAAGAACTGGTGGCGACTATCAAACAGTTCTATGGGGAACTGGTCTACCAGCTCTGCAATGGCTTTTCGGTGGATACCGGCTTCTACTCCATTCGCCTCAAGATTGGCGGCTCCTGGGATGGTGTCAACGAACATTTTGACCCGGTCAAACACCCCATCACCATTACCTTCATCCCCCGTCACGCCCTCCGGGAAGCCCTCAAACACATTACGGTGAACATTAAGGGTCTAGCCCGGGCGCCGTCGTGGATAG
This sequence comes from Spirochaetia bacterium, assembly GCA_025997675.1. Taxonomy (GTDB): domain Bacteria; phylum Spirochaetota; class Spirochaetia; order Treponematales; family Breznakiellaceae; genus Termitinema. The sequence goes on along the minus strand of BNUX01000008.1, from coordinate 55,609 downwards.
CCGAAGTTACGGATGCCGAAACCGGCGCGGTAAACGAGACCCTGACTGCGGGCGAAGACTTTATCATCGGAGGCCATCTCGTCAAAGTCACCAAAGAAGAAGCGGGCTGCGGCCTCTTCCTGCTTGGCCCGATACTCCCGGGTACGGTGGCGGCTGAAACCGAAATTACCAAGTATATAGAGAACACCGCAAGAAAAGTCATAGCCCGCATGCCCTCCGCCCTTACCCCCGGTGAATACAAGCTGGTAATCAGGACAAGGTATTCCAGCCATACCCTTCTGAAAGAGGTACGAACCATAACAAGCCCTGTCCTAACCCTCTCCTAAAGCCGGTTCTCCGCCTAGCTAGGCGAAGAGCTTAGCCTAGCTAGGCGAAGAGCTTAGCCTAGGCTAGGCGAAGGACTTAGCCTAGCTAGGCGTTGAAGCCAACTCACCAGTCAAAGGAAAAGATAGCTCGTTCGTGGTAATCCCGGCCAGGGCCAAAGATACAGGAGGGGAACTCCGGCCGGTTCGGGGAATCAGGCAGGTGCTGGGTTTCAAGGCAGAACCCGTCATGCCGGTTGTATAGAGACCCTTCCTTGCCGACAAGCGCGTCCAGGAAATTGCCCGTGTAGAACTGGACCCCCGGCTGGGTGGTAAGAACCCGCATGGTACGGCCCGATTTCGGCTCGAAAACACCGGCGCAGGGCCGCAGCTTCCCCGGCTCGTGCGGACCGGTAGGTCCGCCATCCAGCACGAAGCAGTGGTCATAACCCGCAAAATCCCGGCCTATGGGCTTGGGAGCGGTAAAATCAAAGGGACCGCCCGCCACGGGAATCAGTTTCCCCGTGGGGATAAGGCCGGCATCCACCTCCACATAGGAGGAGCCGTGGATTTGCACTTCATGGTCAAGGATGTCCCCCCTCCCCTCCCCGGCCAGGTTAAAGTAGGCGTGGTTGGTAAGGTTTACGGGGCTTTCGGCATCCACCCGTGCCTGATAATCCGCAATAAGCTCCCGGGATTTGGTAAGCCCGTAGCAGACCACCGCCTTGAGGTTACCGGGGTAGCCCTCATCACCGTCGGGGCTGTCCAGTTCAAACCGGACAAAGACGCCGTCCTTTTCCTCGTAGGGCTCAGCCTTCCAGAGGAGCTTGTCAAACCCCCGGCGGCCGCCGTGGAGGCTGTTATCGCCGTCATTCTTATAAAGATGGTAGGTTTTGCCGTTCAGGGTGAACTGTGCCCCGCCGATACGGTTACCGAAACGGCCGATGGTTACACCCAGATAGTTTTTGGGGGAGGCATAGGGCGCCAGGGTGGAATAGCCCAGGAGCACATCCTGGGTACCGGTACGTCGGGAGGGGACCCGGAGCGAGGTCCAGGTAGCCCCCAGGGTGGAGATGGAGAGGGACAGCCCCCCCGCCTTAAGGGTATAGAGCCGGACCTTTTTGCCGGACGAAAGGACCCCGAAGGTTTGTTTGCGTATGTTCATGGTGATAGTTTAGCGAAGATGCGGGGGTATCGTCTACCAAATAGTAAGTGAACCGGCATTCGCCTCTTCCGGGACAAGTTCGATTTCCGTACCCGCATCCGCTTCAGGAGGAAGGGGGTCCGCCAAAACGGTCATAGGTCCAAAAGCCATATCTTCCTTCTGCACAACATACCCGATAAGCATTACCATCATGATGCACACAAATACGACGATGATTTGTTTCATTGCCATTCCTCCTTATAGAGTTTCGGCGGGATTTCTCGCGGGTTTAGCACAAACGGTTCTTGCGGCAGGAAGGAGGGAACTATATAGTGGGAGCATGGGAGTTTTTGATCGCCTGGGCGATGTCATACGAAGTTATCTCAACGATACCGGCCCCGGACCTGCCGCCGGCCCTTCTCCGGGGTGGCGGCATACCGACCCGGACCTGGACGCAGCCTACGAAGAACTGGACGATTTTCTGGCGGGGAAACCGAGAGCGAAGCCCCGGCCCGATGCCCCGCCGGAGAGCCTGCGGCGGGACTTTGACGAACTGGGCCTCCCCTTCGGCGCTCCGGCGGATGAGTGCAAGGCCGCTTACAAGAAGCTCCTCAAGGTGCACCACCCGGACCGGCACACCTCAAATGAGGGGAACATGAAAAAGGCTACCGATAAGTCCGCCCGGATCAATGCGGCCTATGACCGGATTGAAAAGTGGCGGGAGACGGCCAAGGCTTAAAACTTTGCCCTGGGCTGCTGGATAACCTTCTTTATGTCGTTATTCTGGCCTTCCCACAGTATCCGGTTGGTTTCAAGATTGGTCAGGGTCGCCTTTACGAAATAGGACCGGACCGTGGTATTGCCCGCCCGGTCGACGACGGCATTCACTTCACCCTGGAGCATGAAGTTTGCGCCGGTTTCATTGGCCAGGGCGGCGGCGGTAGCCTCACTGGCATTCCCCTGCTGGTCGGTCCGTTCCGCCCGCAGTTCATCCCGTGCATCCCCGCCTTCCACAAATTCCAGCTTGCCGCTGTTGATAATGGCCGCCCGCATGAGGCTGGAAATAATGTTGGTATCAATATGTTCGCTTGAGGTGTTCTTAAACCTGCCGACGATAACCGTGGGCGGCTCGCCCTTGTGGCCGGCGGCGAACTCTCTTATATAAGCGTCGATTCGGGGGGCTCCCAGAGCCTCTTTAATCAGGGTATCGCAGACCGTCCGTACATCGGTGTCATTCCAATTCCCGCTTAAATCGACCTGGGTATCGGCGCTCACCCGTGATACCTTGGGGCTCGAACTACAGCCGCTCACGCCGAGAGCAATAACCATGATTCCCAGTGCTAAAACAGAAATACCTTTCTTCATTACGTGCATCCTCCTGCATTAAAAAACGTATTAGTATACTATAGACTTATCCTATCTGTGTCAATTTACTCAATCCTCACCATTCTCCCCCCACTCCGCCAGCTTCCGGTGCAGGGTCTTCCGCCCCACCGCCAGGACCACCGCTGTCCTGCTCTTATTGCCCCCCTGGGCGGAGAGGGTGTCCCGGATGATGATCTTCTCCGCCTCCTCCAGGGTGGACCCCAGGGGGATGCGTATCCAGCCGAAATCGTTCCGGGCTCTGATCATGGGGGGAAGGTCTTCGGCGGTGATAACCGAGCCCCGGGTCATGACCACGGCGCTTTCCATGCAGTTCCGCAGTTCCCGGACATTACCGGGCCAGTCGTAGGCGTAGAGGGCCGCCCGGGCTTTGTCGTCTATGCCCTCCAGGGTCTTGCCGTTTTCCGCCGCAAACTCCTTGAGAAAGGCGCTGATAAGCAGGGGCAGGTCGTCCTTCCGCTCCCGCAGGGGGGGGACCAGAAGGGAGACCACATTGAGCCGGTAGTAGAGGTCTTCCCGGAAATTACCCTTTTCGATTTCCGCCTTGAGGTCCTTGTTGGTGGCCGCCACGATGCGGACATCCACTTCGACTGTTTCCTCCCCCCCAACCCGTTCAAACTTTTTCTCCTGCAAAACCCGGAGCAGCTTTATCTGGACGTTCTGGTCGATTTCACCAATCTCGTCCAGGAAGAGGGTCCCCTCATTGGCCATCTCGAAGCGGCCCCGGGTACGGGAGGTTGCGCCGGTGAAGGCGCCCTTCTCATGGCCGAAGAGCTCGCTCTCCAGGATACCGGCGGCAAGGGCGGCGCAGTGGACCTTTACCAGGGGCTTCTGCTTCCGGGGGGAGAGGTCGTGGATGGCATCGGCCACCAGCTCCTTTCCCACCCCGCTTTCCCCGGTGATGAGGATGGAGGCTTTGGAGGGGGCGGCGCGGCTTACGGTGTCGAAGACCTGCCGCATGGGGGCGCTGGTCCCCACCATAGTCCTAAAGAGCTTTTGATGTTCCAGTTCCTCCTCAAGCCGGCGGTGTTTGAGAACCAGTTCCCGCCTTTGGAGTTCCCGTTTTACCAGTTGGGTCAGGTGGCCCAGGTCTACGGGCTTGGTGAGGAAGTCACAGGCGCCGTTCCGCATGGCCTCCACGGCGTTGTCCACCGTGCCGTGGCCGGTAAGGACGATCACCGGGATGCCCGGAGTTTCCGATACCACCCGCTTAAGCAGTTCCTCCCCACTGAGGCCGGGCATCCGCAAATCGGTGATAAGCAGGTCGATGTCCCCCTTCCGGAACCGCTTGAGGGCCGCATCGCCATCCACTGCGGTTTCAACCTGGTACCCGTCCATCTCCAGGGAGGCGGCGAGCCCCTCCCGGATGTTCTTTTCATCATCCACGATGAGGATCTTAAATTGCATTATCTTCTCCGCTTTCAAAAGTGATGAGCCGCCGTTCCTTTTGGGGTATGGGCAGGGTGATGGTAAACCGGGCCCCCTCCCCTTCCTTCGACTTTACGGTGATCTCCCCCTGATGCTCCCGGACTATCTTAAAGACCAGGGTCAGCCCCAGGCCGGAGCCGGTTTTCTTGGTGGTAAAGTAGGGCTCAAATATCTTGGCAATGTTGCCCTCGCTTATACCGGCGCCGGTATCCCGCACCTGGATATCGATTTGCCCATCCCGGAGGGCGGTCTTTATGGTAAGGGTTCCCCCCCCGGTCATGGCGGCCTGGGCGTTCTTGATGAGGTTAAGCAGTGCCTGCTTCATGTACCGCTGGTCAAAGCTGAGCCGGGGAAGGTCCTTGTCAAGTTACAATACACAGTTGATCTGCGCCTCCTCCAGCTCGTAGCGGACAAACTCCGCCATTTCTTCTATTGACGTATTGATATCCCCTTCCCGGAAGTCCATGTTCATGGGGCGCACCGCAAAGAGGAAGTCCACCACAATCCGGTTAAGCCTATCGATTTCCTCGTTTATCACGTTGATATATTTGTCCAGGTAGTAGAGTTCCTTGTTGGCCTTCATGGCCTTTTGGATAAGCTGGACATGGATGGACAGGGACCCAAGGGGGTTTTTGATTTCGTGGGCCACCCCGGCGGCCAGGGTGGTAAGGCTGGCCAGGTTTTCCGCCCGCCTAAGCTGGGCTTCCTTGCCCCGCTTTTCGGTGATGTCCTCCACATAGATGAGGGAGCCGGTAACCTGGCGATCCCGCACCAGGGGAAGCACACTAATACTGATGAGCCGGGAAACCCCCCCGATCTCCACATCGAACTCCCGCTCCTCCACCCGGTCCCCGGTTTGCAGGGTAGTTTCAAAGAAATCCCGGACCTTCTCGTCCCGGACCACCTGCCAGAGCTTTGTCTGATCGTCACTCTTTAAAGGAAGGAGGCGTTCGGCGTATTTGTTGGCCAGTATCAGGTTGTGTTCGGTATCACAGACCAGGATACCGTTATTGATGGAATCCAGCACCGTCTCCAGGCGGTCTATCTCGGCGGCGGCGGAATAGAGGAGGTCCCGGACCTGCTCCCCGGTCATCTTGCCCAGTTTTTGCAGTGCCCGCTTGATAAATTCCCTCATCGCTGCGTCATGGCCTCCCTAAGTTCCCAGGCCAGCCTATCCAGGGCCAGGGCGGGGCTCAGGTTGTAGGTACCCACGGATGTCTCCGCTTCCCGGACCGCGGCGCGCCAGATATCCCGGCAAGTAGCAGCGTCCAATGATGCTGTATTGAGGCTTTCCCCAACCAGGGTGAGGAGGAAACGTAAAAATTGGCTGAACCGGCTGCGGATAACAAAGTTGTCCGCCCCCTTCAAAACCGCCGCCGACAGGGACTTGATATCCTCACAGGGCCGCCCAAGACCGGCGGACTCCGCAATGGGGGCGGTATGTTTTTCCAGCAGGGTATTTCCCGAACCCCTGGCAACGGAAGCGACAAAGAGGGCCGCCAAGGGGTAGAGGGTTTCGCCTGAAATGGGCAGAAAGGAGTCAAGGTAGGACTGTATCGGTACCGACGGCGCATCAAGGTCACGGAATATCTTGCGCAGCACCTCCGCCTCCACCGCTTTGTCCCGGGCCATGAACCGGTAGGGCCGGAGCCGGGATAAGATGGTGGGGAGCAGCGCATCCTTGAGAGCAGTGGTCAACACAATCGTTACCGTTTTCGGGGGTTCCTCCAGGATTTTGAGCAGACTGTTCCGGGCCTCGTCCTTCATGCGGTCGGCATTTTCGATGACCAGCAGCTTCCGTTTTCCCTGGGGAGCCAGGCGGCTCCAAAAGGAGGCGCGGCGGATATGGGCCACGGGGATCAAAGCCCCCACGCCCTCGGCTTCCAGCTTGAAGCTGTTTTTCAGTATCCCCTCCACTGTTTTTTGCAGGGAGCCGGTATCCGTAATCCCTATCTCATCCAGCCCTTCGTCCAAGGACTGGATAAGGGGGTTTAGTTTGCGGATATCCGAATCACCTTCCCAGAGGACCGGGGAGAAACGGGCCAACAGTTTCCGTACCGAACGGATAAAGAGGAACCGGGTAGCATTAACCTGGTGGTCGCGCAGAAACGCTGCGGCGGAGGCGGCAATCTCCGCAGAAAAGCTGCGGGGCCCCAGGAGGAGGAGGTCCGGGTGGGTTAGCTGCCGGTGACGGGTACAGGCGGGGCAAACACAGTTCCAGGGAGCAAGTGCGCCGGTAGGCGCTTGATTCTCACAGGACAGGATGCGCCCCAGTTCCAGGGCGGCGCTGCCCTTACCCGAAGCCGGGGGACCGGAAAACAGCAAGGAGGGCGCCAGTTTTAAGCCGCGTATGTCCTCTCTAAGCAGGCTTATTACCGGCTGGCCCAGCACATTTTCAAACACCGGTTCCCACCTCCGGCAGCGGTAACTGCCCAACCAGGGGGTCAAGGAGCTTCTCAAAAAGGCTATGCTCCAAGAGGGATTCGGGGTCAAAAAGGGGCTGTATGTTGATAACGAAGAGGAGCAGACATACCAGGAGCAGCCCCTCCAAAAGGCCGAAGACAAGCCCCAGGGCATGATCAATCCCCCCCAGAAGCTTAACACGGGAGACAATGTCCCGGATGATATACTCCAGGATTTTGATACTGAGAAAAACGATTGCCATAAGCGCAACAAAGGCAATCAGTTCCGGTATCACCTGCATATCCGCCAGTATCTTGGTCCGCACAAAGGCCGCCCCGGGTTTATAGAAGAGAATTGCCGCCAGAAGGCCCAGCACCACGGCAGCCATGGACATGATTTCCAGGACGAATCCCCGGAGGCCGCCGCGGATAACCAGGATAAAAATCAGCACAATAAAGATTATATCGATTATCGCCAGGTTCATGGTCCCGTCTCCCTGACCAGGAAGCGGGCGATACACTCCGCCCCGTCCCGGCTGCCCATGCGCGCCGAAGCGGCAGCCATATCGTTCCGCCGTTCCGCATCCTCCGCCAGGGCAGCCACGGTTTCCGCTAAATCCCCGCCGCCGATTACCACCGCCGCGCCGGCCTTCTCGAAGAAAGCGGCATTTTCCACCTGGTCCCCCCGGGTGCCGGAACCCCGGAGTGGAATGAGTATCATAGGCTTCCCCGCGGTGGCGGCTTCCCAGACCGTACCGGCGCCGCTGCGGCCCAGGACCAGTTCCGCCGCCGCCACTATGTGCGGCATCTCCTCCCGGATATAGGCGTAGGGCCGGTACCGCTCCGAGGGGGGTATCCCCCAATCCTGTTGGGGGCCTGTCTGATGCACCACGGTGTAGTATTCGGTAAGTTTGGGCAGGCACTCCCGGACCAGTTCATTGATCTCCCGTGCTCCCAGGCTTCCCCCTAACACAAGGAGGATCCGCGCCTCAGGCCCTATCCCCAGAAAAGCCCGCCCCGCCTCCGCAGAGGCATTACGGAAACCGGGCCGCACGGGGTTCCCGGCGGTCACCACTCTTTCCCGGAAAGCCCGGGGAAAAAAGGCCGCCGTCTCTTCATAGGCGGTAAATATCCGCGCCGCAAACCGGGCGTTAATCCGGGTGGCAAGACCGGGGCTATAGTCCGACTCGTGGGTAAACACCGGGATACGCAAAGTTGCGGCGGCGGCGCAGGGGGGGACGCTGACAAAGCCGCCCTTGGAAAAAAGCAGGCCGGGCCGTTCTTTTTTAAGGATACTACGGGCCATAAAAAAACCCGCCCCGATTTTAAAGATATCCGAAAGGTTTCTTAGCGAGAAATACCGCCGGAGCTTCCCCGAAGGGACACCGAAAAAGGCAAACCCCGCCTCTTCAACGATGGACCGGTCCATACCGGCGGCGGAACCTATCCAGAAAATACGACAGGGTGTGAGTTTTTCCAGAGCAGCAGCCACAGCTAAACCGGGGTATATATGCCCGCCGGTACCGCCCCCGGTAAAGGCGATGGTTATCATAGGATAAACCTAGCAGATTTTGGGGGTTGCCGCAATGAGGGAAAAAGGCGTATTGTGGGCTGTGGCCGGTTTTTGCTTGTTTTCTGTGTAAAAAATGATATAATAAATAGTGTCCTAATAGTTGTCGATAGTGGACATAAAGGAAGGTAAAAAAATGGGAGTACCTATACCAAGGGTCTTGAAAAAACTCACCGGCTTTCTGATGATGACCGGTATAACGGTGGCACTCTGTGCCCAAACATCTCCCCCGGAGTCGGTTGAAACGGACTCCGGCGCCTCCCAATTTATCAATGTCAAGGTATGGGTCGCGCCAACAAGAGGGGGTTCGGCGGAGGATCGGGCGTATTTTGACTTTAACCTGCCGGAGGAAGTAAAGGGCAGCGGCTACGATTTGACCAATTCCCTGTACCCCACCCCGGAAGAGGCAAGGGAGGCATCGGACTTTTACATCATCTGTAGATTGGAGTACGACGCTGAATATGATGACAATGTCATTACTGCGGAGCTGTATAGCACCCGGACCGATGCGGTAATTATCACCACCAGCATGGGGTATCAAACCACGGAAGAGATGAACGACTGGAACCTGACCATGATCTACCGCCTTATGGCCAACGCCCCCATCTCGAAAAGTCTTGATATGGAAGAATTCGAGTATACCGGTAAAGGAGGCGAACCGAAGGTATATCCCCAATACCGGCTGTTCCTGGGCCTCCGTGGGGGCTACTCGTTGCGGATTTATACACCTTCGATAGTCACTATCGATCCCGTTGATCCGGAAAGCACCTTTGAGGCGGCGCTGCATGTAGCATACCACCCGTGGCGGTACCTGGGTTTTCAGACCGAGGTGGTATTCACCAGGGATTCCACATCCTTCCAGAGCTATGACCAAATTGGTGACAAACACACGTATCAATACAACTCCATGTCGTTGATGATCCCCCTCCTGGTTAAAGGAACCTTCGCGTTTAGCCAGTTTGTAGTTTCCCCTTTAGCCGGGGTGTATCTGACCTTCCCCCTGGGCCGGATGACTATGATCAACGAAACGAACAAGAAAATTGACGAGGAAACGGCTGATTTTAGTTACCCGCTCCCCCTGGGGTTGACGGCGGGGGTGGAAATGGGGATGCACTTAGGACCGGGGCTCCTGTTTCTGGATATCCGGTATGCGGCCGATTTAGCCAAAACCGTACGGCTGTCGGAGGACGCCACCACCGACCTGTACCACCGGAACATGGTAAGCCTTTCCTTAGGGTATAAATTCGGACTTCTCAGGAAAAACCCGGCGGCGCCGAGGTAAACAACCCCCCCGGCGCCATCGGATGGAACGGGAACGCCTTAACTCTTCAGTATCGCAAGGGCCTCATCACGGTAGCAGTCCAAAAGGTAGGGAATGCCCGTAACTTTGACGCACTCCTCCGTAAGGGACATGAGGTCCCTCCGGCTGATGATGGAAAGGTTGAAACGCCGGGCTCCGGCCATAAGCTGCTGGAGGCCGACCTTGAGTTTGTCCGCATAGCTGTAGATACCAATGGCGCCCAGGGGTATCTTGCCGATTTCCCCGGCGCCGACGATGTCCTTTACCTTTTCGTAGTTGACGAAAATCTCCTCCGCCTTGCTCCCGTAGTCGGACACGTTCTTGGGAAGGGTCCCCTCTTTGATCCATTGGGCAATGTTCTTTCCCACCATGCCGGGGATCATGAGCGCACGGCCCATACAGACCGCCTTTACATAGGGCGCCCCTAATGCCAGGGCCTTAAACACGCCGTCTTCGGAACTGAAGCCGCCCGCAAAGGCCAGGTCGGGAACCCGCTCACCCTGGGCGGCGAGTATCGACGCATACTCATAGGCGGCGCTATGCAGATAGAGTGAGGGAACCCCCCATTCTTCCATCATGCGCCAGGGGCTCATGCCGGTACCGCCGGAAGCGCCGTCAATGGTGAGGAGGTCGATATGCGCCTTGGAGCAGAACTTGATGGCCATAGCCAGTTCCCGGAGGCTATACGCGCCGGTTTTCAGGGTAATGCGCTTAAAACCCAAGCCCCGCAGCCGGGCCACTTCCTTCATAAAGCCCTCTTCGGTAACAAAGCCCAGGCGGCTGTGGCGTTCAAACTCCTTGATGGCCCCGTCCTTAAAGGCGGCCTGGCTAATGGGGTCCGAGGGGTCCGGGGTAACGATATAGCCCCGCTTTTGCAGTTCCAGTGCCCGTTCAAGGGTGCCGACTTTGATTTCTCCGCCTATACATTTGGCGCCCTGGCCCCACTTCAGCTCAATGGTTTCTATCTTATGTTTTTCAATGATATATTCCGCCACCCCCAGGTTGGTGTCTTCCACATTCATCTGAATGAGGATTTCCCCGTACCCCGCGTGGTATTTTTTGTAGGCCTCAATACGCCGGTCCATGTCGGGGGCCTTGGAGACCTTCTTGGCGCCGTTCAGTTCCAGGGCCGGGTCGATACCGCAGACATTCTCACCACAGACAATGGTGACCCCGGAAATGGCGGCCCCCACGGCAAAGTGTTCCCAGTTCTTCCGGGCTATCTCGGTAGATCCCAGAGCGCCGGTAAACACCGGCAGGGCCATCTTTACCTTTTTATCCCAGCCGTATTCGGTTTCCGTATTGACCAGGGGGAACCGGGCATGGTCCGGGTCCGCGGGGGTTCCCGCCGGCAGCCCTTCTGCGCCCACAGCATAGCCCTGGATATTGAGGTGGGAATAATCCACCGGGTAATCCTTATCCCCTCCGGCGGTTACATCCCCAAAGGGCCCCGGATAGATGAGTTCCCGGCCCCTGAAGGTAGCCTTGAAAATCTCGCAATTCCCCTTGCACCCGTCAATACACCGGGAACAGAGCCCGCTTCCCGGTACCACACTATGAGACCGGTTGACCGATCTGGTGGCATCATTACCGTTAGGACGCTGTAAATTCATACATTTCCTCCTTAATAAATGAGCCATGATGAATTCGAATCATCGACCCACGCCTTAAAAGGGCGTTGCTCTACCTACTGAGCTAATGGCCCGAGTGGAACTACTCTACCCGAAAAGCTCAGGAAACGTCAAGACCTGATTTCCGCAATGGTTACCTCCAGGCTTAAATAAGGGTCTTAGCCTAGCTAGACGAAGGTCTTAGCCTAGCTAGGCGAAGGTCTTAGCCTAGGCTAGGCGAAGGTCTTAGCCTAGCTAGGCGAAGGGTCTTGGGTAAGGCTCATTGCGTCGGCCCTGCTGGTTTCCGCCATTGCGTCAAAAGGGGATTTCTCCCTAGCGTCAACCTCTCCCCGAATCCGGCACCGGAGAACGGTTCCCGGTTCCTCCGGCAGAGGAAGCCTCAGCTTAAGGTAATTTTCGGATACGGCGGTCATGGCGGCGCCCGGGGAGCCCCCCTCAACAATGGCCTCCACCGTTTTCCCGGCCCAACGGCGAATGTAGGCCGCCCTCCCCTGCCGCCCTAAGCCGGTAAGGGCTTCCACCCGGCGTACCGCTTCCCGTTCGGGGACGGAATCCCTGAAGGAAAAGGCCTCGGTGCCCGGGCGTTTGGAATAGGGGAATGCGTGTATCCAGGCGAAATCAATGCGGCGGCAGAGTTCGTAGGTCTTTGCAAACTCATCGGATGTTTCACCGGGGAAACCGGTGATGATGTCACCGGCCAGGAAGGGGTCGTCCCGCAGACTTCGCAGACGGCGGACGGCGGTTAAGACCGCCTCGGGGCTGTAGGTCCGGCGCATTTTTTCCAGGATTAGGGGGCTGCCGGATTGGACCGACAGGTGGAAATGGGGACGGATGCGCGGGTTGGCAAGCAGGCGGAGGAAGGGTTCGGTCATGCCCTCCGGTTCAAGGGAGGAGAGGCGCAGGGCTATGGTACGGGTATTCGCCAGGAGATACTTCAAAAGGCCCGGCAAGTCCAGGGCTTTGGAACGGTACTGGTTCAGGTTTACCCCGGTGAGCACCGCTTCCCCGTGGCCGGCCGCTTCCAATGCCGCCAAACGGGACAAAAGGGTTTCCGCATCCGGGCTTACGCTTGGTCCCCGGGCCAGGCTTACCCGGCAGTAGGAACAGGCATGGTCACAGCCGTCCTGGATTTTCAGGAAGGGCCGGGAATGAAAGGAAAAATCCTTCACGTTAAACCGGAAGCGGTCCATATTCGGGACACCGGAGGGCGCCAGACACCGTTCCAGGGCGCCTCTTAGGTCACCAAGGGTATCCTGCAAAAACCGGGGCAGATCCAGGAGGACTGTTTTCCGGTCACCGGGAACCACAAAGAGCCGGCGGCCCTCCGGCGAGGGGTTATCCTCCAGGGCGGCGATAGCCCCGGCTTCCATCTGGGCATAACAGCCGGTAACGATGACACAGGAATAGGGATGATCCTTTAGGGCTTTACGGATGAGCCGCCGGGCCTTTTGCTCCGACTTGGAGGTAACCGTACAGGTATTGATCACCAGAAGGTCCGCCGGCCCCCCTGACCTAAGGGCAAAACCTTCCCGGCGAAAAGCTTCGGCAATGGATTCACTTTCAAGCTGGTTTAGTTTACAGCCCAGGGTCAGGAGAGCGACGGATACCATAGCTGCTAACGAAGCGCCATGGCCTGACGGGTGCGCTCCAGCCCGCGGCGGGCATCGGCATACTGGGCGTTCAGGGCAAGGGCCCGCTCATAGGCTTGTACCGCCGTCGCCAGTTCCCGGGCATTTTCCCGGGCATAGCCCAGCCGGGTCCACCAGACGGCGTTAAGCGGCATATAGTGTACCGCCGTGGACAGGGCAATGTCCGCATGACGGAACCGGCCCAGACGGATATAGATTTCCCCGATAAAGTAATAGACCCAGTCAATACGGCCGCCCTCAGGGGCAAGGTTCACATACTCCTGAAAGTATTCAAGGCTATCCTTGTTGCGGCCCTGGTAATAGCTGATTTCCCCCAGGATCTCGATAATCCGGGCCTCGTAACGGCTGAGGTTCCGGCCCTGCCGGGCATAGTTCAGGGCTTCCTCGTAGCGGCCCAAGCTGATAAGGCTCCAGCAGATCACCACATGGGACTCCAGATTGCCGGGATTCAGGGCTAATTCGCTTTTGCAGATCGTCACGGCGGATTCGTAATTACGGTTCTTGTATTCAACCAGGGCATCAGCCCCGGTGTCGCCCTGATTCTGGGCAAACCCGCGAGAAAAGAACAGCAGAAACAAACCCCCGCAGAAAAAAAGCCGCTTCTTCATCCCGTTCTTTCTTCCATAGTACACCGGCCGTTAAACACACAGCCGGTCTCCATCGAAACCTCCGGGGCAATGATATTACCCTTCAAACTTCCGGTAACGGACATTTCCACCTTTTCTACGGCGGTCACATTCCCCTTTACGGCGCCCCGGATCACCACCTTCGGCGCGTTGATGTTTGCATTTACCACGGCGCTCTCATCAATCACCAGAAGCCCCCGGGCTTCAATCTCCCCGGCAAGCCTCCCCCGAATCAGAAAGGGCTTTTCAAAGCTGAGGGTCCCGGAAAAATCAATGTCCTCGGACAAAATCGTATCAAAATCCTCATCTTCCAGCATATCGTTGTGAACATCGGTCATAATTAATAGTTAACAGGGGATGGGCTAAGCGTCAATAGGTACTTGCGTGATCCTCTTTTCAGGGGTATGCTGGAGTCATACTGTAACGCTATAGAACTATAAGGAGTGCAATATGGATTTTGTAAAGGACATGCGGCAGAAAGCGAAGAGCCTGCAAAAACGGCTGGTATTGGCCGAAGGGACCGAGCCCCGGACTATCAAGGCAGCCCGGATCATTCTGGATGAAAAGCTGGCCTCCCAGGTTATCCTGGTGGGTAAGACATCGGATGTGCAGGCGGTGGCCGGCAAGGAAGGGGTCGACTTAGGGGGCATTACCGTCATCGATCCGGCGACCTCCCCCAATTTGGACAAATACGCCCAGGCCTATTTTGACATCCTTCACAAAAAGGAAGAAGCGAAGATCAAGAAAGGGCAGGTCATCGACAAGCCCATTACCCCTGAAAAGGCAAAGAAAGACATATCCCACTTCCTCCGCTGGGGCGCCATGATGGTGAACCTGGGGGATGCGGACGCCATTGTTGCGGGGGCGGAAAGCGCCACCGCAGACGTACTCAAGGCGGGGCTTGCCATTATCGGCACCGTCCCCGGTTCCAAGACCGCCTCCTCCTGCTTTGTGGTGCAGACCACGGACAAAAAATGGGGGGTAGACGGCACCCTCATCTTCTCGGACTGCGCGGTGGTTCCGGATCCAAGCGCCGAACAGATGGCCGACATCGCCCAGAGCGCCGCCAATTCATGCCGCGAGTTCCTGAGCGCCGAACCGGCGGTCGCCCTGATGTCGTTCTCGACCAAGGGTTCAGCCGCCCATGACCATGTTACCAAGGTGCAGGAAGCCACCAAAATCCTCGAAAGCCGCAAGCCCGACTTCGCTTTCGACGGCGAGCTGCAGGCCGACGCCGCCCTAGTCCCCTCGGTAACCGACAAGAAAGCCCCCGGCAGCCCCATCAAGGGCAAAGTCAACACCCTGGTGTTCCCCAACCTGAGTGCGGGCAACATCGGCTACAAACTGGTACAGCGCCTGGGCAATGCCGAAGCCTTCGGGCCCTTCCTCCAGGGGTTTGCCAAGCCCATCAGCGACCTGTCACGGGGCGCATCGGTGGACGACATTGTGGTGACCTCGGCGGTTACCCTGGCCAAAGCCAAATAACGGGAGAAATGAAGTGATGAAAGGCCGGCTTGGGCAGGAATGCTTGGGCCGGCTTTTTGTTGGAGGATGCCAGGGCGCCGGATTTTATTACTGCCGTGAACACGAGCCACGACGGGAACGGGAACGGGAAGCCTGCCGGGGTAAGTAGTTAAGCGGGATATGGCAGAACATTTTTTTAGGTGTAACTGCTAACCAGTAACCATTCCCCTCCGACAAACCGGCATTGCGTTTGTACCGACGCACTTTGCGTTTATATAAACGCGCTTTGTATAAAGATAGATCCGCCCTGATTTATTTATCAAGGATCTATTCTTGCATAGTACTAGGGTCAGCAAAAACAGGCGTTTTGACAGCAAAACTGGTATGGTTTTTAGCTGGCACTTTTCCAAAAAGTAGGGTATAAAGTCTTTATCAAATAAAGGAGCAAACTATGGACAATGATGTGGTACTCTTATTAGGAAGCGGTTTTTGCAGTTTATCCGGCAAAAAGCGGGCTGAAATTCTGGGGATGGTTAAGGCCCTCGCGTTTACCCAGGCAGGGCACGGGCGAAAGGCCAAGGCCCCCATTAATACCGTGACCGGCGCTCAGAGCAGGAGTTTGGGAGGAAAAAACTCCCCACGCACCGCAGCGGGTACCGGCGCTATAGGGTGATACCTCAGGACCCGTGGTCCGCTCTATCCAGTTCCGCCTGCGCCGCCGCCAGTATCGCTTTGGGCACCGCGTAGGGTGAACAGGATACGTAGTCTATCCCCACTTCCATGCAGAACCGTATCGCCGCCGGATCCGCCCCCTGTTCGCCGCACAGCCCACAGACCAGGTCCGGCCGGGCAAGGCGGCCGCGGTCTACCGCCAGGGCGATAAGTTCCTTCACTCCCCGGTCAAGCACCCTGAAAGGGTTGTCCGGAAGGAGGTCGTAGCGGGTGTAGGCGGGCAAAAACCCGGCGGCATCGTCCCGGGAAAGGCCCAGGGTGGTTTGGGTCAGATCGTTGGTGCCAAAGCTGAAAAACTGGGCGTACCGGGCGATTTCCCCGGCCCCCAGCGCCGCGGCGGGAAGCTCTATCATGGCGCCAATTTTGTAGGGCAGAGGCCCGGCCATATCGGCGATTCCCGCGTACTCCGCCCCAGTGACCCGCTTACCGTAGGCGATAAGTTTCATCTCCGCCGCGTTCATTATCAGGGGGACCATAATCTCCGGATGGACAAGGGCATGGGCCGCCTCAAAGATAGCGGAAACCTGCATGGCGTAGATTTCCGGATAGCTTACGGCGATACGGCACCCCCGGTGGCCGAGCATGGGGTTGCATTCCTTCAGGGCCTCTATCCGTGCCAGGACCGTGGCCGGGGAAATTGGCGCCCCGGCGGAGGCCGAAAGGTGGTCCATATAGCTTGTAAGCTCATCCCCGGTGTTGGGCATGAATTCATGGAGGGGAGCATCCAGGAGCCGGATGGTCACCGCCTTCCCCGCCATGATTTTGAAGATGCGGTAAAAATCGTCCCGCTGCATTATCCGGAGTTTTTCCAGGGCCTGTTGCCGGGCCTCCGCCCCCTCGGAGAGGATCATCTCCCGGAAGGTGTTGATCCTGCCTGGTTGGAAGAACATGTGTTCGGTGCGGCAGAGGCCGATGCCGTCTGCGCCGAAGGACAGGGCCCGTTCCGCATCGGTGGGGGTCTCCGCATTTGCCCGAACCTGGAACTGTTTTATGATCCCCTTGGCCAGGGCGATAAACTCAAAGAGGCTTGATTCGGCTATATCCGGTTCGGTGAGTTCCGCCGCCCCCCGGTACACCGACGGCTCCCCGTCATAGGGCGCGTCCAGGGTGATGGACTCCCCTTCGCAAAAAACCAGGCTCCCCAGGACCGCCTTTGTGCCGGTGATGGTCAGTTCCGGCGCCACCAGGGACACCGTGCCGTACTGGCGGGCCACCACCGAGGCATGGGCCGCATAGCCCCCTTGAGCGGTGAGCACCCCGGCGGCGGCCTCTATGGCCTTTACATCCCCGGCAAAGGCGGATGGCAGAACCAGGATGCACGCCTCGCCCCGCTTCCGGGCTAAGAGGAGGGCATCGGCACTGAAATAGGCCCTGCCCACTGCGGCCCCGGGGGCGCCCGATATGCCGCCGGTCCATTTCGGCAATCCCTCTACGCTGGGGGCCTTGATAAGGCGGTGGAGGATCTCGTCCAGCCGCGAAATGTCCAGGGCCTTGACCGCATGGGCCGCATCAATACGGCCTTGTTTGACCTGATCCAGGAGGAACCGGATTTCCTCTTCGGCGGATTTTTTTCTATTCATACATCCCATACATCACCGGAGTTTGGAGAAGGGGCTCAAAATTGGGGCTCGCGCCCTGGGCCAGATAACGCCGTAAGGTGGACACATCCTTAATATCCCTCCCGGACACGGCAAACTGGATTGAACCGCCGTGCTTTACCTTACCCCAGGTAAAAAGGGCATTGATATCCATGATAGGCTCATCCTCGTAATAGATATGCACCGTAAGTCCGGGGTATTTGGCATGATAAGCGCTTACAATACGTTTCCACGCCTCAACATTACCATTGTGAAAGAGCTCATTGGTAACCTCCACCGAGTACCGGGGGGTCATCCGCTCAACGCGAACCGGCCCGGCGGGTATGACCCTCCGTTTCCCCTCCCCTCCGTCCCGGTACAAATCCGCTTCGACATCCGTCTTTACGCCGCCGAAAAGTGCGGCGGCTGTTTGGGCCGCCTTTAGGAGAAGCCCCTCCGGGACATCTCCAGAGACAGCGCCTGCATAAACCACCAGGAGTTCCCGGGGACGGAGCGGGCCCAGGGCGGCAAGCTGCCCGGCCTGTTTAGGATTGGCAATCAGAAGCCCACGGCCGGGATCGTGGCAGACGGCCACCAAATCCACCGCCTTCCATCGGGCAAATTCTGCGGCCAGGGCGGGAAGGCCGGCGGCTATGGTGAGCGGGTTTGCGGAAAAGGCGCGGTATCCCCGCTTGTCTATCAGGAGCAGCCGCAGCAACGGTAAGAGATCCCTGCCGGCAATGTCCCCGTACTCCGGCTCACCAAGTATATCCGCCAGATTTTTGCCGGCCTCCAGGGATTCCAAAATCCCGACCGTTTTTTTGATCCCCCGCACCGCGGAATTAAACCCCGCCCTGGTGGAGAACGCATCTTGTATCATTCGTAAACGCTCCTCTATGTATTGCCACTTCCACATCCGTATATTTTCATATATTGTAGTAGTATGCTATCGACGATACTGGATTTTATTGAAAATAACACCTGCTTCACCCTTACTACCCATGACAAGGCGGACGCAGACGGCTTAGGGGCGGAAATTGCCCTGGCCTATATCCTGAAAAAACGCCGGAAAACGGTGCGGGTTCTCAATGCATCGGCAGTACCGGAACGGTTCCGCTTCATGGATCCCCGGAACATCGCGGAGGTCTGGGATTCGGAAACGCACCGGGACATCCCCGGAACATCGGCGCTGATCGTCCTGGATACCGCCGATGAATTCCATACCGGGGCCATGAAGGACATCATCCCCTTATTTAAAGGGGTCAAAGTTATTGACCACCACGAGCTGAATCCCCACGCTACCCTGGAGGGATATATCGACCCCGGCGCCGCAGCCACCTGCGAAATGATAATGGATATCGCCGGGGCGTTCAACATAGCCCCGGACAAGGAAACCGCCACGGCGCTCTATGCGGGCTTAAGCTACGACTCCGGTTCCTTTGCCTATTCCAAAACCACCATCCGCACCTTTCAGGCAGCCTGTACCCTGGTCTCAGCCGGGGCCGCGCCCTACGAAATATACAAAAAATTACACGAGAGTACCTCCTCCGCTTCCCTGCTTTTGCAGCGGCAGATACTGTCCACACTAATACTGCACTACGGAAACCGCTTAGCAGTACTGACCCTGCGGAAGGAGGACCTGACCGCCACGGGGGCCCATTATGAAGACGCCGAAGCCTTTATCAATATTCCCCTAAGAAGCAAGGAGGTCCTGGTATCTATTATGGTTAAGGAAACCGAGGAGGGCACGATCCGCTGTTCCCTGCGTTCCAAGGGAGCGGACCACGGGGCCGGCCTTAATGTTTCAAAAATAGCCCAGCAGTTTGGAGGGGGGGGACACGCCCTGGCGGCGGGTTTCTGCAGCGATCGTACCCTTGAAGAAACCCTGGAACGGGTTATGGAAACGGTGAAAGACGCCCTGGAAGGGGCGTAGAAATTATGACCGGAAAAATGGTAAAGATCCTGACCCCCCTGATTTTTTTAGCCGTCGCGGCGGGCGTCGTATTCCTGTATTTTGTGCCCCCACCCTTATCCGGCGCCCCGGGAAAGAAACAGTGGCAGGCCCGGGTGGTAATCCCCCGGAATCCCGATCCCGCTCCGATGGATACCGGCGTTGAGCGGATGGTCTATGAGGATACCATGAACGCCAAGGTGGCCCTTGAGGATGGGGAATCCATTGTGGCGGTCCTCACCCAGGACATGGACAGGGACATGATGGATGAACAGATCCTGGCGTACCGGAATGCGGACAGCCCCATTTTTATCACCTACATTGATTTTGATGAGGATATAGGGGGATACCGCCGCCTCTGGAGCGCCTCCACCCCGGTTACCCGGCAGGGGACCGCCTCGGTGTATACCCAGGACCTCATCGGAGACCGCAGTTTTTGTATCCTGGTAAGCGGCATGAACAGTGCGGGGGAACAGACCCTGACGGTTTTCCGCGCCCTGGGAGAGAGTTCCTTCACCAAAATAGCGGAACTGCGCATAGATGGGTCCATTCAGGTGCAGGAAGTGGAGCGTACCCAGGCATATCAGATGGGGCTTACCAATGGAGAGAGTTTTACTATTGCCGCTTATGGCCGGGATCCTAATTCAACAAACATTCTGGATCAGGAGGAGCGTATCTACGCATATAACAGCATCAGCGGGATCTACGAGCAGAGCCGGATAAACCGGATTCCGGGGTCCCAGATCGAACAGCGCCGGGTACAGGAACTATTGAGCGGAGGCAGGGAGGGCTTTGAACAATTCATCACCGGCCTCTGGTACTATGTGAGCCCCCAGGGAACCCTGGATAACCGACAGTATATCTATTTTGATCCGGGAAACCGGGAGATTATCTTTTACGGTGAGGAAATCCAGCAGGTCTTTACCTGGCAGAATTCCAGCGCCACCCGGCATGGGCTCTACGTCTCCAGCCAGAATATTTCTGTCACCACCCTGCGAAGATTTCTTGACATTGAGCTGGAATCCCTGGAAAGCATACGGGTAAAGGTCTTTGAGGATGTCCGCCTGAAGATCTACGTTACCGCGCCCTGGGACGGTTCGTACCGGAAGGCCACCTCCCAAGGCGCCCCTGCCGGGACCGAGTCGGCGCCCGCAGTCCTCCCCTACATCGACGCATCCTATGACGGCTCCATTGGCCGGCTGGTTTTTTTCGTCAATGGAAACTATGAAATCCATTCCGGCGGAGCCATACAAAAACGGGGACAATACGCCTTTTTCATGCTGGACAACCAGGAGATACTCGAACTGCGCCCCCGGAACGGCTCCGGCCTCACCCATGAAACCTACCGGGTAGACCGCAGCGAAACCGACAACGGCGCTTTCATCATAACGCGGATTCGTCTGGGAACCCGGGGGGTGCAGGAACTGCACGAGGCGGCAATATCTTTGGTGCGGTTAAACCCCGGGGCCTAGCCCTGGGTGAGAGCATATTGGGAGGTTTCTTGTGTCGAAAGGTTTGACCCAGCGGGCGCATCGTATATTGACCATTGACGCCCAGGAAGAGGCGCGGCATTTTAATGCGGACCAGCTCCTGCCGGAACACGTGATTATTGCCCTGCTCAAGGACGGCGCGGGCATAGCCTGTAAGACCTTGACGTTTCTGAGAATAGATTTACTGGAATTCCGGCATACCCTGGAGAACGAGATAACCCGTATGTCCGGCACGCTGGTTTTCGGCGATGTGCCCCCCTCCAAACGGACCAGAACCATGCTTGAGAACGCCGCCGAGGAAACCAGGTCCATGGGAAACGACTATATCGGTACGGAGCATCTTCTCTTTGCGGCCATGCGGGAGCAGGATTCCCCGGTACAGCTTTACCTCCACCAGCGGGCGGTGGATACGGATATGCTGCGGGTGGTGGTTCAGACCACCTTTAATACCGGTCTGGAATCGGACTATTGTTCCCCCTACCAGCCCGGTTTTTTCCGCCCCATGCCGAGGGGGCAATCGCGGTCACATTCAGACCGGACAAAACCGGCCTCCGCAGATCGCTGGTCCGCCCCGCCCCTCAGTTCCACCCCAACCCTGGACGAGTACTCCCGGGACCTTACCGCCCTGGCCAAGCTGGGCAAACTGGACCCGGTTATAGATAGACAGAAGGAGATCAACCGGGCGGTGCGTATCTTATCCAGGAGGACCAAGAACAACCCCGTCCTGGTGGGGGAGCCCGGGGTGGGCAAAACCGCCATCGTGGAGGGTCTGGCCCAGCTTTTTTCCGATGACGACATTCCCGAGATGCCGGCGGGGAAACGCATCCTGTCCCTGGACCTGGGCTCTGTGGTGGCGGGTACCAAATACCGGGGCGAATTTGAGGAACGGCTCAAGAAGATCATGAGGGAGATAGCCGCCGCCAAAAATGTGATCCTCTTTATTGACGAGATACATACGATTATCGGGGCGGGGGGCGCCGAGGGAACCATCGACGCGTCGAACATGCTCAAGCCCGCCCTATCCCGTGGGGACATCCAGTGCATCGGCGCCACCACCCTGGCGGAATACCGGAAACACTTTGAAAAGGACGCCGCCCTGGAACGCCGTTTTCAGGCGGTGCAGGTTAACGAGCCGGGACTTCCGGAAACCCTCAATATTCTCAAGGGGATTCAGAAAAAGTACGAAGACCATCACCGGGTGGCCTATACCCCGGAATCGGTGGACGCTGCGGCGCATCTGGCCCAAAGATACATCGTGGGCCGGTTCATGCCCGATAAGGCCATCGACATTCTGGACGAAGCCGGGGCCATGCGGAAGCTGGAAGCAAGGAGCAATCCCCCGGAGATTTCTGATATTGAGGCGGAGATCCGGCTCTTAAACGATGAAAAAAGCTCCCTGGTTTCGGTTCAGGACTACGAGCGGGCGGCGGGGATACGGGACCGGGTGCGGCGCCTGCGAGAGCGGCTGGAATCGATCCGGAACGCTTGGGAGCAATCCTCCCGGAAGGAGCGGATGGTGGTGAGTGAAGGGGATATCCGGCGGGTGGTGTCGGAAACCACGGGGATACCCCTGACCCGGCTGGAGGGACAGGAGTCCCGGCGGCTGCTCAAGATTGAAGAGGAACTGCACCGGTCGGTGGTGGGCCAGGATGAGGCGGTGAGCCGCATCTCTTCCGCCATACGCCGCTCCCGGGCCGGCATTTCATCCCCCAAACGTCCCCTGGGTTCCTTCATCTTCCTGGGCCCCACGGGTGTGGGCAAAACCCTTTTGGCTAAGCGGCTTTCGGAGTATCTTTTTGGCAACGAGGATTCCCTGGTCCGCATCGACATGTCCGACTATATGGAAAAACACAACGCCTCCCGTCTGGTAGGCGCGCCCCCGGGCTATGTGGGCTACGAAGAAGGGGGCGTCCTCACCGAGAAGATCCGGCGGAACCCCTACCGGGTGGTCCTCTTTGACGAAATTGAAAAGGCCCACCAGGATGTCTTCAACCTACTGCTGCAAGTATTGGAAGAGGGAGAACTGAAGGACAACCTGGGGCACACGGTGAACTTCCGCAACACGGTGATCATCATGACCAGCAACGCCGGTGTGCGGGAGATTTCCCGTGACTCGCGGCTGGGCTTTTCCTCCGAGACCGGCATCATGGGTTTGGCGGAAATACAGAGCGCCGCCCTGTCGGAACTGCGCCGGCTCTTTAACCCGGAATTTATTAACCGGGTGGATGATGTGATAGTGTTCCATGCGCTGGACGAGGCGCAGGTGGAGTCAATTCTGGAATTGCAGATAGAGGAACTTTCAGAGCGGCTGGCGGAACAGGGGTACTCCATCGAAGTGCTTCCGGCGGCCCGCCGGATTCTGATAGAAAAGGGGTGGGACCCGAAGTACGGCGGGCGGCCTATGCGGCGGGCTATTCAGAAAGAGCTGGAGGACCCGCTTTCAACGATGCTGCTGGAGGGGAACTACCCCTTTGGGGCGGTGTTTATCGCGGATGGGTTGGATGGGAAGATACGGGTGGAGACGGCGGTAGTTGCGGCCGCCACGACAAATTGGTAACCCGTTAAGAGCCGCGAGCATAGCACAGGCGTCAAGGGGTAGGATCGGTATTTTAGAAGAAAAATAACCACTGACCACAAGTTTTCCCTAACACCAGCGTTAAGCTCCCTAACACCAGCGTTAAGCTCCCTAACACCAGCGTTAAGCTCCCTAACACCAGCGTTAAGCTCCCTGACACCAGCGTTAAGCCCCCTGACACCAGCGTTAAGCTCCCTGACACCAGCGTTAAGCCCCCTGACACTAGTGTTAAGCTCTCTGACACCAGCGTTAAGCTCCCTGACACCAGCGTTAGGCTCCCTGACACCAGCGTTTAGCTTCTTATCGCCGACCTTGTGCAGGCGCTAGGCTAAATCACCGTTATGCACTATCACATGTTCCGTTTTGATATTCTCCTTAAAATGTTCCGGTAACCCATCCCATTCCAGCAGATCCACCCGGAACGGCAAGTTCGATTCTTCCAAGGCTTCTTTCAACAGGGAAACCTGGGGCCGATGCTCCACACGGGTAAAGATGACCAGATCAAGATCCGACCAGGGATAGGAAGTCCCTTTGACACGGGACCCAAAAGCCCATACCGGGGTATGAGGAAGATACTGCCCAATGAGAGAAACAAGAATTTCCCGATCACGGGCAGTAAGGACTATTTCGGAAGCAACCATGATTCCCCGGTCATTTTTTGATACAAGGCAACGGCATCGTTGATAAAGCCCTCCGCTGCAACTAAGGCTTCTCCAGCCTTATCCCCCGAATAGTCATGGGAAGTACTGACCCGGACATCGGTATATAAAAGCCATGGTTCCACCGCCGGGAAAAGACGGTTCTCAAAGGCAATGCGAAACAGGGGTTTGGGGCTATTGGGAAGTTCCGGTAAGCCAAGGTTTTCTCCAAGGTACCGCTTAAGAACCTTCCATAGACAGTCGTAACACACCTCAAAACGCTGGATGACCGATTCCGCAATCGCTTCCCGGTCGATTTCCCCTAAAGCGGACCGTCCACCCAGGCCGCAATAATTCTGATATTGTAATACCAAATGCTGTAAGGCCTTATCGAACTTGCCGTAATCTATCAAATCACCGTTCCAGGGTACAGTATGGTATTCTTCGGTATCACGATGATCCCATCCACAATGTAGTAGTGCCCGTAGTTGCCGTCGGTGCGGTTCAGGTCGTCGATGCCGATGCGGCAGCCCTCCCCTATGCAGGCGTTTTTGTCGATGATGGCGCCCTTCACGATGACCCCCTTCCCGATGCCTACATTTGGCACCCTGTTTTCGGTGTTCTGATGTTTCTGGGCTTCGGTTTCGTAGTAGTCCGCGCCCATGCAGATGACCCCGTTCAGGCTGGCCCCGGACTCGATGATGGTACGGACCCCGACGATGGAGTTGGATATCGACGCGTTGGTGATGATACAGCCCTCGGCGGCTATGGACTGGTGCATATTGCTGAAATTCATCTTTGAGGGGGGCAGGTTCCGCACATGGGTGTAGATGGGCCGGTCCTCGTCGTAGAAGTCGAACCGGGGCTTGAGGGTGGTCAGGTCCAGGTTTGCCTCGTAGAAACTCCGAATGGTTCCGATGTCCTCCCAGTAGCCGTTGAAAATGTAGGCGTTGACCTTGAGGTCATGGATGGCGGTGGGGATGATTTCCTTGCCGAAATCGGTAAAATCATTGTCCAGGCAGCTTTCCATGGCGGCGGCGCTGAAGATGTAGATGCCCATGGAGGCCAAATATTCATCGGCCCTGGAGTTCTTATCCTTCTTCAATTCATCGGGTACTTTATACTCGCCGATGTCCTTGGTGGGGCCGGGTTTCTCTAAGAACTCCGTTATCTCATTCTTCTTGTTTACTTGCAGGATACCCAGCTGGCTGGCTTCCCCACGGGAAACCGGGGTGCTGGCTATGGTGATGGCTGCGCCGGAGTCCTTGTGCTTCTGCAAGAAATCCTGGAGGTCCATACGGTACAGTTGGTCCCCGGACAGGATGATATAATACTCCGGCCTATGGGTCCGGAAATGGACAAAGTTCTTCCGCACCGCATCGGCGGTACCCTCGTACCACCCGGAATGTTCGTTGGTCTGTTCCGCGGCGAGGATCTCCACAAAGCCCTTGGAAAAGATATCAAAGACATAGGCATGGGCCAGGTGCAGGTGCAGGGAGGCGGAGTTAAATTGGGTAAGGATGTATATCTGCTTGAAGCCCGCGTTGATGCAGTTTGAAATGGGGATATCCACAATTCTGAACTTGCCGCCAAAAGGAACGGCTGGTTTTGCCCTGTCTTTGGTTAAAGGAAACAACCGGGTCCCCTTACCGCCACCTAATACAATAGACAACACTTCAGACACAGATGACCCCCTTACTTTTCAACCTCTACCGTTATTATAAAAAGGAATTACCGGTTTGTCGATACTTTACCATCAATCTTTTGTAATGTTAGTATGAAATTAATGGAGAAAACAGCTTCAGCCTTGCAAAAAATCCTCACCGATCCCGGCTTTGCCCCTTACATCGTGGAAGAACGGCTCCTTCCGGCTACCGGGGGGGAAACCGTTCCCTTCCCGACGGATTTGGATAGCCGTCTGGCTGCCCGGCTCTGGAACCGGGGTATTGCGGAAATCTACACCCACCAGGGCTCGGTCTGGGCGGCGCTGCAACAGGGCCGTAATGTGGTGGTACTCACCCCCACCGCGTCGGGGAAAACCCTCTGCTACAACCTGCCCACCCTCCAGGCATTGCTGCGGGACGATAAGGCCCGCGCCCTCTATCTTTTCCCCACCAAGGCCCTTTCCCAGGACCAGCAGTCGGAGCTGAATGAACTGGTGGGCGCCGATATCCCCATAAAGGTGTCCACCTACGACGGGGACACCCCGGATTCCCTCCGGGTTGCTGCACGGGATACGGGGCGGATCATCATCTCCAACCCGGATATGCTCCATGCGGGGATACTGCCCAACCATCCCCGGTGGATCAAGTTCTTTTCCAATTTGAAGTACATCGTCATAGACGAAGCCCACGCCTACCGGGGTGTCCTGGGGAGCCATGTGGCGGATGTACTGCGGCGATTGCGGCGGGTCTGCGCCTTTTACGGCTCCACACCCCAGTTCATCCTCTGTTCCGCCACCATCGCCAACCCCAGGGAACTGGCGGAAACTCTGATCGGCGGCGAGGTAAGCCTGGTGGACAACAATGGGGCGCCCCGTGGGGAGAAGCGGATCATCCTTTACAACCCGCCCCTGGTGGATGCGGTTCAGGGGATTCGCCGGTCGGTGGTGACCGAAAGCAGGCGCTGGATGCTGGCATTCCTTAAGGGGGGTATCAAGACCATCCTCTTTGCCCATTCACGGGTAAAAACCGAGGTGGCCGCCGCATACGTGAACGAGGACCTGGCAAATATCTATACGGATAATTCCCGGATCAGGGTGGAGGCATACCGGGGGGGCCTCCTCCCCAACGAGCGGCGGGAAATTGAGAAGGGGCTGCGGGAGGGAAGCATACGGGGGGTGGTGTCTACCAATGCCCTGGAACTGGGGATCGACATCGGCGGGCTGGATGCGTCGGTGGTGGCGGGGTTTCCGGGGTCCTTCAATAGCTTCTGGCAGCAGTCGGGGCGGGCGGGCCGAAGGGGGGGCTCATCGGTGGCGGTGTTTGTAGCGTCATCATCGCCCCTGGACCAGTTTATCATGAATGACCCGGAATGGTTTTTCCGCGGGCTGCCTGAGGAGGCCCGGATTAACCCGGATAACCCCTATATCCTGACGGACCATGTTAAGTGCGCGGCATTTGAACTGCCTTTTACCGACGAAGAATTAGGGGGCTCCGGCGCTTTTGGAACCGGGGCGCGGGATGTGTTGGAGTATCTGGAAGAGGATGGGGTTGTACGGCATACGGGCGCGCGCTGGCATTGGGCGGACCGGTCCTTCCCGGCGGAGGGGATCAGTTTGCGGTCCGCCCTGGCGGATAATGTGGTGATAGTGGATGTGACGGCGGGGCGTAACGCCGTCATCGGCGAGATGGACCGGCCCAGTGCGAAGGAATTGATCTTTAAGAATGCGGTGTACATGCACCGGGGCCGGCAGTACCTGGTGGAATCCCTGGATATCCCCAACCGGAAATGCCTGGTGCGGGAAGCGGAGGTGAATTACTTTACCGATGGGCTGGTAAAGACGGATATCAAGGTGCTTACCGAAGATGAAACCCTGGATTTCGGCGTTTGCACGGGGGTATTGGGGGATGTGCTGGTCCGGTCCCAGGCGGCGAAGTTCAAGAAGATCCGCTTCCACACCCACGAGAATGTCGGCTACGGGGATATTGATTTGCCGGAGGAGGAAATGCAGACCCGGTCCCTGGCGCTGCTCTTTGGCAATACCAGTGCCGCCGCTACGGTCCTTGCAAGCGCCGGGGAAGACGGTGCAGGCTCAATCCTGGCCGGGGCGGGAACCCTGATCAAACACATGGCCCCGGTGTTTCTCCTCTGCGATCCACGGGACCTCGGCATGGCGGAACGGGTCAGGGACCCCCACTTTGGTGTGCCCGCCCTGTATATATACGATAAATACCCCGGCGGCACGGGCCTTGCGGAAAGCCTGGGGCGACATACGGGGGAACTGTTCCGGTCCGTATACCGGGTGGTTGCGGAATGTCCCTGTAAAGAAGGCTGCCCTTCCTGTGTGGGGCCCGGGGAAAACAAAGGGGGAACCGCAGCGTTTCTACGGGTTCTTCAGAAGTAGCGAGCGGGGACAGGGGATGGGACAAAATTTGCGGGCCCGGTTGCAGCACATCCGGGCATCTGCACCAAAAAGAGCGGCCGGAGACACAGACCAGCAGCCTCTTCCCTTGAAAAAACCCGCCGAGTGGGCCGGCCCGGACTGGGTGACCGTAGGCCCCCTGGTGGTGAAGCGGTCGGTGGTTATGGCGTCCCCGCAGCTTCGCTGCACCGCGCCCCGGTCTCTGGGCATCCTGGTTCCGGACCTCCTCCGCTACCCTGCTTCCCCGCCCCGCCTTGATGATCTGCTTTTCTTCGACCTGGAAACCACGGGCCTTTCCACCGGTCCCGGTACCCTGGCCTTCTTGGCCGCCTTTGGCAGGCTGACGGGGGAGGATACCCTCAAGGTGGATCAGTACCTGCTCCTGGACTATCCGGGGGAACCCGGTTTTCTGGAGGCCGTCCTGGGGGAATTTGCGGAATCCTCTCTATTGATAAGCTATAACGGCAAGAGTTTTGACTCCCAACTGCTCAATACACGCTGTATCATGAACGGCATCCGGCCTCCGGACTATTACCAGGCGGACCTCCTCCACCCCTGCCGGCAGCTGTGGAAGCGGGTTCTGCCGTCCTGTTCCCAGGGGGCGATTGAAACCGGTATCCTGGGGCTGGACCGTACCGGGGATATCCCGGGCTCTATGGCGCCGGACATCTGGTTTTCCTTCCTGAAGACCGGGGAGCCCTCGGAACTGCTCAAGGTCTGTGACCACAATGCCCGGGATATCGCCGGCCTCGGAGGGATTCTGGGCGCCCTTTGTACGATTGCGGAAGACCCCTCTGGCGGGGGAGAACGGTTCCGCTGCGATCCGGAAAACCTTGCCCTCCGGTGGCATAGGGCAATCCGCCGTCATGGGGAAGAAGCCTTTGGGGCGGGGACGATGAAAACCGGGGATGCTCTCTTACAGGCGGCGGTGGAGTTGGGGTATCGGCGGGCCGCCTATTGCCATTACCGTACACGGGCGATTGAGGCGGAATGGAAACGGCGGGACCCGGCATCGGCTTTGGGGTATGTCGAAGCGTTCTTGGCTTTACCTGACATTCAAGATAGTATAGGAGATAGTATAGAGGATGAGATGTTCCATCGCCGGGAACGGCTGCTGGAAAAACTGAAACAAGGATGGATGCCATGAATATCCGGTTATTGACGATTGAGGACTATGATGCGGCTTACACCCTATGGAAGGCTTCGGCGGGACTAAGTTTGAAGACCCTGGATGATTCCGAAACGGGGATCCGGAAGTTCCTGGAGCGGAACCCCCTTACCTGCTTTGCGGCGGAGGAAGACGGCGAGATGGCGGGGACCATTTTAGGGGGCCATGACGGGCGCCGGGGTTATATTTACCATGTGGCGGTTAAGGAGACGTTCCGCAGCCGGAATATCGGCAGGACCCTGATTAACGCCGTAGAAGAGGCCCTCGTCCGGGAGGGGATCAACAAGGCCGCCGCAGTATCATTTAAGGCTAACGGGGGGGGATGCCGGTTTTTGACGGCCTGCGGGTATCCCATACGGGAGGATCTCACCTACCGGACCCGGGACCTCAACCCCGAAAACACCTAAAGGAATCCCCATGTTTAACCGTATCCGCGGAACCATTACCGGAAAACTCGACGACACCCTGCATATCCTCACCGGGGGCATTGAGTGGGACATCTCAGTCCCCCACACGGACATCGGCCTGCTCCCCCAGGCCGGGGAGGAAGGGCAGGTCTATACCTGGCTGTACCACCGGGAGGACCAGATGCGGCTTTTCGGCTTTGCCGATGAAACCCGCCGGGCTACCTTCCTGGAACTCCTCAAGGTTGACGGCATCGGTCCCCGGCAGGCGGTGAAGATCATGGGGGGCATAAGTCAAGCGGAATTGCAACGGGCCCTGGATACCGAGGATGTGGGCCGCCTGGAAGCGGTGCCCGGATTGGGGAAGAAGACCGCCCAGAAGATGATCCTCACCCTCAAGGGGAAACTGACGAGCGGTGGTGGTAAGCCACAGGCGGCGTCCCCCCACGCCGACCTGGTAAGGGCCCTGGCGGAGATGGGCTACGACCAGAGGGCGGCGGCGGAAGCACTGGCAAAGGCAGAGGGCTCGCTGCCTGAGGGCCTCTGCGGGGCGGAACTGGAGAAGGCGCTGTTCAGGCAGGCCATATTGTATTTGAGCGTGGGGAGCTTCATTCAAGGAGAGGATTATAATCCGGCAATTCCAGGTCAAACTCCTCGTCCGGGATGATGGGGTTGGTCGTGGACCTATCGGTACGGCCTCGGGTTGAATTTGGGGCAGGCCGGGTTACCGGCGGCGGTCTTCGCGGCGATTCCGGCAAATCCAGCCGCAGCTCCGGCAGCTTCAGTTCCCCCAATAGGTTGCCTCCGTCCATGAACAGGGTATCAAGGCGCATTCCCTGGAGGTTTACCTGCCCGGTCCGGGCGGCGGCGTCATCGTGGAGATCGCAGTACCGGCTGGGCTGGGTGCCTTCCAGGAAGGGCATGGTCACATCCCCGGGACATCCCGGCGTGCGGAGCAGCCCCGACTTGGTACAGACCGTCACCTCAATGATGCCCGTGGAGGGTTTCGCAAAATCCCTGAGGGGCAGGCCCTGGTGTACCTCCCGCATAAAGTCCGCCCAGACCGGGCCCGCCAGGGTGGATCCCGTGAGGTTGACCCCCAGGGAATTGCCGGGTTTGTCGAAGCCGAACCAGATGGCGGTGGTGTAGTAGGGGGAATAGCCCACGGCCCAGGCGTCGGACCAGTTTTGGGGGGTGCCGGTTTTCCCCGCCATAGGCATGTGGTAGCGCCTGCCCTGCTCATCCCGGTAGGTAAACTTGGCCCCCCATTCGGAGGGGGCGTAGAGGGTTCCCATTTCCACGGTCTTCTTCAGCATACTGGTCATCACATAGGCGTTTTGAGGGCTTATCACCTGGATGCCGCTGCCCATGCGCCGCTGCCGGAGCCGTACCTCCCGTTCCGTGTCCAATACCACCCGCCCGTTCCGGTCCTCCACCGAGCGGATGGCGATGGGACTCACCTCCCGGCCCTGGTTGGCGAATACCGCGAAGGCCCGGGCCATTTGCAGGGGGGCGGCGGAGATGATACCCAGTCCCAGGGGATAGACCCGGGGGAAGGTCCGGCGTATCACGGCAGGGTCGCTTATGCCCAAGAGGGCGGCGGCGCGGTCTATGGCGGCGTCAAAGCCGATGGTGTCCAGAACCTTGAGGGAGGGGACGTTCATGGAATTGGCCAGGGCGTCGTAGAGCAGCACCGAGCCCTTCCACTCACCCCGGAAGTTCAGGGGGATGTAGGGGGTGCCGTCCTCGTTATGGAACACGATGGGGAGGTCGTAGATAAGGCTTGCGGGGGTAAAGGTCCGGGAGTCGATGGCGGCGGAGTAATACAGGGGCTTGAAGGAACTGCCGGGCTGGATATTCCCCTGGGTTGCCCGGATAAGCTGGTTGGATTCATCGTATTTGGAGCCGCCTATCAGGGCGGTGATATAGCCGGTATCGTTTTCAATGGCAATCAGGGCGCCCTCTACCACATTCTTTTCGGTGTTGGTCTTGAGGTCCGCGAAGGCGCTTCCGGTCATCACCTTTAAGTCCTGGATGCCGAACATCAATGCGGCCATATCCACCACGGGGTTCACCACCTTGGTATACCGGGAGAGGGCCTTCTGCTCAATTTGGGCTTCCGAGGAAGCGTAGATATCCGTCAGGTCAAAGACCAGGGAAAGCATGTCTATCACCGGTACGTAGGTCTTTTCCGCCTCGGTCAGCCGGTTTGAGCTGGACCGGACATATTCCGTGTTGGCCTTGGCGAGCCCCTGTTCCATGAACTTTGCCGCCGCCTGCTGGTGCCGCAGGTCCAGGGTGGTGAGTACCGTGTAGCCATCCCGGTAGTAGTCCATAGTCCCGTACATCATGCCGTCCAACTCCCGGCGGACGTATTCGCTGAACCAGGGGGCGGCGTCCTCCCGGCTATAGTAGGCCGAGGTTGAAGCACGGGTATAGTCGTAGTTATCCCAATACTCGTTAAAGGAGGCCTCCGCTTCTTCCCGGGAGGTGTACCCGAAGTCGATCATCCGGTCCAGCACGGATCGCTGCCGGTCCCGGGCCACATTGGGGTTATCCAGGGGATTGTACCGGGAGGGGCTGGAAAGCTGGATCACCAGGATCGCCGCCTCCGCCAGGGAGATGTCCCGGGCGCTATGGCCGAAGAAGTACTTACTTGCCGCCTCCACCCCATAGGTACCGGGGCCCATGTACATATAGTTAAGGTAGATTTCAAGGATTTCGTTCTTGGTGTACCGCCGTTCCATTTGCAGGGACCACCAGAGCTCCCGTATCTTCCGGGAATAGGACTTCTCGGTCCGGTCGGTGTAGAGGGTCCCCGCCACCTGCTGGGTTATCGTAGAGCCGCCCCCCAGAGACTGGCCGATGATCTGCCCTACGAATGCCCGGGCGATACCCCGGATACTAAAGCCCCTATGGGTGTAAAAATCCGGGTCCTCACGGGCCAGCACCGCATAGATCAGGTGCCGGGGCAGTTCGCTAAGGGAAACCATCTCCCGCTTTTCATCCGCAGAAAACTCGGTGATCAAGGTCCCGTTGATATCCATGATCCTGGTGGGAAGCGCCGGGGCAAACTCAACAAAGTTCTCCTGATGCTTGATATTTGTGGTTTCTGCCAGGGCACGCCCCAGGCCAACTCCGATAAGCACCGCCGTCAGGATAATCAGAACCGCAAAGATACGGATAAAAACAGAAACTTTCATCTATAGTACGTAGCCTATGGAAGCCCGCCTCTTTTGTCAATGCACAAACCTACGAATCGCCTGCCCTACCCCGCCTTTGCCGCAGTCGCCGGTGATTGCCCCGGCCAGGGCTTTCAATTTATCACAGGCGTTACCCATAGCAATGCCCAAGCCGGCGGCGCAGATGATGTCGATATCGTTTTCGCTGTCACCGATGGCGATACTGTTTTCACGGGGGATGCCCAGGGCTTCAAGGGCTATGCACATCCCCTTCGATTTACTTTCCCCCAGGAGTATCCCCTCAAAGTAATTAGTAAAGCTGTTCAGGTGAAAATGCGTACCTAACAGGTTACGCTCCGCTTCGCTTATGCTGCCCCCAATGGTTAGCTTTGATAGTACCGTGTCCTGATACCGGGTAAAGAAATCATCCTCCTTATGGAGGGGAATGATTTCCATTCCATCGTAAGAATCGGCCGTATTAATTCCGTACACCCCGCTTTCCCCTTCAAACACGCAGAACTTACCCGTCTTTAGATAGAAGGCGCATATTGCGGGAAGGATTTCCTTTGGAATCCACGTATGATAGATGGTCCGGTCCCCCACCAGCACCTGTGTGCCGGCGGCGGCGACGATACCATCCAGCCAGGCCGCCTCCCGTAATACGGCGGGGATGTGGCCCAGACTCCGGCCGGTGCTGAGGAATACCTTGTGTCCCCGGCGGTGGGCTTCTTCGATTGGTTCAATGTCCTCCGGGAAGGGGCCCCTTCCACCGGTAACCAGGGTTTCGTCTATATCCAGGAACAGGGCCTTCATACGGTATCCCTACAATTTCCGGGAACCCGGCTTTACCGCGGGTATCCCCTGTTTGCAAAGCGCGCAACCCTGCTGTTCCCAGTTCCCCACCGTCACCGTACAGGCCGCGTAGAGGGGCCAGGCAAGCGGGGGGGCGGCAGAGTCCCGGCGGTCCACCACACAGGCCAGGGCAACAATCCTTGCCCCCAGGGCTTCCAGTACCGCGGCGCTTTCCCCGGAGGACTTCCCGGTGGTAACCACGTCTTCGGCGATGAGGATATTTGCCCCACCCTTAATTTCAAACCCCCGGCGCAGGGTCATGACGCCGGTATCGTCCCGTTCGGTGAAGAAACCGGGCAGCCCCAGTTGCCGGGCAAGCTCATAGGCCACCACGATGCCCCCCATAGCGGGCCCCACAATAGCGTCCACCGCAAGCGTTCCCCTCCGGATATCCGCCCGGAGCCGCTCCGCCACGGGCGCCAGTGCCTCCGCCGCCCTGTCCGGGTACTGCAGGAGCCGGGCGCACTGAAAATAAAAGTCCGAATGGCGGCCCGAGGAGAGGAGAAAGTGCCCCTCCAGCATGGCGCCGGACTCTCTTAGCAAGGTAATGGTTTCCCTCATGGGTAAAGCATACCGGGAGGGGTTTCTTGACGCAAGAGGAGCGGTCAGGTATGATTCGTCCATGAAGGTCTGGCTTAAACTGTTAATCGGCTCCCTCCTGGGGGTCCTCCTCGGCTTCCTCCTGCCCCATGATAACCCGGATGTCCTTGCTCTTTTTGGTTGGCTTGAAAGCATGGCCATCAGGATTGGCCGGTATGGAACGGTCCCCATCCTGATTTTTTCCCTTACCATATCGATTTACGAGCTCCGGCTGGACGGCCAGTTCTGGCGACTGCTCTTCCGCTCCTTCCTCCTGATCCTCTTAAGCGCCGTTTTTGTGGTTGCCTCGGGAATCCTGGTAACCATGCTCTTGCCCCCCGGCCGGATTCCGATTCAGATTGATGAACAGGTGGAACTGGTTTCCCTGGCCGTGCCCCAGGCGGTGCTGGACCTCTTCCCTTCCAATATGCTTGCCGCCCTGTTTACCGACGGGGTCTACCTCCTGCCCCTTTGTGTCCTTGCCTTCTTCTTTGGCATGGGCCTTTCCTACGACCGGGTCTATACCAAATCGGTGGTTTCCCTGCTCGATTCCCTGTCGCGGATCTTCTATCATGTGGCGTCCTTCTTTTCGGAAATCCTGGGGCTAATCATCATCGTTCTCGCATCGTATTGGGCAATCCGCTTTCACGGTATCCTGCAAGCCGGTGTGTTCCGGGATCTTATCCGGCTGTTGGCTGTTTTTAGTGTGATTCTGGGCTTCGGTATCCTGCCCCTGTTTCTCTACGGTATCAAGCCCAAGGTGAACCCCTGGGTAGCGCTCTACGGTTCCCTGGGCCCCGCCCTGGCGGCGTTCTTTTCCGGGGATATGAACTTTTCTCTTCCCATTATTTTCCAGCATGTTAAGGAAAATCTCGGCGCCCGCCGCCGGTCAAATACCGTTACCACGGCCCTTTTTGCCGCCTTTGGCCGGGCGGGCAGCGCCATGGTGGCCGCCGCCGCATTTATTGTGGTTATCAAATCCTATTCCAGCCTGGGGGTCACCCTGAGTGATGTGGTGAGTATCGGCCTCCGGGCGGTACTTATCTCCTTTCTCCTGGCCCGCCATTCCGGAACTGCCGCGTACACCGCCCTGGCGGTACTCTGCGTAGGCTATGGCCGGGGCTATGAAGCGGGGTACCTCATCCTCAAACCCCTGGCCTTCTACCTCATTGCCATCGGTACTTTCCTGGACGTGATGATAAACTGCTTCGCCGGCTTCGCCCTTGCCCGGATCAGCGGCTTCCAGGAGGATCGGGAAATAAAGCACTTTATCTGAGTACAAGGGCCCGCATTCTTAATCCCTAGTGCGGTAGACGGTTCTACCGGGGTCACGGTAGCCCTGATAGCCTTGTACTCTTCCCCCCTTTTACTATACTATGCCCCTATGAAGCGACGATTAATTACCTCGGCCTTGCCCTATGTGAACAATGTCCCCCACCTGGGTAACCTTATCCAGGTCCTTTCCGCCGACGCCTTTGCCCGGTTCTGCCGGCTCCGGGGTTACGACACCCTGTACATATGCGGCACCGACGAATACGGCACCGCCACGGAAAACCGGGCCGCCGAAGAGGGGATAAGCCCCCGGGAACTCTGCGACCGCTACTACGCCATCCATGCGGAGATCTACCGCTGGTTCAATATCGGCTTTGACAAGTTCGGACGGACCTCCACACCCATCCAAACCGAGATTACCCAGGATATTTTCAAGAAGCTGGATGCCGCAGGCTTTATCACCGGGCAGACCATCGAGCAGCTCCACTGCGGCCCCTGTGACCGGTTCCTGGCGGACCGGTATGTGCGGGGTGTCTGTCCCCACTGCGGTTACGCCGACGCCCGGG
This sequence comes from Spirochaetia bacterium, assembly GCA_025997675.1. Taxonomy (GTDB): domain Bacteria; phylum Spirochaetota; class Spirochaetia; order Treponematales; family Breznakiellaceae; genus Termitinema. The sequence continues at coordinate 19,640 of BNUX01000008.1, read as the reverse complement.
GGGATCAGTGTGAATCTTGTGGAAAGCTCCTGGACCCTACGGAACTCAAGGAGCCCCGTTGTGCCGCCTGTGGTTCCACGCCGGTGTTGAAGTCCACCAAACACCTCTATATCGACCTGCCCAAGCTCAAGAACCGCCTGGAAACCTGGATCAGGGAGGCCTCGGTCAAGGGATTCTGGGCCAATAACGCTATTCAGATGACCCAGGCATGGATACGGGACGGCCTCCGGGAGCGGGCTATTACCCGGGACCTCAAGTGGGGCATCCCGGTGCCCAAGCCGGGCTACGAGGGCAAGGTCTTCTATGTCTGGTTCGACGCCCCCATCGGCTATATCTCCATCACCGGGAATCTGGGGGCGGAGACGACCGATGATTGGCACGCCTTTGTGGATGACTGGTGGAGGAATCCTGATGAGGTGGAGCTGTACCAGTTCATCGGCAAGGACAATATCCCCTTCCACACGGTTATTTTCCCCTCCAGTCTCCTTGGGTCCGGGGACACATGGACCATGCTCCACCATATGTCCAGTACGGAGTACCTTAACTACGAAAGCGGGAAGTTTTCCAAGACCCGGGGGGTGGGGGTCTTCGGTACCGATGTGATGGAGACCGGGATCGACGCCGATGTGTGGCGGTTCTACATCTTCTACAACCGGCCGGAAAAGGCGGACGCCCTCTTTACCTGGAAGGATTTCCAGGAGAAGGTTAACGGGGAACTCATCGGCAATTTAGGCAACCTGGTAAACCGGACCCTGACCTTTGTGACCCGCTACTATGGCGGAAAGGTGCCGGATTGCACCGGTTCTGAAAATACCGCCGGACCTACTGCGTCCGCTTTCTGGGATACCGTCCGCACGTTTGAGGCGGATATTACGGAAAAACTGGAACGGGCGGATCTCCGGGACGCCTTCCGGGCCATCTTCGAGCTTTCCTCCTTTGCCAACAAGAGCTTCCAGGACGGCGAACCCTGGCGGCGAAGAAAGGGCGAGAACGGCGATACCGAGGGTCCTCTGGCGGCGGAGGCCCTGATCCGGGACCTCTGCCATGTGGTCCGGGATATCGCGGTGATGATTGAGCCTTATATGCCCCGGGCGGCGGAACGGATTGCCGCGTTCTTTGGCCTTCACAAACTTACCTGGGGTGATATTGGTCATGATACGGGGCTTCACGAGGTGGTACGGAGCGAGGTCCTCTTTACCAAGCTGGAGGACGACCGGATAGCGGAACTGCGGGAACGGTATTCCGGGAGCCAGCAGGATAGGGCGGACAAGGCCAAGGTGGATTTGCCCGCCGTCTTTGCCGACACCCTGGACCTCCGGGTTGCAAAAATTGTAAAGATCGAACGCCACCCCAAGGCGGATAAGCTCTACATAGAAACCTTAGACATAGCCGGGGAAGAGCGAACCATTGTCTCCGGTTTGGTCCCCTTCTATAAGGAGGAGGAACTCCTTAACAAGCATATTATCGTGGCCTACAACCTCAAGCCCGCCAAGCTCCGGGGGGTGGAAAGCCGGGGGATGCTCCTGGCCGCGGGCGATAAGGATGATGCGGGTAATGAACGGGTGGAGGTGCTGGATGCCGGGGATATTCCTACGGGAACCCGTATCGGCATTGAGGGCTTGGATATTGCTGACGTTCCCGGTGAAATCACCATAGACACTTTCTTCACCGTACCCATCACGGTTACTGAACACCGGGTTTGTGTGGGGGGCAAGGGCCTTTTAGTGGGCGCCGTTCCACTGACGACAAAAATCATCCCCTCCGGTGAGGTTCACTGATGGATGTTGGCGAAGCCAATAGCGAAGCTGAACCTTCCTGGCGGTACCGGGGGATCATTCCCGCCGATATTGCCCGCTGCGACGAGGCGGGGTCCTTCCTGCAATCGGGGTTTTGGGGCAGCTTCAAGGCCCGGTTCGGCTGGAATGCCCGGGCCTTCCTGGTCGGTTGGGATTGCAGCGGCGCCCCGGTTGAGCTGCCCCTCCTGGTGATACGGCGGCCCCTGGCCTTCGGGATTTCCTTTGCCTACGTACCCTGGGGACCGGAATTGCCACCGGGTTTTTCCCCCGGGGACGCGGAAAAAAACGCCTTCCTCCGGGAACTTGCAGAGGCCCTCCGGTCCTTTCTGCCGGAGAACACCGCCTTTATCCGTTTCGATCCCCCCTGGTATACCGAGGGGGCGGAAACGCCGGCCCCCCCCCTTTATCCCCCCTTCTCCCGTTCCGCCGCGGATGTGCAGCCCCCGGATACGGTACTGGTGGATTTGACCCCCCCGGAAGGTGATATCCTTAAGCAGATGAAGTCCAAGTGGCGCTACAATATCCGGCTGGCGAAAAAACGGGGGGTGCGGGTCCGGTATACCGGGACGGAAGAACTGCAAACATTTTATGCCCTTTTCCGGGAAACCGCCAAACGGGACGGCATAAGCATCCACACCATCGAATACTATCAAAACCTGTTTGTCCATTGCGCCGAATATCCCGGCCAGATACTCCGGCTTTATGTGGCGGAACATGAGGAAAAAACCCTGGCCGCCACTATTGTGCTTTTCCGCAAAAACACCGCGACCTACCTGTACGGCGCTTCCTCCAATGAACACCGCGAACTGATGGCAAGCTATGCCATTCAATGGAAGGTTATGGAGGATGCCAAGGCGGCAGGCTGTACCCAATACGACCTTTTCGGCATCCCCCCCCGCCCGGACCCGAATCATCCCATGGCGGGGCTCTACCTTTTTAAGACCGGTTTTGGCGGGACTATCATCCACCGGAGCGGTAGTTGGGATTTTACCTATAAGCCCCTGGTTAGACGGCTCTTCAGTGTTGCGGAGGCCCTGCGGAAGGGAGTGCGGACCCTGAAAAAAAAGAAGTGGGGGAGGAAAGCCCGGTGAGAAAAGCCATCTGCCTGTTTTTCGCGGTCCTTGCCCCGTCCTTGCCCTTGTGGTCCCAGGCAACCGGTGGGGAAGGCCCCTCCCGGGACCCGGTTGACGTCATCGGCCTTACCCTGACCATGGTATATATCCGGTATGGAATTCCCGACACCGTATACGCGGTTCGGGGCGCCGAGGAATGGCAGGACGATGTGGTTTTTGTGTACAATGACTGGGATCTGTATATGTACAAGGACCGGGTATGGCAGGTTGGGGTAAAATCCTCCCATGACATACGCCTGGGGGACCCCGGGGGGGTGGTTTCCCTTGCCTTAGGAGAGGGGCTCAAAACCTATAACGGGTATATGCTCTATAAGCTCCCCTCCCGGGCCTGGCCGCTTGAGATGCGTATTACCCTGGATGCCGCCGGGAAAGTGGCGGCGATTTTTATCTACCGTTCGGACTTTTGAAACTAAAGTTTCTTGGAGTAGCCATGGCAAAGATATGCCTTTGTTTGACCGGAAAAACTATCGCCAGGGATTTGGAGGTGCTGGACAAGTACCGGAAATACGTGGATGTGGCGGAACTGCGGGTGGACTTCCTTGATCCCGATGAGCGGTTTCTGATCCGGCGTTTCCCGGAATTGGCGGGGCTGCCGGTTATCCTCACCATCAGGCGGCACATGGACGGCGGCAACTTTGTGGGGGGCGAGGGGGCCCGGATCGGGCTCTTTTCCAAGGGCCTTGCCTTCGCGGAAGCGGACCGGCGGCACAATTTTGCCTACGTGGACCTGGAGGAGGACATCAAGGTTCCCAGCCTTGAGGAGGCGGCCCGGACCTTCCGCACCCGGATCATCCGTTCCTACCATAATTTACAGGGCATTGATGCGGACATGGCCGGAAAGCTGCGGAGCCTCCTCCATGTGGGGGATGAAATTGCCAAGGTGGCGGTGATGCCCCAAACCTTTGAGGATGTGCGCGCGTTATACCAGGCTGCCCGGAGTACCGCAGATGTGGAGAAGATACTCCTCTGTATGGGCCACATGGGGGCTAATACCCGCATATTGGCGGAGTATCTGGGTTCCCATTTTAGCTATACTGCGGCCCTGGGGGAGGAGGATTTCCCCGCCGGAGCCCCCGGCCAGATAAGTCCCCGGGATTTGGTAAAACTATACCGGTTCCGGAGCCTTACCCCTCAGACTAAACTGTACGGGATCGTCGGCTGGCCCCTCAAGGTAAGCTCCAGCCCCGAATTCTTTAATACCGTCTTTGATTCCGAACGGACCGACGCCGTATATGTTCCCTTCCCCTCGGATTCCATAGGGTCCTTCATGAACCTGGCGGAGGAAATAAACCTCCAGGGAGTTTCGGTTACCGTTCCCTATAAGGAAACGGTGATCCCCTATCTAAACAGTAAAACTGCGGAAGTCGAATCCCTGGGGGCCTGCAATACCCTGATAACCGTTCCCCAGGGCTGGTCCGGCGCCAATACGGACGCCCGTGGGTTTTCCGATTCCCTCCTGGATTTTATCGGGAAAAAGGATTTCAAGGGGAAGCGGATCACCATCATCGGCGCCGGTGGGGCGGCCAAGGCGGTGGCGGCGGAGATTTTCCGCCTCCGGGGGAAGGCCCTGGTCCTGAACCGTACCCAACTCCGCGCCCGTGAACTGGCTTCTCCCTACCGCTTTGCCAGCGCCGCCCTGGACGACCGGGGGGCGGAGATGATGAACGGCTACAACGATATTATCGTTCAAACCACCTCCGCGGGGATGGACCCGGATTTGGAGGGGGACCCCCTGGATTTATATTCCTTTAAGGGGACCGAGGTGGTGATGGACCTTATCTACAAACCGGAACGTACCCGCTTCCTCTCTAGGGCGGAGGCGGCGGGCTGCCGGGTTTTGAACGGCCGTGACATGCTTATACGTCAGGCCAAGTATCAGTATTCATGTTTTTTCAGGCGGGAGTATCCCACCAGAATTGTTTCACAGTAGGAGTTGTGTTATGACAGAAGAGAAAGGCGAGATCGCTTCCCGGGTACGGGTGCTTCGGGAAATTGAGGGCATTACGGTGGAGGCCCTGGTTAAGGAACAGGGGTTTGACCTTGAAACCTACCGGACCTGGGAGTCCGGTGAAGCGGAGTTTCCCGTGGGCGCATTGGTGGAACTGGCGAACCGTTTCGGGGTGGACCTTACCGAATTAGTGTTGGGGGCGCCCTCCCGGCTCAAAACCTACTGCCTTACCCGGGCGGAAGAGGGCCCGCAAGTTATCCGGCGTCCCATGTATACCTACTGGAACCTGGCCAACAACTTTCACCATAAGAAAGGGGAGCCCTTCCTGGTGGAGGCCTCTCCGGACACGGAACAAAAACCCGTCAACCTCAACACCCATCCGGGTCAGGAGTTTGATTATGTCCTTGAGGGCCGGCTTTTTATTTCGATTGGGGGCCATGAGATGGAACTTGGACCCGGTGACAGCGTGTATTATGATTCCAACGAGCCCCACGGCATGAAGGCCATTGGGGGAAAACGGGCCCGGTTTTTGGCCATGATCCTTTAGGAGGCAGAGCGATGCTGAACAAATATTTATCCCGTAGCGATTTTGATTCCTACGAGGATTTCTACGCGAATTATTCGGTGACCATCCCGGAGGACTTCAATTTTGCCTGGGACGTGATGGATGCAAGGGCGGCGGAAACCCCCAATGCCCGTGCCCTGGTCTGGTGCGACGAGCTTGGGGCCGAAGCGGAGTTTACCTACGCCGATATCAAGCGCCTCTCCGACAAGGCCGCTCTGGCGCTCACCGCCGCCGGGATTGGCAAGGGCGACCCGGTGATGCTGATCCTCAAGCGCCACTGGGAATACTGGCCCATTATATTGGCGCTCCATAAGCTGGGGGCCATCACCATCCCCGCCACCCACCTCCTGACCACCAAGGACATGGTGTACCGCTGTGACGCCGCGGATATCGCCGCCATCATCTGTGTGGACGATGAGCAGGTGATGCTCCGGGTGGACGAGGCATCAATAAAACTGCATACCGCATTGCGCTACAAGGCATTTGTCCGTTCCGTCCATACCCCTGCGGGTGTGCAGCCGGGGAGTGACCTTTCTTGGGTGGACTTTAAGGCCATGTGGGAAAAAGCCCCGGATACGTTCAAGCGCCCTCCAAAGGTGAACACCAACGATGACATTATGCTCCTCTACTTTACCTCCGGTACCACGGGGATGCCGAAGATGGTTCAGCATAACTTCGCCTATCCCCTGGGGCACATCCTTACCGCCAAATACTGGCACCAGGCTGTCCCCGGCGGGCTCCACCTCACCGTAGCGGACACCGGCTGGGCTAAGGCGGCCTGGGGAAAAATCTACGGCCAGTGGATAGTCGGCACCGGCGTTTTCGTCTACGATTACGACCGCTTTGTCCCCCAGGAGATGCTGAAGGTTATTGAAAAGTACAAGCTTACCACCTTCTGCGCTCCTCCCACGGTGTACCGCTTTTTTATCAAAGAGGACTTAACCCAATACGATTTCTCCGCGCTGAAACACTGTTCCGTTGCGGGGGAACCCCTGAACCCGGAAATATACGAACAGTTCCTGGCCGGCACGGGGCTTGCTCTCCACGAATGTTACGGCCAGACGGAACTTACGGTGGTAATGGCTACCATCTACCCCTGGCTGAAACCTAAGCCCGGCTCCATGGGCAAGCCCTCCCCGGGCTACGACATCGACCTGCTCCGGGAGGACGGTACTTCCTGCGGCATGGGGGAGGAGGGGCAGCTTGTGGTACGCACCGACAAGCGCTGCCCCGACAGCATCTTCGGCGGCTACTACCGGGATGAGGCCCTCACCCATAGTGTGTGGCACGATGATGTCTACTACACCGGGGACGTGGCATGGCGGGACGAGGACGGCTACTACTGGTTCGTGGGCCGGTCCGACGACGTGATAAAAAGCTCCGGTTACCGTATCGGCCCCTTTGAGGTGGAAAGCGCCCTGCTGGAACATCCTTCGGTGCTTGAGTGCGCCATCACCGGCGTCCCCGATCCCGACCGGGGAACCGTGGTTAAGGCCACGGTAATCCTCGCCAAGGGCTGGACCGCTTCGGAGGAACTGAAACAGGAACTTCAAAACCACGTGAAGAAGACCACCGCCCCCTACAAGTACCCCCGTATCATTGAGTTCGTCACCGAGCTTCCCAAGACCATCAGCGGGAAAATACGGCGGGTCCAGATACGTGCGGAGGATTCGGGGAACACGGAGCTGCCACCGGAATAGAGGAGGGGCGGAGATTTCGACGATAAAAGGTGAAGAATAGCCGTTGACATGCCGTGATTTTTTGTGGTACAGTCACTTTGTAAGAAAATTACGATTCCCTGTCCGGGTAATAGCCAGTTGGTTAGCGTACAAGTCCGGGTATGGTTTTGCTATTTTCTTATCACACATAGAATTAATCCCCAAAATATCGGCGCAAAAATATTTTTTTGAAGGCGGTCTATGTTTGCCGGAAGTCTACCGGCGTACTACTGTAGACAGGCGGCAAAAGTAAAGGGTAAGCCCATATCACCCAGGATAAACGCATAGAAAAGGAGGCGGAAAAAATTAGCAGCCATGGGGGCGAAAACGTATCAATTAGTCAAATTCCCCCAATTTTTAGCGCGCATCTTGTCAAACGCCGTTTACTTTGTACAAACGCGGGCTATTTTGTACAAACGCCGTTTATTTTGTACAAACGCGGGCTATTTTGTACAAACGCCATTTACTTTGTACAAACGCGGGCTATATCTATCACGATACGGCTAAAGCGATCGGTGTACCGCGCTTTTCGCCGGTGTGCGCCACTATTCGGCAATCTCTGCGGATTTTGGTTAATATATCTGCAATCAGGGGTTTCGGCTTCATATAGCAACCTACCCGCCTTTTAAAAAAATGCGTCTTGCCGATGTTACCACCGGGGCCTTGTCGCTTTTTATTTTCCCCGCCTTTGTGCAAGTTCAAGTTTTTCTTTTGCCCAGCCCAAAAAGCCGGAATAGGATAGCCGGGGAATTGAACCCCGGACCACGGCCCCAGCCCTACCAATTCAAGACAAATCCAGGATTAATTTTAGATACAGGCGGTTGAATAAACACCCAGTATCTATGATGGTTCCCATAACCCCAGGAGAAAATCCAGGTGGGTTCCCCATCTATCCTCCCCCTATTAAGCTCCAAGGTGTAATCCTCCTGGTCCCATTGCCGGTTGAAAATCGCCGCTTGATAGGAAGTAACATCTTTAAAAGGGTTATAGCCATCCCCACCCCAAACAAGAGAGCTTACACCAAAATAAAGAACCAGGGGTTGTTCCCTTTCCTCATCAACCGGCTCCTCCCCTTTTATTACTTTAAAACGCCTAGGGATAAGGTCCCGTGGAATAAACCCCCCATCGAGGTCAGAAAGATCTTCATACTTTGCATAGACCAAATGCTCAGAACCCGGAACCCTAAGTTCAGTGACCTTTTCCTTACCCCCACTAGCAAAACCGGCGGAAGCTACTAAAACCCCCACCACAAAAAAACAACCTAGTCTCTTCATAAAAACCACCTCAAAACTTATTTCCAGCCCAAAAAAACCGGAATAGGATAGCCGGGGAATACACCCCGCTAAAGCCTATTTTTTCCCTTCCACCGGCAAAGGATAGACCCCTTCATTTTCAAGTATTTCATTTTTGAGTCTTTGCGCTTTTAAAAGGCTTTTAGATACCATAAAAACCGATAAAACAAAAAACTTCTTCATAAGATACTTCTAATAGTTTCTATGTGCCCGGGCATTTCAGAATGTTACCTTCTATCTTGAGACATCTCTAGTACTGCCTGGCCCCGTTAAGGTTCCTTCTCTAACGTGATTGGTATACCTGTTCCCCAATGCATTGCTGGCCGCACCAAAAACATCCCCTAAGATACCCCCTAAATTTTGCATCTGCTGTAACCTACGGGCCTGTTCCTGTTCTCTTGCAATCTGTTCTCGTGCTGCCTGCTCTCGTGCCATCTGCTCCCGTGTAGCTCTATCTCTTGCAGCCTGTTCTCTTGCAATCTGTTCTCGTGCTGCCTGCTCTCGTGCCATCTGCTCCCGTGTAGCTCTATCTCTTTCCGCTTGCACTATTACCGCCCTATCTTTTAACACTTGCTCTAGTGCGGCCTGTTCTTTTTTATCTGAAAATGATTTAGCTGGAAATGAAAGAGCTGCCCTACTTTTTTCGCCATAATTATCTCCAAACTTTTTAAGCCCCATTATCGATTCTTGAGTAAATTCCGTATAACTACGGACAACATTAGTAAAAATATCATTTATTTCAAAAGAACTTGTATTAAATGTTATAATTTCGGTTGCGGGAATCCCTCTGAAATTAAAATTACTTTCTGAACATTTTAATCTAAATATTCCATTAGAAACAAAAAAGCAAATATTAAAAACAGTACCCCATTCGTAGGTATTTTGATAAATTTCTAATGTCCAAGCATAATTTTGGTCATTTTTATCTGAATAAATTTCATAATTACACAAATAGTAATTTGCTTTACTCAAATAATTTCTTGAGTTCGTAAAAAACGCCTGAGCAATATCCATATTTACCAGAGGTGTTTGGTATGTAGTATACTCTTTCAACAATTTTTCATCGGAAAAAACGTTATAACTTACTGCCAATAACATAACCATAAAAACCGATAAAACAAAAAACTTCTTCATAAGATACTCCTCAAAAAAAATATAAAAACAGGGACATACACCCCCGCTAAAGCCCATTAATCAAGCTCAAATATATCTTCGATTTCCTGCTCTATTTTTTGTGCTCTCTTTACTGTTTTATCAAGAATATTATGATTTTTAGTATTACGTGCTTCATTTAGAGATCTTATTATTTTTTTTGTTCGTCTTTTTAAATCTTCATCAATACCACTGTTTTCAGAAAGATATGAATCATCAAATTCTATCTTTTTACCAGCATCTTCAATCGGGCTATGGTTTTCTTTCATAACCTTATCTAAAGCTGAAAGCCAATTATTTATATTTTCTTTTACATTTGTAAAAGACGCCTTTAGTTTATCATAATTAGAATCAGTAATTCCCTCATCCCACTCAAGTTTTGAATGTCCCATAGCAAGCCCCCAAATGTCTTGAAAATATAGGACCGCCAAACGGCAGCCCGATAAAGCCCTTTAATCAATCCGCTGTTTTTTCCTGTTTTCGGTATTCCCTTTTCTTACTTAATGAAGGGGGAACAAGAGGATTTTGAATATAGAAAAGGAAATTAGAAATATTTTGTAGATAGTCCTTTTCATCCTCATTTAAGCGGTTAAAGTCTTTTGAGAGATGGTCTATTTTTTCCTGTTCCGTCATATACTCACACCCTTCAATGTACGCTTACATTGTATATCTATTTTTCCAGTAGATATATATCATTGTAAGTACTAATATACCACAAAGAAAGGAATATGTCAATACTTTCTTTTAAAAAATTATTACTTGCCAAGTAAGCAATTTATTGGTAATATCTATTACAATGGAGGGATTTTTATGGATGATTTTGATAAAAAAATTAATGAACGGCTTATAGAAACAAGACATACATTGGGTTTAAGCCAGGCCAAGTTTGCCGAAAGTATAAAATTAAGTAATGGCTATATTGCAAGCATTGAATTAAATAACCGTAGGGTAAATGACAGAATAATAAAAATAGTCTCAATGACTTTTGGCATAAATTATGAATGGTTAAAAAACGGTACGGGGAATATGTTTGACAAAGTAGATGATTTTAAATTGGAACAAATAGTAAGGATTTTTAAAAAGTTAGACCCTTCATTCCAGGACTATGTTTTAAAACAATTTGACAGTCTTTTGGCTTTACAGGAAATTAAGAATAAGGAAACCGGGGAATAGGACACTCCCAAAAAAACTATTTGTGTTCACAAAATTTTTTAGATGAAGGTATTCAGAACATAAACCCCCTTTATTTCGATCCCGGACCTCTTTTAGGGGTATATGTATAGGGGCGGTTTTACGGTCAATTTGCTACTCCTTTAATGCTTTTATGGGTTATCAGTTTTTTGAATAGGTCTGACAGTAAACTTGACATAAACTGACTAATATATATAATAGAAACTTGTGATGGATTAGACGGCCGTCCTTGGTTCTAATCTCATCGCAAGGAGTATATTTATGACCGAACTGGAAAAGTTTAATTCCGTATGGAAGTTTGAAGGACAACGGGGAAAGACTACACAAATACAATATGAGAATATTCTGTTTTCAATCTGGAAACATCATCAGGATTGGGAAGATGAGGTTGGTTTCCCATTAAAATGTTTTGATAACAATACTATTTATAGAGTTGTAAAACTGGCTTTAAATGCTGGATTATTGATTAGAACTAAAAATTATTCTGTTGGAAATCATACAAGATTATACCATAAAAATCTTGTCCTGTTTGATATGATATTTCGGGATGAGGAAAATAAGTATGGTAAATGGTTGGATTCAATTAAGATAAATCCTAAAACTGATATAATTCAATGTTTATTAGAAGATGAGTTAAATAAGATAGGTAAGGATATAAATATACCTTATGTTCCCACGAGTTTTTTGAAGTTTATCAAAGGGGTTTCTCTATACGAACTGCTTTTCCGTCCATCATACCGGGGAGGTCCATTCTGGAACTGGATGGCTTGCCCCTGCTGGTGGGTTATTGCTTCGTAGCGGGGTATGTACGGGGCGGTGGTTATGGTGAGGGGCTTGTCATAGTAGCGGCGGGGGTATGTCCTATGGTTTCCTCTCCGGCGGTGGTTTGTCAGTTCCGGTGGTCTGGCTGGGGGGCGTTTCAAGGGGCTGTAGGGGATATTGTCGGGCAACCCGGATTCGAACCGGGGACCCTTTTACCCCTTTATACTTATACCCGAACTTATACCCTCATACCCTATTGACACAAAAAATAAGAAGACGTATAATGATAATACCTACTATAGGCAGCGCCGTTGTATACGGATAAACGCTATATGTATGGGAGATTACGATTCCCTGTCCGGGTAATAGCGCAGTTGGTTAGCGTACAAGTCTGGGGGACTTGGGGTCCCCGGTTCGAATCCGGGTTGCCCGAACAGGGAATTTTAACATTCTTGGCCATTTTACTTTATGAACATCGCGTCGCCGTAACTGAAAAAACGGTAGCCCTGTTCCACCGCCTCTTTATAGGACTCAAGGATGAATTCCCTCCCCGCAAAAGCAGCGGCCAGCATCAGCAGGGTCGATTCCGGGGTGTGGAAGTTGGTGAAGAGTTGGTCCACCAGCTTAAAGGTGTAGCCGGGGTAGATAAAGATTGAGGTGGATGCCTCCCCCCAGCGAAGCCCCCTCGTGTCCCAGGCCGATTCCAGGGTGCGGAGGCTCGTGGTCCCCACGGCGATAATCCGGCGCTTTTCCGCCCTGGCCTTTTCAATCTTCGCGGCGGTTTCCTCGTCTATGGAGTAGGTTTCCTCGTGCATCACGTGATCCTCGATGGCTGCGGTGCGTACCGGGAGGAAGGTGCCGGGACCCACATGGAGGGTGACAAAGGCGGTTGGGAAGCCCCGCGCCTCCAGTTCCGCCAGGATTTCCCGGGTAAAGTGGAGCCCCGCAGTGGGGGCGGCGGAGGAGCCGGGGACGGCGGCATACACGGTCTGGTACCGCTCGCTGTCCGCCGGGGTATCCTCCCGCTTGATATAAGGGGGGAGGGGGATGTGGCCGTGTTGGTCAAGCCATGCATCGTCCACCGGTGAATCGAAGCGGAGGAGCCGCAGCTCCTCGGCGCCAAGGATTGCCGCGCCAAGCCCCTCCGCAAAGGTATAGCGGCTCCCCGGACGGCGGCGCTTGGAACGCTGGGCCATGAAGGTCCAGGTGTGGGAGTCCCGGCGGTTAAGCAGGAGGAATTCGACCGTGGCGCCGCTTTCGGCTATGCCGTAGATCCGGGCCTTTCGTACCTTGGAATTGTTAAAGACCAGAAGGGAACCCGGTTCAAGGAGGGAAGGGAGGTCCCCCATCATGTGGTGGGACCGGGTCCGCCTTTCCCGGTCCAGGACCATAAGGCGGCTCTGGCCCCGTTGTTCCGGCGGGCGCTGGGCTATCAGCGCTTCGGGAAGCTCAAAAGAGAAGTCCGCTGTTTTCATTGTTGTTTATAAATTTTTTTGATGGTCAGTTTATTTTCAATAATTTGGCCGTCATTCATGTCTTCTGAAATGAAATACTTACAATCTGATTTTAGGGCAGACACAATCATTAAACAATCGTAGTAATTATACTGATACCTATCATGTATATCGATAGCTTTAGACATGTCGTCTTTTTCAAGTTGTAAGACCGTAAACTGGTTTATCATTTCAGAAAGCGCCGTCTTTATTTCATCAAGGGTTGCTTTCTTCTTCCGTATACAAACGGCACTGAATTCATTTAATACCTGCGTACTAATAATGCAATCGTACTCATTAACGGCATTTTCTGAAATAATTTTCTTATCCGGCTCATCATCGGAATAAAGATATATAAATACACACGAGTCAATAAATGCCCTTTCCAATGGGTTACCGCTCATTGGCTTCTTCCCTATCGAATTTAAAGCCTTTGGTATGAATTTTCATTGCTGTAAATGTTTTTTTAGGGGGGGGGCTTTCATCATTTTTGGTAAAAATGATAACTTTTACGGTGGACGAAATATCCTTTAAATATTCTTCAGGAATGCGGATAATACCGTGATCTTCTACCGCTGTGCTGAATTCGTACGTCTGCATAGTACACCCCTGGTCTTTATTCTATAGCTAAGTCTTCCTTTACGCAAGCATTATAAAACCGGGAAGCTCAAAAGAGAAGTCCGCTGTTTTCATTGCCCTGGACAATGCCCCCCGGGATTTTGAGGTGCTCGTAGGCTAGGGCGGTGGCCATGCGGCCCCGGGGGGTGCGCTGGAGGAGCCCCGCCTGGATGAGGTAGGGTTCGTAGTAGTCCTCCAGGGTGTCTACCCCTTCCCCCATGGAAATCGCCAGGGTTTCCGCACCCACGGGGCCCCCGTTGTACCGCTTGATGATCATGGCCAGGATTTCCCGGTCCTGCTTCTCCAGCCCCAGGTGGTCGATCTCCAGCCGCATCAACGCATCCTCCACCACCGGCCGGGTAATGGAGGGCGCCCCCGACACCTGGGCAAAGTCCCGCATCCTTCGCAGCAGCCGGTTCGCCACACGGGGGGTGCCACGGGCGGAGGCGGCCAGGAGCGATGCGGCGGTATCGTCAATCTTTGTTTCCAGTATCCCGGCGGAGCGGCGGACGATGGCCTCCATGTCCGCCTTTTCGTAAAAGGAAAACCGGCAGGGGATGCCGAAGCGGCTCACCAGGGGGCTTCCTACATTCCCCGCCTTGGTGGTGGCCCCAATCAGGGTAAAGGGCTTGATGGGAATCCGCAGGGTCCGCGCCCCCGGTCCCTGGCCGATGACCCAGTCCATCTCGTAGTCCTCCATAGCGATGTAGAGCATCTCCTCAATGGCGGGCTTGAGCCGGTGTATTTCGTCGATAAAAAAGACATTCCGTTCTTTCAGGTTGGTCAGGATACCCACCAGGTCCTTGGGCTTATCCAGGGCCGGCGCGGAGGTCTGGACAATCTCAGTTTCCAGTTCATGGGCTATCACCTGGGCCAGGGTAGTCTTCCCCAGCCCCGGGGGGCCTATCAAAAACAGGTGATCCAGGCTTTCCTGTCTGCTCCTGGCCGCCTTGATGAAGACCGTCAGGTTTTCCTTCATCGCCGCCTGTCCCAGAAACTCCTTTAAGCTATGGGGGCGAAGGGCATGATCCCGCTTCTCTTCATCCGGTATACGTTCGCCGTGGAGTAAGCCGGGGGACAAAGTCTCCTTGGGGATATTCAGAGCGGACGGGGGAGGGGCGCCGGGTTTGGTTTTTGCCATATTGCACTACTATAGCCCGGGAGGGGGAGTACTTTCCAGCCCTCAGCTTACCACCGACTTCCAGCCTGTAATAAGGGTCTTAGTAGAGCCTGGAACAAGGGTCTTGTTGCCTAGAAGTAAAAACGAATCTGACCAAGACTGATGCGTTCCGGAAAAGGACTCCCTCTCTCCTACCGCTTCCCCACCTCCTCTACCTTTGCTATCTCGTCCCGTATCGCCGCAGCCAGCTCGTATTCCAGGTTCTTCGCGTGTTCCAGCATCTCCCCTTCCAAAGCGCGGATAAGCAGTTTGCGCTGGGCGGGGATGAGCACGTTGTAGGACCGCTTCAAAACCTCCACGGTGGTGGCGGCGGCGTCCTGCTGCTCCTCCGCATGGCGGGTCAGGATATCCGCAATGGCCTTCTTCACCGTGGTGGGGGTAATGCCGTGGGCGTTGTTGTAATCCATTTGAATGTTCCGCCGCCGTTCGGTCTCCGCAATGGCCGCGGTCATGGCGTCGCTCATGCGGTCGGCGTACATGATCACCTTCCCCGCCGCATTCCGGGCCGCCCGGCCGATTATCTGCACCAGGCTGGTGAGGGAACGCAGGAAACCGATTTTGTCGGCGTCCAGGATTGCGATGAAGGAGACCTCCGGCAGGTCTATCCCTTCCCGGAGCAGGTTGATCCCCACCAGCACATCGAAGGCGCCTTGGCGGAGCTGGGTTAGTATCTCTACCCGCTCAATGGTTTCCACCTCGCTGTGGATGTACCGGACCTTGAGGCCCAGGCCGGTAAGGTAGTCCGTCAGGTCTTCGGCCATCTTCTTGGTCAGGGTGAGGATGAGGGAGCGTTCCCCGGCGGCGATACGGGCGCGGACCTCGCCATAGATGTCCTCCATCTGGCCGTCGCTGGGGCGCACTTCGATAATCGGGTCCAGGAGGCCCGTGGGGCGGATCAGCTGCTGGACTACCCGGGCGGACTGGTCCATCTCGGTCTTGTTCGGGGTGGCGGAGACATAGATTGTCTTGTCCAGACGCCGGGCAAACTCGTCAAAGCGCAGGGGGCGGTTGTCCAGAGCGCAGGGGAGGCGGAAACCGTAGTCCACCAGGTTTGTCTTGCGGCTGCGGTCCCCGGCGTACATGGCGCCAATCTGCGGCAGGGTGACGTGGCTCTCATCGATGAAGGTGAGGTGTTGCGGGGGAAAGTAATCAATGAGGGTATCCGGCGCTTCACCGGGTTTGCGGCCCGCCATAGGGGCGGAGTAGTTTTCGATGCCCGGACAGTAGCCCATCTCGGTGAGCATCTCGATATCGTACTCCACCCGGGTTTTCAGGCGCTCCGCCTCCATAAGCTTGCCCGTGCTTTTGAAGAACTCGTAACGGTCCGCCAATTCGGCCTTGATCTTGTCCAGGGCGTTGCGGATCATATCGGATGGCATAACGAATTGTTTGGCGGGGTAGATCAGGGCCCGGTCCAGTTCCTCAAAGATTTCCCCGGAAATGGGGTTGAAGCGGCGGATTCGCTTGACCGTATCCCAGTCCAGGTCCACCCGGTAGGCGTCCTCCAGGTAGGCGGGGTAGATATCGATTGTATCACCCCGGCGGCGGAAGCGGCCCCGCTCCAGGACCGCGTCGTTCCGCTCATATTGCAGCTCGACAAAGCGGCGCATCAGAGCGTCCACATCCACCGTCTCCCCCACGGAAAAGGTGGCGGTCATCTTCTTGTAGACCTCCGGGGTTGCCAGGCCGTAGATGCAGGACACGGTGGCCACGATGATCACGTCCTCCCGCTCCATAAGGCTCCGGGTGGCGGAGAGGCGGAGCCGTTCAATCTCATCGTTAATAGAAGCGTCTTTTTCTATATACAGGTCCCGGCTGGCAACATAGGCCTCGGGCTGATAGTAGTCGTAGTAGGAGACGAAGTATTCCACGGCGTTATGGGGGAAGAAGCCCTTAAACTCCCGGAACAGCTGGGCCGCCAGGGTCTTGTTATGGCTGACGATCAGGGTGGGCATTTGCACCGCCTCGATGATCTTCGCCATGGTAAAGGTCTTGCCGGACCCGGTAACCCCCTGGAGGGTCTGGAACTGGTCCCCCGCCCTGATACCCTCCGACAGGGCCGCGATTGCCTCGCCCTGGTCCCCTGCGGGCTGGAAGGGGGAAACCACCTCAAAATGACGCATAATGGAAAGTATGGCCGGGGGAAAGGGTATTGGCAAGGGGGCGCAGTATAGGGTATAGTGGATTAATAACCATGCGAAAACTGAGCTGCGTTCTCCTACCGATAGTGGTATGCCTCCTCTTCTTTTCCTGTGCCTCGGGTAATCCCTACGCAAAGGTTGACAACCTCGCCCACAAGGGTGAATACCAGGACGGTATAGCGGCTGTTGAAAAGAATAAAAAGAAGCTATACCGGAACAAGGACGCGATCCTCTATTACCTGGACGCGGGGATGCTTAACCACTATGCGTCGGAATACCGCCGGTCCACAGAATTGCTCCAGGAAGGGGAACGGGCCATTGAAGCCGCCTTTACCAAGAGCATCACCATGGAAATAGGGACCTATCTTCTCAACGATACCACCCGGGAATATGCCGGGGAGGATTACGAGGATATCTATATCAA
This sequence comes from Spirochaetia bacterium, assembly GCA_025997675.1. Lineage (GTDB taxonomy): Bacteria > Spirochaetota > Spirochaetia > Treponematales > Breznakiellaceae > Termitinema. The sequence continues at coordinate 2,227 of BNUX01000008.1, read as the reverse complement.
TGCCTTTAACGCCCTCAACTATTATCACGAGCATGATCTTGAGGGCGCTATGGTCGAAATCCGGCGGATGAACGACAAATTGCGGTTCCTGTCTACAAAATACGGCGTCATTGTCGACAATATGCAGAAAAAAGCCCTGGAGGAGTCTGCGGAAATCCCCCCGGACCCGGCGGCGGGGGAAACCACCTTTACCGATTCGGCGTTAGCCCGCTACCTGGGGATGCTTTTCTACCGGGGTAACGGAAACTACGACGATGCCCGGATTGAACGGGACCAGGTAAAAATTGCCTTTGCCAATGCGCCGTCAATATATACCTATCCCGCACCCGCTTCCCTGGAGGAGGAATTGGATATCCCCCAGGGCAAGGCGCGGTTCAATGTGATTGGGTTCAGCGGTTTCGCCCCGGTTAAGGAAGAGGAGAACCTCCGCATCCCTATTCCCGGCCCCCGGTATATCAAGATCTCCCTGCCCGTACTGGTGTATCGCCCCTCGGTTGTTACCAGGGTTGCGGTGCAGTTTGATTCCGGGGAATCCTTTGACCTGGAACTGCTGGAGGATATAGAGGCGATTGCCCGGGAAACCTTTAAGGAGAAGGCCCACCTGTCCTACCTTAAATCGGTTCTCCGGGGGACCCTCAAGGGGGTCACCTCCTCGGTTCTGGGCGGGGTTGGGGACGAAGTGGGTGGTGATGCCGGCCTGATCCTGGGGATACTGAGCATCGGCGCCCAGGTATTTGCGGAGGTCAGCGAAAAGGCGGACCTCCGGATATCCCGGTATTTCCCCGCCAGGGCCTATGTGGGGGGCATCACCCTTACTCCCGGGACCTACTCCTATACGGTCACCTATTATTCCGGAAACCGGGTGGTCAATACGTACCGGCAGGAACAGGTGAGGATCCGCGCGGGGGGGCTTAATTTAGCGGAAACGGCCTGTTTGAGATAGGATCAATAATCCCTTCCGTTGCAGGACATAGCATACAAGTTGTATGCTATGTCCTACAAGTTGACGGGCATGCCCTACAAGGGGGGTCCATCACTAATGCAATTCCCCTGCCCGCCCCCTCCATAGGGGATGACGCGGAAAATTTTAGTATCGCTCCTGTTGCTCTGTCCCCTGGTCCCTATCTTTCCCCTGGGACTGCCGGGACTCTCAAAAGGCCCCGCCGGGGTGTTCTCCCTGGATCTCCTCTGGTCCGGTTCCTGGGCCTATGAGGGTAATTTTATCAATCGGGGCGACTTTCGCCTCCACGCCCACAAACCGGCATTGACCCTGCGGGCACAGGTGACGGATAAACGGCATACCCTGTCATGGGAGGATTTTATCGATGGCAATACCGCATTTGCCGGGGGGCTTTACCATACAACTACGGGGTCCCGGTTCCTCTGGGGCATCCTGGACGAAGGGGGACTTCCGGCGCGGATAAAAAATGTCTGGAACCGGGGCATGCCCTTTACGGAACAACACCGGGGGGTCATTGGCGATCTACAGACCGAACCCTCCGCCACCAAAAAGCCGGTGAGCTATCTCTGGCTGGGGAGTCCCTGGTGGGACATCCCAAAACTCCCCTGGCTTGGCCCGGTAAGGGGCTTCGGCTCGGTACTCTTGGACAATGTCCAGGACGATAAAATCCAGACCGCCTTTGCGGGGGCCGTTGGGAAGTGATAATAGAAAACGGTGGCGCTCCGGTAAAACCGTTCCCCAAGCCCCCCCGCTCTTAGGGTGCTGCTCACCCTGACGAGGCTGCTCCGTTTCCCCCGCCGTTCCACCTTCGCCGCCGCACGGAACCCCGCCCCGGTGGCGGCGCCGTCCCTGCCCACATACCGGCTCCCTGCGGCGTCTGTTGCCAGGGAAAGCCGCCAGGGCCGGTCCCCGATACGGAAAGCCAGGTTTCCATACAGGTCCTCCCCATAGGCAAAGGTTTGGGACCAGGCTATGTCCCCGGCTGCGGCAAACAGGGGATTGTTAAAGAGAACGCTTCCTGCGAGGATTCCCGAGTCCCGTTCCGGCAGGGGCGGGGTTTCGGAAAACCAGGTGGCGGGCGATTTTGAGTCGAGGCGCTGACGGGTATAAAACCCCTCCATCCGCAGGGTGGATTTTTTTAGTAACCCGATTTCAAAGCCCCCGTCAAAGGCGGTCTGGATTTTATCGTCCTGGACATTGTCCAAGAGTACCGAGCCGAAGCCCCTTACCGGGCCAAGCCAGGGGAGTTTTGGGATGTCCCACCAG
>BNUX01000007.1 GCA_025997675.1 Spirochaetia bacterium | reverse complement strand
GAGCTAAACACTAGTGGCAGGGAGCTAAACACTAGTGGCAGGGAGCTAAACACTAGTGGCAGGGAGCTAAACACTAGTGGCAGGGAGCTAAACACTAGTGGCAGGGAGCTAAACACTAGTGGCAGGGAGCTAAACACTAGTAGCAGGGAGCTAAACACTAGTGGCAGAGAGCTAAACACTGGTGGCAGGGAGCTAAACACTGGTGGCAGAGAGCTAAACACTGGTGGCAGAGAGCTAAACACTGCGGCAGGTCCACACACTAAACCATACCGCGCCTACACCCACTCCAAAAAATTCTCCGGTGTCACCGCCGCATAGTCTGAATCCGGGTAGGCTCCCTTAAACACCGCCGGAATCTTCACCGCTTTCTTTGGCGACCACTTAAACTCATAGGCGTGAAGGCGGCCATCATAATCCTCCAACAAATCTATCTCCTGCTGTTCCCAGGTACGCCAGAAATAATCCCGGGCATAGAGGCCGCTATAGGACCGAATCTTTAGCCGCTCAATAACCATAAAATTTTCCCAGAGGACGCCTGAGTCATTTCGGAGGGCGAGGGGATTGTAGTTTTGAATTACCGCATTGCGGACCCCGGTATCGTAAAAGTAGTATTTGCTTTTTTTGATAACCTCGTTGCGAAGGTTTCTGCTGAAGCCCCGGAGGTTGTAGAGGACAAAACACTGTTCCAGCAGATCAAGATAACGCGCCACCGTTTTCATGTCGACGCCGAGTTTATTGGAAAGCTCATTCAGGCTCACTTCACTCCCCGTCTGGAGGGCAATGAGGGAAAGCAGATTGATAAGGGTCTTGGGCTTTTTGATACGTTCCAGTTCCAGGACATCCTTTAAGAGGTATGCGTTGACCAGTTCATTTAGAATAGTACGCTTCTGATTGTTGGAAGAGGCGGTTCTGATTTCCGGGTACATGCCGAAAATCAGGAAGTCTTCAAGGTTCCGCCGGATTTCAAAATCATTCATGGTGTTGCGTAATTCCCCAACCGAGAGGGGGTATAAGGTAACCGGGACTTGCCTGCCGGTCAGCGGTTCGCCGAGCTTACCTGCCAAATCAAAACTTGCGGAACCGGTGGCGATGATCGTTAATTCCGGACGGGCATCGATCAGGATTTTGAGGCTCAAGCCGATATTGGGGATACGCTGGGCTTCGTCAATGAAGATCGTATCATACCCTGAAACCCAGTCCAGCAGCATCTTTGATTCCTGGCTGGATAAAAGGGTAAGCTCCGAAAGGTTATCCCCGGACGCCCGCAGAATATGGGTGTTCGCCCCCAGGGAATCAAGATACCGGTCTACCAGGGTGGTTTTCCCCACCCGGCGCGGTCCATAAAGAACGAGTACCCGCTTGGGGAGCATAAGGGGCCGTAAATCACCATAATGCCGGGGGAAAAGGGTGTTCATACGGATAGGATACTAAACTCTGTGTAATTTGTCAATTTTACGGAGTATAAAACCTTAAAATATACCAATTATGAGGAGTTTAACTCCGTAAAATAGGTCAATCTTACCCAATCGCCGTGGACCCGGTCTCCCCGGTCCGTATGCGGATACACTCTTCCACGGGGAGGATGAAAATCTTTCCATCCCCGATTTCCCCGGTACGGGCGCCCCGGACTATGGCGTCCACCGTGGGTTTCACAAAGCTATCGTTCACCGCAATTTCAATGCGCACCTTCTTTAATAGATTTACCTCAATTTCAACACCGCGATACTGTTCGGTGTAGCCCTTCTGCTGGCCGCAGCCCATGGCGTTGGTTACGGACATCTTGTAAACCTCGGCCTTGTACAGTTCCTGCTTAACGTCGTTCAGCACATGGGGCTGAATATACGCGATTATCAGTTTCATTTTCCGCCTCCTTACATGTTACTGAAAATCTGGAAGCCCGTGTACGCTTCAGATTTGTGCTCGCTGCGATCAAGCCCTATGGCTTCTTCCTTGGCGCTGACCCGCAGCCCCACCGTTACTTTGATCAGGGTGAACAGGATGAAGCTGGTAAGGGCCGCCCAGGCGCCTACCGATACGACCCCGATAGCCTGGATACCAAGCTGGGCGAAACCGCCGCCGTGGAGAACGCCCACCGCAACGCCCTCCACATTGCCCCAGATGCCAACCGCCAAGGTGCCAAAGATACCGCAGCATAGGTGCACCGAAGATGCGCCCACCGGGTCGTCAATCTTAAGAACCTTATCAATGAACTCAACCGCGAGAACGACGAGCACACCGGCGATAAGGCCGATGGCAATGGCTGCCCCGGGACTTACCACGGCGCAGGGGGCGGTAATACCCACCAGGCCCGCAAGAAGTCCGTTCAAGGTCATGGAGCAATCAGGTTTCCTGAACCAGGCCCAGGAGAAGCACAGCGCGCCGATAGCCCCTGCGGAAGCCGCCAGAAGGGTGGTGACACAGACCCGGGCAATGTTCATGCCGCTCCAGATTCCGCCGTCCCCCACGGTGGCTATACCGGTTGAAGCGCCGTTAAAACCAAACCAGCCGAAGAACAGGAGCATGACCCCAAGCGCCGCATAGGGAATATTATGGCCGGGGAATGCTTTAACCGAAATCTTGCCATCTGCGCCCTTGATATATTTCCCGGTCCGGGGACCAAGCACCGCCGCGCCTATCAGGGCTGCCCAGCCGCCCACCGAGTGGACCACGGTGGAGCCGGCAAAGTCATGGAAACCGAGTTTGGCAAGCCAGCCGTCTCCGCTCCAGATCCAGTGCCCGGAGATAGGATAAATGAAAGCCGAAATAAAGCAGGTGTAAATCAGGTAGGACGTAAACTTGGTCCGTTCCGCCATGGCGCCGGAAACAATGGTCGCCGCAGTCGCCGCAAAGACTACCTGGAAAAACCACGTTTTGTAGAAGCCGCCGGATTCAAGGCTCAGATCCATGGGGCTATGGAAGAACTCGGTGGTCCCAATAAACCCGCCTGAATCCTTACCGTACATGAAGGCCCACCCAATGGCCCAATACACGATCGCCCCAAAGCAGAAGTCCATCACATTTTTCATGGTAATGTTGGTGGCATTCTTTGCCTGGGTCAGTCCGGTCTCAACCAGGGCAAATCCTGCCTGCATGATAAAGACCAGGATAGCCCCTAAAAACAACCAAATCACATCCAGGGAAAATCCCAGGGTTTCGATACTTTCCTCTGCGGAGAGGGAAATCCCCATGCAGAGGAAAAGTACCGTTAGAACAATAAACTTTTTTCGCACCTTTTTGTCCTCCTAGAAAGTTGTTGTATATTCTATAGCAAGGACCGTGCCAAAGGGAAAAAGGCAGGTATCTACTCTATTTGCGGTACCTCTTTTCTACAAAAAGGTACGTTTGCCAGTTCAAACCTACATTATTGTTGATCTATACAGGCGCCAGTTGATGCCGTAGTGGCGGACCCGGAGCCCCATCTGCCGCTCGGTGATGCCCAGTTGGCGGGCTGCGGCAGCCCTGTTGCCGCAGGCTATTTTCAGGGCCTCCACGATAAGCTCCTTTTCCAGCCGGGACAGGGCCGCCTCCAGGGTGGTGGTAGGCTTGGTGTTGGTGGAGACCGCAGATTGGAGGCTGGGGGGGAGGTCGTAGGAGTGGATCACCTGATCCCTGGAGAGGATCACCCCCCGTTCGATGGCGTTTTCCAGTTCCCGGACATTGCCGGGCCAGGAATAGGAGGTGAGCAGGTCGATGGCGGGGGTGCTTATGCGCTTGATGCGCTTGCCGTTTTTGTCGGCGTACTTTTCGGCAAAGTAATCCGCCAGGAGGATGATATCGCTTTTCCGCTCCCTTAAGGGGGGGATTTGGAGGGGGAATACGTTGAGCCGGTAGTAGAGGTCCTCCCGGAAACGGCCGGAAGCAACCTCCTCCTCCAGATTCCGGTTCGTGGCGGTGATGAGCCGCACGTCCACCTTGATGGTAGCATTTCCACCCACCCGCTCCAGCTCCCGCTCCTGGAGCACCCGCAGGAGCTTGACCTGGACCTGGGGGGAAAGGTCCCCAATTTCGTCCAGAAACAGGCTGCCCCCGTGGGCCATCTCGAAACGGCCCTTGCGCAGCTTGTCCGCGCCGGTAAAGGCCCCCCGCTCGTGGCCGAAGAGTTCACTTTCAATAAGGCCCTCCGGAATGGCGGCGCAGTTGACTTTTACCAGGGGCGCCTTCACCCGCTTGGAGAGCCGGTGTATCTCCACGGCGATAAGCTCCTTCCCGGTACCGCTCTCCCCGGTAATGAGTACCGAGGCGTCGCTCGGCGCCACCCGGCAGAGCATCTCGTAAACCCCCCGCATGGCATTACTGGTCCCCAGGATTTCGCTTCCCGATAGGATCCTCCCGACGCTTTGGTCCCGGGTGATCCCTTCCTCACCGCTCCGGTGGAGCCGGAAGGTCTCTTCGGCAATCCGCTCCCGGAGCTTGGCTGAGTCCGCTATTATGGAAGAAACCTTCTCCAGGAAAGCCTTATCAGCGGCCATCCGGGCCTCCGGGTCCTCATCCAAAATCCGCCGCTCCGCACTGAGGGTACCGGTTATACCCCCGGACCCTATGGGCACGCAATAGTAGGTAAGCCCCTCCATATCCGCCCTGGTCCGGTTTTTCGCCCGGTTGAGGAAGTGGGTTTCCCGGGAAAGATCCGGAACCGTCACGGCGATACCCGTTTCAAAGACCCGGCCCACCATGCCTTCACCCAGGCGGTAGACCCCCCGCTGTTTTTCCTCGGGCAAGAGCCCATAGGCTTCCTCAATCTTAAGGAGCCCGGAGGACCGGTCAAGGAGGGTAACCATCCCCCTGGTTAAGCCCGCACGGACCTCCAGGAGGCTTAAAAGGGGCCCCAGGGCGCTCCTGAGTTCAACGTGTTTGTCAAAGGTTCGGGCAATATCGAAGAGGAGTTCCAGCTCATCCATGTTTACTTGCGGCGGGGGACCTTAGTCCCCATCATGCTCCGTTCATCAATCTTGGCAATTACAATATTTGCCAGAATCTTATACTGCGGGGGAAGCAGTTCCGCATCGCTTTGATCATACTTGCCCAGGAGTTCCCGCAATTCGGATCCGGCGATATCGTACTTTCTTTGTTTGTAATGGATGAAACCGATCTCGTACTCCGCCGCGCAGACATAGTCATTGTCCTCGGGGAACCGCTTCAATATTTCTTCGTAGTATCCCAGGGACAACTTATACCGGTTCCGGTCCGAAGCTTCCTGGGCCCGCTGCACTAATTTCGCCGGGGTAATCGTATCGGGGATGTTCGTCGGCACAGAGGAACAGCTTAGGGCGAAGACGGCACAGAGGAGAAGGGCGGGTAATTTAAAAAAACGCATACCTCTCTTATACCACGGAATGCCGGTAAAAACAAGGGCGCCTCCTTTTTTTCGTATTTTAGCCGGGACATCGGGGCGGGCGCATACGTGCGGAAGCCGCCGCGCCGGTATGACGGCACCCGCCGCAGAGGCTACGGCACCTGCCGCAGAGGCTGCGTCCCCTGCCGCAGAGGCTGCGTCCCCTGCCGCAGAGGCTGCGTCCCCTGCCGCAGAGGCTGCGTCCCCTGCCGCAGAGGCTGCGTCCCCTGCCGCAGAGGCTGCGTCCCCTGCCGCGAAGGCTGCGTCCCCTGCCGCGAAGGCTGCGTCCCCTGCCGCCAAACCGTCTATTGCACTAGGACATAAGAATTCGGGCTACCGGCCATTACTGAGCAAGTATGCGCCGGCCCTGGCCGGGACATTGACAATTATGACTATTTATGCACATTAGCAGGAGGGAGTAATCGGCATGATCGCAGGTATTATTGGGGCTACCGGATATGCGGGGGCCGAGCTGATTCGGCTGCTCGCTCTTCATCCTGAGGTGAGCGGTTTCGCCCTGGCTTCGGTCAGCTTTGAGGGTGAGCGGATTGAACGTGTGTACCCCAATCTTTGGGGTAAGATTGAAGCGGCCCTGGTAAAGCCGAAGGAGGCGATATCCCGGTCCCAGGTGGTTTTCGCGGCCCTGCCCCACGGGGTGGGGGAGCCCTATGCCAAGTCCTGCCTCGATGCGGGGATCCCTTTCATCGATCTCTCCGCCGATTTCCGTTTTGATGATGACGAGGAGACCTTTACCGCCTGGTATGGCAAACCCTATACCCATAAAACACTGCGCAGCCATTCGGTGTACGGCCTCCCGGAGCTGAACCGCTCCCGCATTAAGGAGCTGGCCGCCACAAAAAAGGTAATCATTGGTAATCCCGGCTGTTATCCCACCGGGGCCTCCCTGGGGGCCTTCCCCGCCCTGGCGAAGGGGCTGGCGGGGCCGGGAACCATTATCGTGGATTCCGCCTCGGGTATCTCAGGCGGCGGGCGGGAACCCAGCCGCGCGTTCCACTACCCCGAGTGCGCCGATTCCCTGGCCCCCTACAAGGTGGGCGCCCACCGGCATACCCCGGAGATAGCCCGGAACTTTCAAGCGATGGCGGCCCGCAATACTGCTGCATCCGGGGAAGGGCCGTCTATCATCTTTACCCCCCATCTGGCGCCCATGAACCGGGGTATACTCAGCACCATCTATATCCCCCTGGCGGATTCCCGGCGGCCTGACGGGGTGTTCGCGGGCGCGCCCCGGCCGCCCACAAAGGAAGTCGAGGAAAAGACGGCGGAGATCCGCCGGATATACGAGGATTTTTATAAAGGCGAGCCCTTTGTCCGGGTGTTGCCTGCGGGGATAATTGCAGCAAGCGGCCGGGTCCGGCAGTCCAACTTCTGCGACCTATCGGTTCACCTGGGGGATGCCGGGACCACCCTGGTGGTGGTTAGCGCCATCGACAACATGGTCAAGGGCGCGGCGGGACAGGCGGTTCAGAACATGAATATCATCTTCGGCTTTGATGAAACCGCCGGATTGACGGCGATACCGGCTTTGTTTTAGGAGGCGGACCTCCGGTCCGAAGGCGCCGTGAAAGAAATAACAGGGGGGGTGTGTGCCCCGAAAGGTTTTTTAGCCGGGGGCATCCGGTGCGGGATCAAGGCATCCGCCGCGAAGCGGGACCTGGGCCTCATCTATTCTGAGGCGCCCTGTACCGCCGCGGCCATGTTTACCACCAATAAGGTCAAGGCTGCCTGTGTCCTCTTAAGCCGGGAGCATCTGGCCAAAACGGGGGGCAAACTGCGGGCGGTGATCGCCAATTCGGGGAACGCCAACGCCTGTACCGGGGAAGCGGGGCTTGCCGCAGCCCGGCGTATGGCAGATCTTACCGCAGCAAAACTAACTATTAAAAGTGATGAGGTGGCGGTGGCATCCACCGGCGTTATCGGCGTCCCCTTTCCGGTTGCGGCGGTGGAGTCCGGCATGGACGCCCTTATCGCATCCCTTGAGGACAATGCCGCCGGTCACGAGGCGGCTCTGGAAGCCATCATGACCACCGATACCCGGAAGAAGGACGGCGCGGTGGAGCTTTCGATAGGGGGCAAAACGGTGCGCATCGGGGGCATGACCAAGGGCGCGGGGATGATCCACCCAAACATGGCCACCATGCTCTGCTTCATCACCACCGATGCGGCAATAAGCCGGGACTGCCTGGATGCGGCCCTCCGGCAAAGTGTCCGCCGCTCCTTTAACCGGCTCACCGTGGACGGGGACACCTCCACCAACGATACTATTATTGTCATGGCAAACGGTTTGGCGGGCAATCCCCCCATCACCGCTCCCGGCCCGGAGTATGATAGCTTTACTGCGGCCCTCCAGGGGCTGTGCGTAAAGCTGGCCCGCGCCATGGCCCGTGACGGGGAGGGCGCCTCCCGGCTGGTCACCGTCACCGTGGGGGGCGCGGCGGACGAGGCTGCCGCAGCGGCCCTGGCAAAATCGGTGGCCGCCTCCAGCCTGGTCAAGGCCGCCTGTTTCGGCGCCGACGCCAACTGGGGCCGGGTCCTCTGCGCCCTGGGGTATGCCGGCGTAGACTTTGACCCCGATACGGTGGACGTCAGCTTTGCCGGCGCCGCCGGTGACATACTGGTATGCCGGGGGGGGGGCGCCGGTCCCCTTTTCCGAGGAAGAGGCCAAGCGTATCCTTACGGAAGAGGAAATTGAGATCCGCATCAGCATTGGAAAGGGCCAGGGGGAAGCCACGGCCTGGGGCTGTGATCTAACCTACGGGTATGTCAAAATAAACGGAGATTACAGGAGCTAACAGGAGCTAGTATGAAAGAAACCGGTATCAGTAATAACGCCCGGGCGGAGGTGCTTGTTCACGCGCTGCCCTATATACAGGCCTTTGCGGGGAAGACGGTGGTGGTGAAGTACGGCGGGAACGCCATGATCAACGAGGCCTTAAAAGCCGCCGTCATCCAGGACCTGGTTCTCATGAGCTGTGTGGGGATACGGACGGTGCTGGTCCACGGGGGCGGCCCGGAAATTGAGGCCATGCTCAACGCGGTGGGCAAGGAGAGCCGCTTTGTGCAGGGCCTGCGTTATACCGACAAGGAAACCATGGAAGTTGTCCAGATGGTCCTCTGCGGCAGGGTGAACAAGGATATCACCGCGCTTATCCAGCAATCCGGGGGCAAAGCCCTGGGGCTCTGCGGCATAGACGGGGGGCTTCTCCAGGGGCGGCTCTTTAAGCCTGACGGGGAGGATCTGGGGCTGGTAGGGGAAATTGAAACCGTGAATACGGCGGTTCTGGAAACCGTGCTGGAAAGTGGCGCCATCCCGGTAATTTCCTCCGTAGCCCTGGGTATCGGTGACGCGGCGGGGCATACCCTCAACGTTAATGCGGATATCGCCGCCGCCGAAATTGCCGTGGCCATCAAAGCGGAGAAGCTCATCCTGATGACCGACGTACAGGGTATCCTCCGCAATGTCCAGGACCCGGATTCCCTAATAAAACAGCTTCCCTACGCGGAGCTTCCGAACCTTAAAAAACAGGGCATTGTGAGCAAGGGTATGATCCCCAAGACGGACTGCTGCAGCCTCGCCCTGGACGGCGGAGTCAGGAAGGCCCACATCATCGACGGGCGGCTTCCCCATGCGCTGTTAATAGAACTGTTCACCGATGAAGGGATTGGGACGATGATAGAAGGGGTTACCCATGACTGATGTCTTTATGAATACCTACCACCGGCTGCCGCTTACCTTTACTAAGGGCGAAGGGTCATGGCTTACCGATACCAAGGGGCGCCGCTACCTGGACTTTACCGCCGGTATCGCCGTAAACTGCCTGGGTCACGGCCACCCGGCTCTGGTAAAGGCCATAGCGGACCAGGCGGCAAAGTTCAACCATGTGTGTAACTATTACCAGAGCGATGTGTCTGCGGCCTTTGCGGAGAAGCTCGTGGCGGCCTGTTCCGCGTCGGGTATGCGGAGGGTGTTCCTGGGCAATTCCGGGGCGGAGGCCAACGAAGGGGCCTGTAAAATAGCCCGGAAATATTCCCTGAGGAAATACGGTCCCGGCCGGTACCGGATAGTAACCCTGCGGGGCAGTTTTCACGGGCGGACCATAACCACCCTGGCGGCTACGGGGCAGGATAAGTTTCACCGGGACTTCGGCCCCTTTACCGAGGGCTTCCTCTACATCCCAGGCGGTGACATAGACGCCCTGGATAAGGCGCTGGACAGCAATACGGTGGCGGGGCTGCTTATTGAGGCCATCCAGGGTGAAAGCGGCATCGTGCCCCAGACCCCGGAGTACATCGCCGCCGCAGCAAAACGGTGCGCCGAACGGGACATCCTCCTCATGTTTGACGAGGTCCAGTGCGGGGTGGGCCGCACCGGAACCTTCCTGGCCTGCGAAGCCTACGGTGTCAAACCCGACATTGTCACCCTGGCCAAAGGGCTTTCGGGGGGCGTTCCCGTGGGCGCGGTCCTGGCGGGGGAAAAGGCTGCGGATGTGTTTGGAGTTAGCGATCACGGCAGTACCTTTGGCGGTAACCCCCTGGCCGCCGCTGCGGGGCTCGTGGTTCTGGAAACCGTAAACACCCCTGGTTTCCTGGCGGAAATCACCCGGAAGGGCGGGAAGATAAGGGCTGAAATAGACACATGGCGCCATCCGGCGGTGAAGGAGGTCCGGGGCCGGGGGCTTATGATTGGCGTGGACATCACCCAGGACGCATGGCCGGTGCTGGAAAAGGCTATCGCCAGGGCGGATGCGAGTACGCCGGGGCTCCTTATACTCAGCGCCGGGCCTAAGACGCTGCGGTTCCTGCCGCCCTATATCATCAGTGATGCGGAGATTGAACAGGGGCTGGGGATATTGCAGGGCCTGCTATAACAGGGATGAAGCAATAGCCTTTAAATCCGTGTATTCCGTGCCCGGTTTATCATCCCCTGAACATCGTCATTTGCATTTATTTCAATAATAGTTGTATTTGGGTTCATTGATGGAAACACCCGGAACAGTTCATCAGCGAATGCCTGACCAATATATTGAATGGAGTTAAAATCAAGAATGACTTCGGTAAATAATTCAAGCCCATTCAGTATTCTGCGTGCCTGTGAGCGGGAAACTAAATCATCGTCCTTTGCCATTTTGACCGGAACAATAGTCCTGTCAAATTCAAAGTCCTGTGTGGAGAATTTATCAAATATCTCTTTAGGCGTACGGGTTGTTGAATTTAACAATCGCATTGATACCACTGTCCCGTTTTTAATATTTATATTTTTTGGAATATCCAACACTATTTTACTTTCACTGTCGTCGGCAATGAAATGTATCCTGTCAGAATATATCAAAAAATAATCAAACATTTTTGAGGTAAAGAATATTCCCTGTCCGGAATGCCGTGATTTTTCAGTAGTTCTTTTACCTTTGGTCAGTTCAAGCAACGCATCTTCTTTGTTTACCAAATTAAATTTATCCTGGATGTTTGCAAAAATACCAATCCCATCATCAATTATCAAAAATTCCATAAAAATCTTGTTTTGCTTTATTGCGACAAATATATTTTTTCCCTGTGAATGCTCTATCGCATTATTAAAGATTTCCATAAACCCATATATCAAAATTCGTTTTGCATTTTCAGGCACATTTAGGAAATGCTTTTTTATATCGGTTTCCCATACAACATCTTCGGATAAATCCTTGTTAATTCTGTATGTATAGGTAAACAATTCAAATTTCAGAGAATATTGTTGTTTACTGTAAGCCAGGATGTTTTCCTGGATAAGTTTTTGTATATGTTTATGAACCGCAGGCCGTGATATACCAAAATGGAGAGCCGTAAAAGTCACAATCCCCTTGGGATTACCGGTGACATTATTCACAATAAAATCACGAACATCTTCTCCCCGTTTACGAACCCCCGGCATGGTTTTACCCCCATAAACCTTATGATGTCATACTATAAACCTTATAGAAATCAATGTCAACCTTATTCGCAGCCCTCGCCGCTGGAAATCCCTCCTCCAAATACGCTATAATGTCCCATGATTAAGGAATTTCTCCCCTACGAGGTGGTCCGCAATAACGCCCTGAAACTGGCCCACCGTATCGCGCAGGACCGCTTCATCCCCGATGTGATCTACGTATCCCTCCGGGGGGGCGCCTATCTGGGCAACCTGATAAGCGAATACTTCAAGATAATCCGCAAGGGTGACCGGCCGGTCTATTATGCGGCGGTGGTGGCCCGGTCCTACACCGGGGTCCGGGAGTCGGATCAGGTGAAGGTTGAGGGCTGGACCTACGCGCCGGAACATCTGCGCATCGGGGACCGGGTGCTGCTGGTGGATGACATTTTTGATTCCGGCAAGACCATCAACCACCTTACCGGGATCATCCTGGAAAAGGGGATACCCCGGCAGGATATCAAAGTGGCAGTCCACGACTACAAGTATTTTTATGACAAGAGTGAACAGTTGCCTATCCAGCCCGATTACTGGTGCCGCAAGCACGAACTTTCCATCAAAGATGAAGACCGGTGGATATATTATATGAGCCACGAACTGGTGGGCCTCTGTGCGGAGGAACTGGAAACCTATTACTACGCCGCCGATCCTGAACTGCGGCCGGTTTTGGACGCGCTGAAGGCCCCCGCAAGGCCCGCCGATGATCTGCGGCCTTGATGAAGCCGGCCGTGGTCCCCTGGCCGGTCCTGTCTGCGCCGCTGCGGTGGTCCTGTCCCCGGACTTTCCCCGGAACATCCTGGGAGATTCCAAGGCGCTGAGCAAAAACAAGCGGGAAACCGCCCGGACGGCCATCATGGAGGGTTCCCTGGCCTGGGGTATTGGTTGGGCCACCCACAAGGAAATCGACGACATCAACATCCTGGAAGCCAGCCTCCTGGCCATGAAACGGGCCTTTGAGGCCATGCTTGCCGCCTACCCCGCTTTGGACACCACGGCCCTGGAAGCCATTGTGGATGGCCTCTACGTTCCCGGCATCCCCATCCCCTGCACGGCCCTGGTCAAGGCGGATGCCCAAATCCCGGAAGTGATGGCCGCCTCCATCCTGGCCAAGACCGCCCGGGACCGGGAGATGGAGCGATACGCCGCGCTTTACCCCCAATACGGCTATGAAAAACACAAGGGCTACCCCACAAAGGCCCACCGGGAGGCGATCCTCCGGTTTGGTCCTTCCCCGGTACAGCGCCTGAGTTTTCGCGTTAAGGGCTGATTTTTCGTATATACTAAAAATTTTGTCACAATTTTATTGAACAAACCCGATTTTTTCTATAATATAAGGGCTAGTGAGGGGTTTTGCTATATGTTGGACATCGGTCAGATCCACCGTGCGGAATACGAGATAGTCACCGACCGACCCGAACCTTTTGTCATTGCCGAAGCGCCCGGCCGGATTCATTACCTGGGGGAGCATGGTGAACCGAAGGCGGGATTGTTCCTGTCTTCCGCCATTGACCGGCATATACGGGTCTCGGTGAGCATGCGAAAGGACAATTCTCTCCGGTTTTTCGCGGCGGACCTGGGGGAACGGAAGCGGACCACCCTGGTTAATCTGAAATATAAGCGGGAAGACCGGTGGTCAAACTATATCAAGGTGGCAATCCAGGTTTTCGCCGAGCTGGGGTATCCCGTTAAGGGGCTCAATTTTACCCTGGTGGGGGATGTTCCCCAGCAGGTTGGGCTGGCCGCTTCGTCGGCCATTGAGGTGGCGGCGGCGGTGGCCCTCAAGGGCTTTTTTCAGGCTTCTATCAGCGATAAGGAACTGCTTAACCGGTTGCTTGCCACCGGAGCCGCCTTTTTTGATAAAAGCGTCAGCCCCGTGGATTACCTCATCGCGTTTCATGCCAAAAAAGACAGCTTTCTCCTGGTGGACGAGGCGCGCATGGTGGTCCGGCGGATCAAATCCCCCCTTTCCAAATATAAAATCGTGGTGATGGATTCCCGGGTGCCCCGGCAGATGGTGGTGGAGGATGAGCTGAAACAGCGCCGGCAGGATATCAAAAAGGGGCTGGAACTCCTTTCCCAGAAAAAGCCCGGGACCAGTTTCCGGGATTACGCGGCGCCGGATCTGGTGGAATCCATGGGGGACCTGAGTGAGGAGGTACGGCGGCGATCCATGCATGTGGTCCAGGAGATACACCGGGTTTATGAGGCCGAAGATGCCCTGAAACGCCAGGATTTCCCCCTTCTCTCCAAGGTGCTCCTCCATTCCCATGAGAGCTTGCGGGATCTCTACGAAGTATCCTGCCCCGAAATAGACTGGCTGGTAAAGCGCGCCCAGGAGATTGAGGGGGTCATTGGTTCCCGGATGACCGGCCAGGGCTTCGGCGGCTGTACCTATACGATTCTCTCCGGGGCCGCTATGGGGGAATACCTCCGCCGGCTGGAGGATTATGAGCGGATTTTCGGGTTTCATCCCCCGACCTATGAGATACGCCCCGCGACGGGTGCACGGGTTATAGAGGTTTCAAGGGGCGCATGAACATACTGCTGACCAACGATGATGGAATAAGTAGCAAAGGGATAGTCCTGCTTGCGGAAGCCCTGCGGAAGGTCCCCGGCCATACCATCTTTGTGCTTGCCCCCGACGGCGAACGTTCCGGGGTGTCCCATTCCGTTACCCTGAACAGTAACGCCATCCGTCTCCGCTTCTGGGGAAATAATACCTGGACCTGCTCCGGTACCCCCGCAGACTGTACCGTGTTAGCCGCCTCTGGGGTGTTGCCGGTAAAACCCGACCTGGTGGTTTCGGGGATCAACGCCGGGGCCAATTTAGGGACCGATCTGATTTATTCCGGTACCGCCGGCGCCGCCCGTCAAGCCGCCATCCACGGGATTCCCGCCATAGCCCTTTCCCTGGTGATTGGAGGAATCAACAGGCTTCTTTTGGAAGATACTGTTCACTGGGATAAGGCGGTGGCCTTTTTCCGGGATCACCTTGAAGAGTTGGTTTCTCTATGGAAGGAAGATACCTTTATCAATGTAAATATCCCCAACACTCCGGACTTTTCCGAGGTTCCGGAAATCACCTTTCCTTCCCGGCGCCGTTACGAGGATACCCTTGTGGGGTTTGACGCCCCCGATGGCAGCCGCTATTGTATTGTTTCAAGCGGCTTGGTGAATACCGAAGAAGAGCCGGGTTCCGATGGGGACGCGATTTCCCGGAACCGGGTATCCATAAGCCCGGTGTTTATCCACCCCGTGGTACGCCGGGATATGTGCGCCGGCGCTCCGGATCATTGTACCACCGCGCCAAGGCCGGGCAGGGGGTAGTATGGCAGGATACCGGGACGCTGAGGACAAACTGCAGGAGGGGATACGGCTTTTCGGCCTGAAACGCTGGGAAGCGGCGGTGCAGGAGTTTCTCAAGATTGATTCGGGGATATTCACGGCAAAGGAGAATGCCGATCTGGCCTATTACCTGGGGCTCTGTTATATGAAGCTGCAGCGGTTTGACGATGCGCTTAACTACCTTGAACAAGTGGTAACCGGCAGCCAGGAACCGCTGCGGATCTACCAGTGCCGGCTGACCCTGGCCTATGTGTATGTGATAACCAAACGGGCCAAGCTGGCGGAATTTGAGCTTAACCGGCTTTCCCAAAGCGGGTTCGAGTCGGTGCAGATCTATACCACCATGGGCTATGCCGCCTGGTGCCAGAAGCGTTACCGGGAGGCGGTGGAATACTACGAAAAGGCCCTGGACCTGGATAATAATAATACCACCGCCATGAACGGCCTGGGGTATATCTTGGCGGATACCGGTGAGGACCCCGCCCGGGGCCTGCGGTTCTGCCGGAAAGCGGTGGATAAGGCCCCGCAAAATGCGGCCTACCTGGATTCCCTGGGCTGGGCCTACTATAAAACCGGCGACACCCATGAATCCCGGATTTGGCTCCGCCGGGCCTTTGATCTTGCCCCCCATAATTCGGATATCCGCGCCCATATGCGCCTGGTCATTGGGGAACGCCCGTGAAAAAGCCGGTACGGCCGCCGGTATGTGCCAGAGCCCTGGCGGGTGTCCTCGCCTTGGTTTTGGGCGTAGCCGGGCTGGCCTTTACCCAGGAAGGTATCGGCGGATTCGACCGGGATGCCCTGGCTGCCCGGGAAGAATTCCGGCTGGGGGTGCAGGCCTATAACCGGAGCGCCTTTAATGAGGCCATCCTTTCCTTTGAACGGGCGCTCTCCTTCAGACCTGATGAGCCGTTGATCCTGGACTGGCTGGGCCGGTCTTATTACCGGTCCGGCATGGAAGATACCGCCCTGCGTCAGTGGCGTTCCGCGGTGGATGCGTTCAAGGAGAACGGCCTCTACGGTCCTTCCAGCCGGGAAACCCTGGTCCTTTCCAGCCGCATCGAAACCGTACGGAACCGCCGCAGCCTCTTCTCCCTCCTTGACGACGATATCCGGTATGTGGCATCCGGGACCTTCCCCGGCCTTTCCGGGGACGTTCGTATCTACCGGCAGCCCACGGCGGTGCTGCCCCTGGAGGACGGCTCCAGCTGGGTGGTGGCCTACGGCAGTAACGAACTGGTGCGGATAGACGCAAACGGCATCGTCCGCCAGCGCCAACGGGGCCCCCTGAACGGCTTTGACCGGCCCTACGATCTGGTCCGGGGTCCGGACGGCAGGCTCTACCTCTCGGAATTCCGGGGGGGCCGGGTAAGCATCCTCAGCAGCCAGGGGGAATGGCAGTCCTACATCGGGGCCAAGGGCCGGGGTGAGGGAATGTTCGTGGGTCCTCAAAATCTGACCATCGATGATGAGGGCTATCTCTACGTGGTGGACTACGGTAACAAGCGTATCTCCAAATTCGACCCCGACGGGGCCTTTGTCCTTTCCTTCGGCGCCCGTTCCGCCGGTTTCCCCGGGCTGCTTTCCCCCACGGGTATCGTCGCCCGGGGCGGCAGGGTCTATGCCGCGGACAGTGCGGCAAAGTGTATCTACATCTTTGATCGCAACGGGGACTATCTGGGCATCCTCATTGCCGAGGGCCTCCGGGGCCCGGAAAGCCTCACCCTCTTAAACGATGGCCGTATCCTTGCCGCCGACGCCAACCGGCTTCTGATCATCGACCCGGATTCCGCGTTTATCCGCGAATTGGGCCTTCTGGGGAATTCCCGTGTCCGTATTACCGGCGCACGGGCGGATGGGAACGGCAATATCCTGGCGGCGAACTTTGAGGGGGACGAGGTTTCAGTAATGACCCCCCTGGATGACATGGCCGCCGGGCTCTTTGTCCAGATAGAACGGGTAATTACCGATGACTTTCCCCGGATCACCGTGGAACTCCAGGTCCAGGACCGCCGGCGGCGGCCCATTGTAGGGCTGGACAACCGGAATTTCCTGATAACCGAGGAAGGCAGGGTAGCGGGGGAGCAAAATTTCCTTGGCGCCGCCTACCGTTCCGAAGCTTCGGACATAAGTATCCTCATGGACCGTTCACCCGCCGCTCTTTCCCTCCGGCAGGATATGAATATCGCTGTCCGGGATATCCGTGCCGTGCCTTCCCGTATCGTTTCCCTCGTCGCTGCGGGGGAACAGCCTCTGCATGAACGGATTGAAGGCGCCGAACCTTCCCTTGCCGCCCTGACCGCCGCCGCCCGGGGGAACGCGTCCACCTACACCCCGTTCTGGCGCTTTGACCTGGGCCTCCGGCTGGCCGCCACGGATCTCCTGCGGGGCGCCAAGAAACGGGCGGTGGTCTTTATCAGCTCCGGAAACCTGGGTGAACGGGCCTTTGAACAGTACGGCCTTTCGGAACTGGCGGCCTACCTGGCCAATAACGGCATCATCTTCTACGCAGTCATCCTGGGGGGCAACCCCGCCGCCGAGGAGATCCGCTACCTCTCTGAGCAGACCGGCGGCCAAGTCCTGCCCCTCTACCGCCCCGAAGGCATCACGGCGGTTCTTAGCCGCCTGGGCTCCCAGCCGTCAGGCTCCTACACCCTCAGCTACCGCACCGGCCTCCCCACCGACTTTGGCCGAGCCTATCTCCCGGTGGAAGCCGAGGTCTACCTCATGGAGCGCTCCGGAAGGGATGCAACGGGGTACTTCCCGCCGATGGAGTGAGGAATTCCAACGACGGACCCCCTTGTATCCTATAGCATCCAACTTGTATCCCATCGGATTTAACTTGTATCCCATCGGATTTAACCTGTATCCCATCGGATTTAACCTGTATCCCATCGGATTTAACTTGTATCTCATCGGATACAACTTGTATCCGATGTCCTACGAGTTGTATCTCATCGGATTTGACTTGTATCTCATCGGATTCAAGGCGCCCGTATGGGGTGATTTCCTATTGTCAAGAAAATCAATTTCTGATATAACCAAAGATAGTTTGATAATTCGACTTAAAATAAGGGGTTTGTAATGAGTGTACGTGCAACAGAGCGGCTTATCGGAGACTTGGTTGTGGTAACGGGGCTTTCCAATAGTCCCAAGATGGTGGTGCAGTCGGTTAATATTGACACCAAGCTGGTAACCACTGTTTGGTTTGACGCTAACCACTCAGGTCATCAGGCGGTTTTCCCCGCAGCGGCGATTGACCGTGTTGAAGTTCCCGCGTCGGCAGCAAAAAGCGCCGGAACCGGGACCAGAGGCAGAAAACCTAAAGCAAAGTAGCGCCATGATCCGACGCCCCCCCAACTTTCTTCATCTGCGTGATCAGCGCCGCCAGATCCCGTGCCAGGGGCGCTTCCAGGGTGAGACCTCCCTCCGGGTAGGGCAGGGTCAGCTTTCCGGCGTGGAGCCCCAACCGTTCCAGCAGGGGCTTTTCCTCCAGGGGGTCACCCCGCCAGCCCTTCTTGAAACCGGAGAGGTACACCGGTTTGGGGCTGTTGCGGGCGCCGTAGAGGGGGTCGCAGACCACGGGGTGGCCCAGGCAGGCAAGGTGGACCCGGATTTGGTGGGTGCGGCCGGTGGCAGGGCGGGCTTCCACCACCGAATAGCTGCCGGCGCTTAAGAGGAGGCGGAAATGGGTGAGGGATTTTTTACCATGATGCTTGTCGATGGTGGTCCGGTGCAGTTTGTCCCCGTCCGGGACCAGGGCGAGGTCGCAGTCCGTTTCCGCCCAGGCCGGCCGGCCGTGCACCACGGCGCAGTAGGTCTTTTCCACCTCCCGGGACTCGAAGGCCTTTGAAAGATGCCGGTGGGTGTCCTGGTCCCGGGCAAAGACGATAAGCCCCGAGGTGTCCCGGTCCAGGCGGTGAACGATAAAGATGGGGCTCTGGTAATAGCTGCCCAGGAGCTTGTCCAGCCGTTCCCGCGCATCGTCCCAGCGGTCCCCGCTTACACCGATACCGGCGGCTTTGTTCACCGCCGTGATATGGGTGTCCTCGTATATAATGGTGAAGGGCGCTTTTTGCTTCATATATCCTTCCATAATAGTATAGAGAACTTTTTTTTGTAACCTTTACACGCCCCCTTTTGTTTCTTTATCGAATAGAATTTCCTCCATATTTTTGCCGCCGCCGTTTCTTCCTTTCGGCGGCGGCTTTTTTCCGCCGTTATTGCATAAAAAACCATTTTTCCGTATAACTAGGGGAGTCGTTTTTTGTAAGGAGCCTTCATGGGCGAGCATGGTTTGTATCGGGCAGAAGATGAGCATGATTCCTGCGGAATCGGCTTCGTGGCGGATATTAAGGGCCGCATATCCCATAGTATTTTGAAGCGGGGCCTTGAGGTTCTGGAACGGATGGAACACCGGGGTGCGGAAAGCGCGGACAATAAGACCGGCGACGGTTCCGGGGTGCTTTTGCAGATACCCCACGATTTCTATAAACAGTTTATCCCCAATCTCCCCGCCGCCGGAACCTACGGTACGGGGCTGGTATTCCTTCCCGAGGCTAATCGCGGCATAATTGTTAAGTACATGGAAGAAACCGCCGCCGGACTGGGGCTTCCAATCCTCGGTTGGCGAGATGTGCCCACCAACAGCGCTGCCATCGGCGCAATTGCCCGGGCTGCGGAGCCTTTTGTACGGCAGATCTTTTTGGGCGGGGTTTCAAACCTGGAATTTGCCCTCTATGTTTTCAGAAAAAAGCTGGAGAAGCGCATACGGGATGACGCCGGCTTGACGGGCTATATGCCCTCCCTTTCCTCAAAAACCATCGTCTACAAGGGTATGCTCATGTCCTCCCAGCTTAAGGAGTACTACCCCGAACTCCAGGACGAGGGGGTCAAGACCGCCGTGGCCCTGGTTCACTCCCGGTTTTCCACCAATACCTTCCCCGACTGGCCCCTGGCCCAGCCCTTCCGCATGGTTGCCCACAACGGCGAGATCAACACGGTTAAGGGAAACCGCTTCTGGATGGCCGCCCGGGAAGCTTTGCTCAAGGAGAACGACAAGGACCTGCTCCCCCTGATAGAGCCGGGCCGGAGCGATTCCGCCAGCTTTGACAATGCCCTGGAACTGCTGGTCATGTCCGGCCGCAGCCTCCCCCATGCCCTGATGATGCTCATCCCCGAATCCTGGAACGACAAGAACCCCATCCCCCAGGATTTGAAACGTTTTTACGAATACCACGCCTGTATCATGGAACCCTGGGACGGCCCTGCCTCTATGGTATTCTGCGACGGCCGCTTTGTGGGGGGCACCCTGGACCGGAACGGCCTCCGCCCCTCCCGCTACACCATCACCAAGGACGACCTCATCGTCATGGCCTCCGAAACCGGGGTGCAGGATTTTAAACCCGAGGAAGTGTCCTACAAGGGCCGTCTCCGTCCGGGGAAACTCCTCCTGGTGGACATGGTTGAAGGCCGGATCATCCCCGACGAGGAGGTGAAGCGCCAAGTGTGCCAGGCTAAACCCTACGCCGCCTGGGTGGACAAACAGCTCATCACCCTAAAGCAGGAATTGGCGGATGACGGCACGGCGGAACCCTTCGCGGACCCCCAGCTAAGCACCGATGCCGCACTTCTATATATGCAAAACTCCTTCGGATATTCCCGGGAGGACCGGGAAAAGCTGCTCCTTACGATGGCGGAAACCGGCCAGGAGCCTACGGGCTCTATGGGAACCGATACCCCTATCGCGGTTTTCTCCGACCGGAGCCAGTTGGTCTACGCCTATTTCAAGCAGGTCTTTGCCCAGGTGACCAACCCGCCCATAGACTCCATCCGGGAAGATCTGGTGATGACCCTGACCAGTTTTGTCGGCCCCCAGAAAAACCTCCTGGAAGAAACCGAGGCCCATTGCCGGCGGATCAAGGTGCTCAATCCCATCATGACCCCTGCGGACCTGGAAGCCCTCAAGAAAATCGGCGGTGATTTTAAGTCCCGCACTTTGGACGCTACCTTTGCAGTGAAGGATGGCATTACCGGCGCCCTGGAAACCCTTATTGAGGCGGCGGTTGCGGCGGTGAAGGAGGGCATTACTTTGCTGATCCTCTCCGACCGGGCTGTTTTGTCCGGGACCGGTAGGTGTGCCATACCGGCTCTGCCGGCAACCGGCGCGGTACACCACGGCCTTATCGAAAAGGGCCTACGGATGAACCTGTCGATCATCCTGGAGTCTGCGGAACCACGGGAACCCATGCACTTCGCCCTGCTCTTCGGTTACGGGGCCGACCTGGTGGTCCCCTACGGCGCACTGGCCGTCATCGCCGCCATCTGCATAGGCCCCGACGGGAAACGCGCAGGCAGCTTCCCGGAGGCAAAGGCGCATTACATCAAGGGCCTCAACAAGGCCATGCTCAAGGTTATGTCCAAGATGGGCACCAGTACCCTCCGTTCCTACCGGGGGGCGCAGATCTTCGAGGCCATAGGACTAGGGGACGCGGTGATAGACAAGTGTTTCCGGGGTACCCCCAGCCGTATCGGCGGCGCGGGCTTTGCGGAACTGGAAGCGGAAGTTTTGGACAACCACCGGCTGGCACGGGAGTTCCGGGATAAGACCGGGGATGAGCCCCGCGGTGTGGACTACCTTCTTACCGAAAACGGCCAGTATCGCTGGCGGAAATACGGGGAACGGCATGCATGGAACCCCGAAACCATTTACCTCCTCCAATGGGCCACCCGTACTGCGGACTATAAAAAGTTCAAGGAGTTCTCCTCCCTGGTTGATACATTCAATCAATCCCCCCATGTGATCCGGGGCCTCCTGGACTTTGCCGCATCGGCTCAGGCGATCCCCCTGGAGGAAGTGGAGTCCGTGGAGGAGATCATGAAGCGCTTCACCACCGGGGCCATGTCCTTCGGCTCCATCTCCCGGGAAGCCCACGAAACCATAGCCAAGGCGATGAACTCCATCCACGGCCGCTCCAATTCCGGCGAGGGCGGTGAAAGCCCGGAACGGTTTGCGGTTAAGAACGACGGCACCTGGTTGCGGAGCGCCATCAAGCAAGTCGCCTCCGCCCGGTTTGGGGTTACCAGCGAGTATCTGGCAAATGCCCAGGAACTGCAAATAAAGATAGCCCAGGGCGCCAAGCCCGGCGAGGGCGGCCAGCTTCCGGGGCATAAGGTGGACGCCATGATCGGCAAGGTCCGTCACTCCACCCCCGGTGTCACCCTGATCAGCCCGCCCCCCCACCACGACATCTATTCTATAGAAGATTTGGCTGAACTCATCTTCGACCTGAAAAACGCCAATCGGGAAGCCCGGATTAGCGTCAAGCTGGTCTCCGAAACCGGGGTAGGCACCGTTGCCGCCGGGGTTGCCAAGGCCCACGCGGACAATATCCTCATCTCCGGCTATGACGGCGGTACCGGGGCCAGTCCCCAGAGCAGCATCCGTCACGCCGGGCTTCCTTGGGAATTGGGCCTTTCGGAAACCAATCAGGTCCTGGTAAAGAACGGCCTCCGGGGCAGGGTAAAACTGATGACCGACGGCCAGCTCAAGACCGGCCGGGACATCGTGATTGCCGGTATGTTGGGGGCCGAGGAATTCGGCTTCGGCACCTCCACCCTGATTGTCATGGGCTGCGTGATGATGCGGAAGTGCCACGAGAATACCTGCCCCATGGGGGTAGCCACCCAGGACCCGGAACTGCGGCGGCGCTTTACCGGCAAAAGCGAATACCTGGTCACCTTCTTCCGGTTTCTCGCCCAGGAGGTTCGGGAAATCATGGCTTCATTGGGTATCAAAAGATTTGATGACCTGGTGGGCCGTTCAGATTTACTGGTGGAACGGGAAAGCGGTAAAGCGAAATCCGCCGGGGTAAGCCTTTCGGATCTGCTCTATAAAGCCGAGGGCCCCGCCTATATTCCCGGCGGTCAGGCGCGTTTCTGCGTGGAGGATCAGGTCCACAAGATTACGGCGGTCCTGGACCGGCAGCTTATCGAAAAATGCGCCGCCGCCCTGGACGGGAAAATACCTACCGCCCTAACACTCCCGGTACGCAACACCGACCGGTCCGTGGGGACCATGCTTTCCTACGAGGTGTCCAAACGCTTCGGCGGCCAGGGCTTACCGGAAAACTTTATCACCATTGACTTCACCGGTTCTGCGGGCCAGAGCTTCGGCGCATTCCTCGCCAAGGGGATCACCTTCCGCCTGGCCGGGGACGCCAACGACTACCTGGGCAAGGGGCTCTCCGGCGGCCGCATTGTGGTGGCCCCCCCCGCCGGTTCGTCCTTTGCGACAAATGAGAACATCATTGTGGGGAACACCCTGCTCTACGGCGCAACCTCCGGGGAACTGTACGCAGCCGGGGTTGCCGGTGAACGTTTTGGTGTGCGGAACTCCGGGGCCACGGCGGTTGTCGAGGGCGCGGGGGATCACGCGGCGGAGTACATGACCGGGGGCTATCTTATTGTCCTGGGAACCGTGGGCAGGAACTTTGCCGCCGGTATGTCCGGGGGCATCGCCTATGTGCTGGACAGGAAGGGTGACTTCGAATACTTCCTCAATAAGGGCATGGTGGAACTTTCCGGCCTGGATAACGAGGAGGATGAGCATTTTGTTAAGCGGCAGATTGAACAGCATATCTACTGGACCGGTTCCGCATACGCGAAAACCATTTTTGACAACTGGACTGAGTACAAGCCGAAGTTTGTAAAGGTGCTGCCGGTGGAATATAAGATGGCCCTCCAGAAAATGAAGCTGGCGGAACTGGACCGGAAGCTCTACGATATCCGGGAACGGGAAGATATTGCGGCGCGGGTATAGGAGAAGCGAGTTATGGGTGATCCAAAGGGATTTTTAAAGATAAAGCGAAAGGTGTCCGGCTACCGGCCGGTGGAAGAACGGATAAACGACTACAGCGAAGTAGAAATACTGCTGTCCGATGACGAACGCCGTCTGCAGGCCGCCCGGTGTATGGACTGCGGGGTCCCCTTTTGCCACTGGTCCTGCCCCATTGCCAATGTGATGCCCGAATGGCAGGACCGCCTCTACCGGGGCGACTGGGCCGGCGCGTGGGCAGTCTTGGAATACATGAACCCCTTCCCGGAATTCACCGGCCGGGTATGCCCCGCCCTCTGCGAAGCCTCCTGCGTCCTTGGCTCCAACGACGAACCGATAACCATCAGGCAGAACGAACTGGCCATCATCGAAAAAGCCTACGAACTGGGTCTGGTAGTCCCCCGCCCGCCCCGGACCCGGAACGGTAAGAAGGTTGCCGTGGTCGGCGCCGGTCCTGCGGGACTTGCCGCCGCCTACTACCTCAACCGCGCCGGCTTCAGCGTTACGGTGTATGAGGCGGCCCTTAAACTGGGGGGTTATCTCCGCTACGGCATCCCCGACTTCAAGCTGGATAAAAGTTTTATTGACCGGCGCATCAAGATAATGGAGACCGAGGGTGTCGTGTTCAAAACCGGCGCACGGATCGGATCCGCCCGCTACGGCTTCGGCGCAAAGGGCGCGGACGGGGGCAATGGGGAGGGTACCATTATCTCCGCCAAGGAACTGGAATCATCCTTTGACTTAGTATTACTAACCATAGGCGCACGGGAACCCCGTGACGTGAATCTTCCGGGCCGTGAAAATGCCGGCATAGTCCAGGCCCTGGATTTTCTGTCCCTCCAGAACCGCATCCTGGGCGGCGAGAATACCGGCATTGAACCAATCACCGCCTACGGGAAACGGGTGGTGGTCATCGGCGGCGGCGATACCGGCTCCGACTGCGTGGGCACCGCCAACCGGCAGGGAGCCATGCGGGTTACCCAGATTGAAGTACTGCCAAAGCCCCCGGAACACCGCTCCGACGCCGAACCCTGGCCCCTCTGGCCCAAGGTCCTCAAGACCTCCAGCTCCCATCTGGAAGGGGGTGAGCGGCTCTGGTCCATCAACACCAAAGCTTTCGTAGGGCGCGGCGGAGAACTGGAAGCCATCCAGGCCTGCCGGGTAGACTGGACAGAAAAAGACGGCCGCCCGGTGATGGCGGAGGTTCCCGGTTCAGACTTTGAGATAGGCGCAGATTTAGTGTTACTGGCCATGGGCTTTACCCACGTGGTCCAGAACGGCGCCGTGGCCGACTTCGGCCTGGCTTTGGACGAGCGGGGCAACATCCGCACCAAGGGCAGCTTCCACACCTCCAACCCCAAGGTCTGGGCCGCCGGGGATTCCCGGAACGGCGCAAGCCTGGTGGTCCGGGCCATTGCGGATGGGCGGGCTGCGGCGGAGGCGATGGTGAAGGCACTTTAGTGAATAATCACGCCAAAAAAATCATTGCCCCAATTGTGGTAACAATAGGTATAGCCTTGTATTACACAATCGGCGTGATAGTTTTGTTAAATGTTGCATTGCCTGATATCATTAAAGTTACCGCAATTATTGTATCAGTAATAGTAACGGTAGTTTTTGTTTTTGTATTAATTGAACGAATCAAAGAAATAAGGAGCGGTGAAGAGGATGATCTTAGTCAATACTGATTTCATTTCCGGAAAGGAACTGGAAACCCTTGAACTGGTAAAGGGGAGTACCATTCAATCAAAAAACTTAGGCAGGGATATAACCCAGGCTTTTAAGTCATTGATTGGCGGAGAATTAAAAGCGTATAATGAGATGATGAATGAAGCCAGGGCATTGGCAACCAAAAGGATGGTTGAAGAAGCGGAATCCCTGGGGGCGGATGGTATTGTAAATATCCGGTATGCCTCATCGGCGGTAATGCAAAATGCGGCGGAAGTAATAGCATACGGGACCGCCGTAAAATTCAAGTAGTTTTTAGGAGGAATTATGCGCGTACTTTTAATTAACGGGAGCCCCCACGAAAAGGGCTGTACCTATACCATCCTGGCGGAGGTGGCGGGGCAGATAGAAGCCGCCGGTATTGAGACGGAGTTTTTCCACATCGGTGATGGGCCTATCCGGGGTTGTACCGGCTGCGGGGGCTGTTTCAAAACCAAGCGGTGTGTCTACAACGATGACGGGGTGAATGCCTCTGTGGAAAAGCTTGTCAAAGCTGATGGGGTGGTCATTGGTTCGCCGGTCTATTACGCCGGGCCAAACGGGGCGCTCTGCGCCTTCCTGGATCGGATGTTTTTTGGAAAATCCCAGCTCTACGCCTTTAAACCCGGCGCTGCGGTGGTGAACTGCCGCCGGGGCGGGGGGGACAGCGCCTTTGACCGGCTCAACAAATACTTTACCATTTCCCGGATGCCCGTGGTCTCCTCCCAATACTGGAACACCACCCACGGCTTTACCCCCGAGGAAGTGCGGCGGGACGAGGAGGGTATGCAAATCATGCGTACCCTGGGGAAGAATATGGCTTGGCTGCTCAAGGCTATTGCTAAGGAAGGGACATCAGGGATTGCCGCTCAACAGGAAAACGGCACCATGACGAACTTTATCCGTTAGTTTTAATTGCGTATGGCAAACCGCACCGGGTAGCGGTACCGCACCGCCACTGCGGCGCCGTTTGCCTGGGCCGGAGTACCCCGCAACCCCTGGAATGCCTTTATCGCCGCCTCGCCGAAGCCGCGGTTTTCCGGGGTTTCCCGCAGTATCGTTATCTGCCGTACCTGCCCATTGTGGTCCACAAAGAGTTCCAGGTAGACCATGCCCTCTATTTTGGCCCGCAGGGCGATGGGGGGATACACCAGCCGGTCTTTTATTTCAGCTTCGGAGAAGCCCGGGGCGACAGAGATCCGGTGCATAGGCAGGTAATCTTCCTGTCCGTAGTCCCCCCGAGGGGCGATGATACCGGAAACGACGGTTTGATCCGGTACTTCCTCGGTTTCGATCATGTTTTCTGCGATAGCTTCAACGGCGTTCGCGATGCTTTCTATCTGCTGCGGCGGCGGAGGGGGGGGCAAGGGACGTGGTTCTTCCTCCTGTATATCCGTAAGCTTCATCACCAATGCGGGGGGCTCCGCCTCCATAAGGGTGGTGTCAACCTTGATGACGAAGAAGAGGATGAAGACTAGGTGAATGCCGGCGACCCCAAGGAAAAGAATGAGGCGCCTTAGATTTGCCGGGGCATGGATGGAGTTACGCATCTTTCACTACAAAACTTACTACCCGGTATTGGAGGAGTTGGAGGGTTTGTAAAACCTTGTTCACCTCCGCAAAGGGGGTGTCCCGGTCGGCGATGATATGGACCCGGGTGTCCGGAGCATCCCGGTAAATATCCGTAATGGCAATCTCGATTTCGTTAAGGTTGCTGGGAAGGCCGTCCAGGTACACGGCGCCGGCCTTGTCCACCCAGATTTCCAGGTTTTTTTCCGCACTGGTTCTAAGGGCTGCGGCCGCTTCGGGGTAATCGATCTTTACTTCCCGGCGGTAGTTTATCAGTGATACCAGCATGATGAAAATGAGCAGCAGGAATGCTACGTCGGACATGGAGTTCATGGGGACTATAAAATCGCGTTTGCGCCTCCTCAAGTTCATGGCGAACCCCCGTCCTTAGATACGGTAAAGGAGAAGGCATCCACCTTCAGTTTCTGGGCCAGCTCAACAAAGGACACCAGCTCCTGCCAGGGTGCATTGCCGTCCACGGTCAGCATTACCGCCAGGTTGGGGTGTGCGGCAATGGCGCTGCGTATTGTCTGTTCCGCCGACCTTTTGTCCATGTGCGCACCCTGGTGCAGCAGGGCCCCTGCGCCGTCAAGTTCAAAACGTAAGAGGTCGTCCTTCAGGATGAGCCGGGTAGAATCCCTGGCGGGGAGGTTTATCAGGAAGCCCTTGTTGACGTTAAAACCGGCGATGACAATAAAATAAATGATCAGGAGGAATGCTATATCGCTTGAGGCGCTGGAATCTGCAATGCCCCTTCTTTGCCGCCGGTGGAGTTTCATAGCCCTTCTATAACCAGTTCGGTGATCAGCTCGGAGCAGGATTTCTCCACATCCGCGGCAAACTTCTCCACCACGTGGGAAAAGAGGGAGTGGGCGATCATGGCGATGATGGCGATGATAAGGCCGAACACGGTGGTGATCAGCGCTTCGTAGATACCGTTGGCCACGATTTGTGCGTTCACTTCCGTGGCCTCGGCAATGGACTTGAATGCGCCGATCATCCCCGAAACGGTTCCCAGGAAGCCCGTCAGGGGGGAGAGGGAACCCAGAGCAATGAGGAAGTTAAAGCCGTTCTCCAGGGAATTGATACAGGTCAGGGCTTCGGTTTCCACCGCCTTTTCGATGCGGTGCTCCGGAAGGCCCGAGCGATTGACCAGCGTAAGGAGTATCCGTGCCCCCATGCGGCGTTTGGTTAAACCGGAAAGATAGTGCCGGGCGCCCTCCATGTCCTTGGCGTGGATATACTCCGCAGTCTTTTTTTCAAGGTCCTCCAACTGGAGGTTGTGGTAAAAAATGTAAATCCCACGTTCCAGGGCAATGGCGATGGTGGCTACCGAAAAAACCAGCAGGGGCCACATAAAAACCCCGCCCATTTTGAAAAGCTCTAATAATGAAAAACTTGCGTTTCCCCCGTCCATGTCAACACCTCACTTTATCTTTCTAAGCTCAATCTTTTTGGAGAGCGCTTCCAATATATGATCCCATTCATACTCTAAATAGATCCACCCGGCGGCTTCCTCCCAATCCCGGAGCAGGGTCCCGGAATTCCGTACCGGCCATAGTTCCGGGGGGAAAACCGCTTCGGTATACGCGCGGCGCCATCTAACATCCTCCCCAAGAACCCATGGCCCATCCGCGGTCCACCCTGATGGCCGGTCCTTTTTCCGGACTATTTCCGGAAAAAGGCGGGGTTTCCAATACTTCTCAAAGGCCGCCTGATCCGCAAACACGGGAAGGCCGGGTTGTTCGCGCATCCATTGGGCAATGGCCATGACCCGTTCCCGGCGGTTATGCAGGGCCGTAAGCGCCGCCCCTCCGGTTATGCGCCCTCCACCCCGGCGGATTTTCCCTGTGCTGATATCCAGGGGTTCCACGGGACCGCTTAGTTGGAGGCTCGTCCCCGTATCGTTACTGATGAAACTGCCGCTTCCGGAAAGTTCCAGGGTAAACTCATTCCATCCGCTCATATTGGGGCTGAGAAAATCCAGGGCGGTCAGGTAGAAATTGCCCTCCCCGTCGGGAAGGGAGCCCCTAAACCGGAGGTTCGGCATGGAATCAAGGCGGATGGTGATAAACTCCGCCCCGGTCTTCTTCCGCAGTAGCCGGTCAACACGGGTTCCCCGTTTCGGCTCCTCCCGGTATCTCGCCAGGGTCTTCTCCGCAAAGGCGGACCCGTCCAGGACCCGCCCCCCCATTTCAGCCAGGGAAACACAGCCGCTCAGTACCAGCAGCCATGCGGTGCCTATGACGAAAAGCCCGGATGATATATGCCGCCCTTTCATTCTGTATTCCCTTCCCCAGGCGCCTTTGCTTCCCGGGCCTTCTTTTCATCTGAGGCAAGCTTCCGGTTATAGACGAAGATCCCCAGGGCGGCAAAAACAATGCCATCCAGCAGGTACTTTTCAAACTGCTCGTTAAGCCGGATACCGGTAAAATGCCTGAAAATGGTATAGGCGATAAGAAAAAACCCCAAGCCCGCCGTAATCCGCAAAAGCCCGGTTCGTGTTACCTTCATTATTCCAGTATACTTAATTGCCCTTAATTCGCCAAGGTCAGCCTACCGGCTTGACGGTAACTATAATACCCGGTCTCCGAAAAGATGATGTGGTCTAAAAATCGAATCCCCAGGACCGCCGCCGCTTTTTCAAGGCTCAGGGTCACCTCATTATCCTCCCCGGAAGGCTTAAGCTCCCCACTGGGGTGATTATGGCACACGCATACTCCGGTGCATCTGTCCGAAAGGGGGTCCGCAAAAACCTCCCTGGGGTGTATTAAGGTGCGGTTCACCAGGCCAACGGTAATTATCCTGACCGCCAATACCTCATGGGCGCTATTGAGGGAAAGGCAGATAAACCGTTCCTGTTTCCGGTTTGCATAGTGGCGGACAATAGCAAAAACATCCGTGGGGTGCTTGATTTTGGTTCCCGTCATCCCCCAGTTTCGCCGGCCATATTCCAGCATTGCCACGATTACGCTTGCCTTGGCCTTCCCTAACCCCGTTATCCGGGCAAGTTCTTGGACCGAGGGAATCCCCTTGCTGGTTTCCAGCCGTTTCAGCAGTTCCGCCGCTAGGACATTGACATTTTTTCCCTTAATACCGGTATTGAGCAATATCATCAATAACTCCTGATCCGATAATGCCCCCGGTCCCAGGGCAAAAAGCCGTTCCCGGGGCCGCTGGGCTAAGGGCAGGGCCCAGGGGCTGGGAATCAGGGTAGTATATATCCCGGCATCATTGGCAATGGGTTCGAGTACCGGCGCCTCAATAAATTCCAGACCATAACCTTCGTTCAGTTCCATAAAATCCTCTCTATTGTCATAATTACCCCTTGTAGGGGCCGGTAATACATTTTGCTTTAGTCCGGAAAATAACTGTTGACCTTTTTGGCCGGTCTGGTGTATAGTATCCGAACACGCCCGGATGGTGGAATTGGTAGACACGCTGGTTTCAGGTACCAGTGCCTTCACCGGCATGGAAGTTCGAGTCTTCTTCCGGGCATCACTTATTTCCTTCCAACGGCAGTTCACCCCCCCAGAGCTAGAAACATGTTTTTAGGGGCTTGCAACCAGTTATAAGGAGCTTGCAACCAGTTATAAGGAGCTCGCAACCAGCTATAAGGAGCTCGCAACCAGCTATAAGGAGCTTGCAACCAGTTATAAGGAGCTCGCAACCAGCTATAAGGAGCTCGCAACTAGTTATAAGGAGCTTGCAACCAGCTATAAGGAGCTTGCAACTAGTTTTTAGCGCCGAAAGGCTACCGTAGGTTCGCTTCCAATCTCTCGTATCAATGAGTGTACATAATGGGCACCCCCCTGGTCATCACCTGCACTGAAGAGCAGCGGGGGTCCTGCATGTGGTTCTGGGCGCGCTGGGTAACCAACACGAACGAGGAAGGCGCCTGGAGCGAAATGTACCCGGTGTATTTTACCTAAGTGGAGCGCCCGGTTCTGGACCTTTGGTCCGAGCCATAGACCGGGCGTTTTTTTGCTGGTTGACAAAAGATATTGTGTATTTTACAGTTCACCATTAAGGAGTGTGATATGGACGGGAAAAAAGTGTTTGAAAAAACCATGGGAAAAGAGAGCAAAATTGCATTGGCATCTTCTGTAGAAGATATACCCAATGTAAGGATTTTGAATTTCGTTTATTTGGCAAACGAAAAGGTATTGTATTTTGCCTCCGATAAAGGAGATGCCAAAGGAAAGGAATTTGCAAAAAATAAAAACGTTGCATTTACCACTATTCCTACACGGGGATTGGCACATGTTCGGGTTCATTTTGCCACCGTTAAAAAAAGCAAGAAAAGCATTGTTGATGTAAAAGACATTTTTATCTCAAAAATGCCTTGGTACAAGGAAAACATAGAGCAAAATGGTGAAAACATGAATCTTTATGAGGTTCACTTTTCAACGGCTATGGTACTTGCGGGGCCGGGTCAAGCGGCAGAAATAGAATTATAAAAATAATGGGGTACGGGCAAAAAGAAAAAAAGTTGTATGAGCGTCCGGAAACACCGGAGGAGATCATCGCCCGATGCACCAAGGCGCTCGATACGGACCCGAATGATGCCAAGGCCTATATGGATCGGGCTATTGCATATGGCACGATAGGCGATTTTGACGCGCTCATTGCCGACATGACCGAGCTAAGCCGCATTGATCACCAAAATTCTACCGCCTATTTCCTGCGTGCCTGGGGATATTCCGTTCACAGGGAGCATGAGAAAGCCATTGCGGACTATACCCTCAGCATCAAGCTGGGGCAGGACGACACTTCCGACTACTATATTGCGCGGGGGCACGAGTTTTGCCGTATACAAAAGTATGACCGGGCTATAGGGGACTACACCTATGCCATCCGATGGGGTAACAGAAGGGGCGATAGCTGGATAGGCCGTGCGGTGGCCTTTGCCCAAAAGGGTGATATTGAGCAGGCAATCAAGGATTGCAGCACGGCGATTGCTATTTGGCCCACCAGTAAGATGGCCCTTGCGAATCGCGGGCATCTCTATAAGCGCACCGGGGAATACGAAAAGGCCTTGGCGGATTACGATGCGGCGCTCAAGGTTGAGCCCGATTACGGGGCGGTCAAAAGGTCCCGGACCGAACTGCTTATGATGATGGAATCCGGGGTAGAAGCCGTAAACGTGATACACGATTACGATACGCTGGTCATTCCGAGCGACGACCCGGATCATAAATACGGCTGGATAGTATCGCACAAGGAGGGTCAGCCGGAGAGTGACGAGGAACGATGGCAGAAAGCATTTCTGGCCGGTGACCACTCCGATGAGCTTATCGCGGAATATACCAAGGGGATCAAAAAACATCCCGGTAATGGCAGCAGCTATGTATACCGCGGCGCCGCGTATTACCGGCGGGGTAATTATGATCGGGCCATTGCGGATTTTACCCGTGCAATTGATTTTTTTCCTAAACAGAGTATCGCCTTTATCAGCCGTGCCGACGCCTATGAAAAAAAGGGCGATTACCCCAAGGCCATAGCGGACTATACCCGGGCGCTGAGCCTTAAACCCGATGCCAAGCATGCCCATTTCTGCCGGGGTATTGCGTATTTACAAAACGAAGAATACGACCTGGCCTTCGCCGACTTTAACCAGGCAATCGCCATTGACCCCAAGGACGCCGATGCCTATATGGGTCGCAGCCTTGTGTATGCCCACCGGGAGCATTACGACCGGGCTCTTACCGATGACACCACGGCCATTAGTCTTGACCCCGGGCTCTTCGGCGCGTATGGCAACCGGGGTAATGTGTATGCCCAGCAGGGCAATTATGATGCGGCAATAGCGGACTACACCGCGCTCCTCAATCTTGAAAGTGAAGATGCCCAAGCGTATGCCCTCCGCGGCAATGCGTATTACGAAAAGGGTAATTTTACTGCGGCCCTGGCGGACTACACGAAAGCGAAGGAACTCGATCCTGCCATTGACCTGCGGGAGAGGAGGTTTTAACAAATGGCAAAAGAAAAAATTGTGTATTCTGCCGGCAGGCAGTTCAAGGATTTTATTAGGCAATTTATTCCTAATGCACTACTAGTGCATAATCGATTGATAAAATTAAGAAAGTCCGCGAAAAATAGATTGGCACGCAGAGAACTTTTGCGTTTTGACGTTCACGTTACAGAGCATTGCAATTTACGATGCAGAAGTTGCTTGCACTTTTCATCACTTGCAAAAGACAAATATCTTGACATTGCTGTTTTTGAACGTGACTGTAAAAGAATAGCGGAATTAACTGGCGGTCATATTGAGAATCTCCACCTGCTTGGCGGCGAACCTTTATTGCATCCGCATTTAACTGATTTTTTTGCAGTAGCGAGAAAATACTTTCCTGATTGTGTTGTACTGATTGTTACGAACGGAATACTTCTTTCAAAACAACCGGAATCTTTTTGGCAGGAATGCCGGAAGTACAAAGTTGATATAGCGGTATCATTATACCCTATAAAAATAAACTTTGGAGAAATAAAAGGTAAGACCAAGGCTTACCATATTTCCCTGGAGCTCAGGGGAAACAACGCAAAAAAACGGGCGTGGATGCGCCAACCATTGGATTTAAATGGCGGACAGTCAAATGAAGACAGTTATACAATATGCGAATTGGCAAACAACTGCATTCAACTTGTTGATGGTAAACTTTACCAATGTGAAACAAGTGCATACATTGCTGATTTTAACAGATGTTTTGACCAATCACTTGAAACAAGCGAGAAGGATTACATCGACATTTATAAAGCAAAAGATATTGGTACAATACTTGATTTTTTATGTAAGCCAATACCTTTTTGCCGCTACTGCCGAACAAAAGAAGTTTCATTTGTAGATTGGGCAGTATCAAAAAAAGAAATAACAGAATGGATATAACCATTAAAGAATGCCCCTTGACCATGGAATTGCTTTCAATTATTATTCGATAACAATCTAGTGATAAATTAAAGAGTGGTTCATGGCTATAGCCAATGGCGTAATTGATACTAATAAGACAAAACCAACCAAAAACCGGGAACTTATCATTACCGGGCTCCTCATACTGCTGCCGCTTACCGCCGTCTGCGCCCTGGCTATAGGCAGGTTTTCCGTGCCGGTTAAGGGGGTGGCCGCTATAGTGGCGGGCCGGGTATTGCCCCTGAAGCAGACCTGGACCGCCCAAATGGAAAATGTGGTTATCAATATCCGCTTTCCCCGGGTGTGCGCGGCTATTATGGTGGGAAGCGCACTGGCCCTTTCCGGGGCGGTGTACCAGGGGATGTTCCGTAACCCGCTGGTGTCCCCCGATATCCTGGGGGTGGCTTCCGGGGCCTGCGTGGGGGCGGCGGCGGCGATATTGTTGCACCTTGGCCCCTGGGCCATACAGGTCTTTGCCCTGGCGGGGGGGCTCGCGGCGGTGGTATTTGCCATCGCCATCCCCCGCCTTTTAAAAAACAACAGCTCCCTTATGCTGGTGCTGGCGGGGGTGGTGGTGTCGGGTTTTATGAACGCCCTCCTGGGGGTGATGAAGTACCTCGCCGACCCGGACAGCGAGTTGGCGGCCATCGTCTACTGGACCATGGGGAGCCTCGCCTCCGTACGGCTCCTTGATGTTGGCATCATGGCCCCCGGCATCCTTATCGCCATGACGGCGGTGTTACTGTTGCGCTGGCGGATCAACCTCCTGGCTCTGGGGGATGCGGAGGCCCACTCCCTTGGGCTCAACGTCAGGACTATGCGCGGTTGGATGATCCTCTGTTCGACAACCCTGACCTCCCTGGCTATCTGCCTCGCCGGGACTATAGGCTGGGTCGGCCTCATCATTCCCCATCTGGGGCGCCTCCTTGTCGGGCAGGACCACCGGTACCTTATCCCCGCATCGGCCCTCTTGGGGGCGGTCTTTATGGTGGTGATAGATACCCTTGCGCGTAACATCTCCGGATCCGAGATACCCCTGAGCATCCTCACGGGGCTCCTCGGGACACCCCTCTTTATCTGGCTGCTGCTCCGGCAGCGGACGAGGATAGGGTGATGCCGGCGCTGCTTGAGGTGCGGGACATCAGCTTTGCCTACGAAAAGGGGCAGGATGTCTTTTCCGCCGTGAGCTTTACCCTGGAAGCCGGGGAGATCTACACGATCCTCGGGGCAAACGGATCGGGGAAGTCGACGCTGCTCGCCTGTTTGATGGGGATGCTGCGGCCGCAGCAGGGGGTCATTCTCCTGGACGGCCGCGATACCGCCGGGATGGAAGCGGGGGAATACGCCCTCAAGGTGGGGGTCGTGACCCAGAACGAAACGGTGAGCCTCGACTTTACCGTACGGGACTACCTCGTGCTGGGCCGTGCGCCCTATATCGGGCTGCTCAAGGTTCCGGGCAAGGCGGAGTATGAGGCCGTGGACCGGGTGATGGAACAGATGCGGATTAGCTACCTTGCGGATAAGTCTATACTGCATATCTCCGGGGGGGAGCGTCAGCAGGCGCAGATTGCCCGGGTGCTTGTGCAGAGCCCCCATCTGATCCTGATGGACGAGCCCACGAACCATCTGGACTACGGCAATCAGCTCAAGGTGCTCAAGACCATCGTGCGCCTCGCGGAGGATGAGGGCATCGCGGTTATCCTGACCACCCATACCCCGGACCACGCCATCCTCCTGGACGCCAGGACGGGGATACTGGACCACGCCGGTCATCTCCATAGCGGTGACGCCGCCGACATCATTACCCAGGATAATCTTAGGGGGATATATCAGGTCGATTTGTGCATGACCTTTATTCCGGATGTTAATCGCCGGGCCTGTGTGGCTCCGGCGATTCATTAATAGTAGGTATTTATAGGAGAACGATGATGAAAAGAACGAAACGAATGGTGACCCTGGGTCTCGCCCTGCTCCTGACGCTGAACGGCGCCGTCCTGTTTGCCGCGCCCCGCAAGGATAGGGCGGCAACAGCCGCCGCCGGGAGGATTACCGACCTGGCCGGACGGCAGGTTGCGCTTGTCCAGCCGGTAACGAAGGTAGTCGCCATTGCCGGGCCTTCCTACGAGAAGGTCTTTATGCTGGGGCAGGCGGGAAGGCTCGCGGGGGCCCACTTCTACATGGTTGACCGGCCCTGGGTAAAGGCCACTAACCCCGGCATCGCCACGGTAGCCGCCATCCGAAGCCCCGCTGAACCTAACCTGGAGGCCCTCATTGACCTGGGGACGGACTGCGTCTTCTTCTGGGACTATGCGGCCCCCCTTGCAAGCATGGAGAATGCGGGCATCCCCGTGGTGGTGGTGCAGCAGGCCACGGGTAACCCCCGCACGGTGGAGGAGTTTATCACCTATCAGAAGCGTGAGGTACAGGTGTTCGCCGATGCGCTGGGAGCGGAGGCACAGGCTAAGGCCCGCGCATGGTTTGACTACCTCGATAAGAAGGTAGCCTATGTCAAGGGCCGCACCGCCGCTATCCCGGAGGCGGGCCGCAAGACCGCCATCTATGCCTACGGTGAGGATGGTCTGGGGGTGTTTTCGCAGTATTCCTACGTGTCTTTCTGGCTGGAGCTGGCCGGCGGCCGGAACATCGCCGACGAGACACGGCAGGAGATGGACACCGAAGTTACCATGGAGCAGGTCATTGCCTGGAACCCGGACGCCATCTTCATGGGCCGCATGGAATCCGCCGATGCGGTGCTCAAGGGCCGCACCTGGGCACAGCTAAAGGCGGTTAAGAACGGCCAGGTCCACCTCTGCCCCGACGGCGTGATGTACTGGGATTATTCCAGCGAAGGTGTTCTCCTGATGCAGTTCCTCGCACAGAAACTCTACCCCGAGCTGTTCCCGGACCTCGATATGGTTCTGGAAACCCAAAGTTACTATAAGCAGTTTTACAACTACGACCTGAGTGCGGAAAACGCGGGGCGGCTCCTTAGCCACCTGGCGCCGTTGTAATAGAAGGGTAACAGAGCTCCACTTCGATCTCATCTCCCGGGGAAGGGGAATGGGGGCCTTTCATGACGCATTGTCCGGAATGGAAACCCTGGGTGCGTTTTCCCGGGACCCGGTCGAAGGGAACAGGCCATGCGTCGTAACCCGAAGCGGTCTTTGTTACCTCCATCCGGTAGAAAAACTCAAAGCCTTCGGGAAGCGTGCGGCCGGTGTTTCCGGTCAGCACCGCCTTCACCCGGGGCCGGACCGGTACGGGGATTCCCAGGGCGCGGCACAGGATGGCCCGGATACACCAGTCCATGCCGAAATAGGCGGCGATAATGGGACCCGGAAGATTGACCACCGGTTTGTTATCAACCACCCCCAGGCACAGGGGGCGGCCGGGGGCGGCCAGCACCCCGTGGCAGATGCATTCCCCCAATTCCGCCAGGAGCCGGGCATTGTAATCGTCGGCGCCCTTGGAGGAGCCCCCGTTGATGATCACCACATCGGCGGTTTTAAGGGCCGCCAAAAGGCCGGCCTTGAGCAGTCCGGGATCATCCCTGATGATGGGGAGGATCAGTGGTTCCGCCCCCATTTCCAAAAGCATGTGCCGCGCCATGATACTGTTCGTATCAATGTTCTGTCCCCGTTGCGGTTCCCGCCGCAGGGGGATAAGTTCATTTCCCGTGGGAATAAAGGCGGCCACCGGTTTCTTAACCACCGGTACGTCCCATAATCCCCCCCGGGCCAGGGCGCCCAGGTCTGGGGAACGGATGGGGAGCGCCGCCTCTAAAATGAGTTCCCCTTCTTCGATGGCGCTTCCCCGGCCATTAACGTTCATCCCCGGCGTAACCGTAATACCCTTTGTCAGGGAAAGCCCCCCTGTTTCATTGAAGGTCACCTCTTCGATCATGATGACCGTATCGAACGCGTCATCAAAATCGTCCCCCGTATCGGCGCGGACATAGTCCTTCCCCGGCTTCCAATGGGCCGTATCCGGCAGCCCCGGCAGAGCCGCCTCGAAATCGGCGCTTCGTACCGCGATGCCGTCCCCCCCGGAGGAGCGCACCAGGGGAAGGGTAAAACGGGAGACCAGGGGTTCCGCGCTAATCCGGTTCAAACTTTCTTCCAGGGGTACCAATTCGGTTTGTTTTCCGGGTTTCCAAAGCGCAAAAAGCTTTTCCAATACCTCGGCGCGGCTATAATTATCAAATTCCACGGCTATACACTCCTGACAGGGGAATTATTTTTTAATCTAGTTCGCCGGTATACTATAGTCAATACCCTTACATTCCAGGGGCGGCATTCCCCAAATCCCGGCAAAAGTCCCTGGTTTTCCGGTGCAGGAACCTCGTTCCTTCTTGAAGGGATGGCGTTCCTTCATGAAGGGATGGCGATTCTTCATGAAGTAGAGACGTTCCTTCTTGAAGTGGAGGCGTTCCTTCTTGAATTGGATGGCGTTCCTTCTTGAAGGGATGGCATTCCTTCTTGAAGGAACGGCGTTCCGTAGGTAAGGAACGACGTTCCGTAGGAGCGGAATCAGCTTTTAAAACACCGGAAAGGACTCAAACCCCGCGTCTTTCAGCTTGAGCATGGTCTGGTTGGCATTCTCCCCCGCAGGGACGGTTACCGTCCAATGGGTAACGCCGTTTACCGGCTTTTGGCTGACATCCGCCGTAAAGCCCCGGGACGCAAGCCGGGCCGCCATAGCCCGGGCGTTTTCTTCCCGGTTGAAAATGCCGGTCTGCAAGACCCCGGGCCCGGCTGAAGTGGATGCTGTGGCTGCTACCGGTACGGGTGAGGCGGACCGTACGGAGGCGCCGATGGTCACGTTGCCCCGGCCGGGGTAGAAGAACCACAGGGGGCGGATAAGGGCGGATACCCTGGCAGCATTGTTGCCGGCAGTATTACTGCTTACCGCTATGGCCTCTTCGTTTTTGACGATACCGGCTTCGGGGCTTTTGGGGAATTCCGACAGTATCTGTGCTTTATAGGCCCCGTCACCGAATAGCCGCCAGAAGGTATAGTAAATGGCCGGACGGTACTCCTGAAATTCAGGTTTCCCCAGCAGGGCGTAGAGCGCCCCGGCGCCGCCTCCGCGAAACGCCTCTATAAGGGCTGCGGTGTAGTGGGCATCCCGAATGGCCGCCGTATCCCTGCCCCCGGCAAGGATACCCTTCAAGGCATCGGCGGCGGCGTCAAATTCCCCCAGGGTCAAGTAGCAGAGGGCGCTTTCCAGGAAACACCGGTCGTCCCGGTTTTCCGGGTCCGCCAGGGCCGCCTCCCGCCATGCACGGGCCGCAGTGTCGATGTTCCCCGAAAGCATATAGAGACCGGCCATCCTGATATAGGCTTCCCGGCGCTCGGCGGCGGAGAGGGTACTAAGCCCCAATGTACGCTCAATGTTCCCGATTTCCGGAATCTCCCCGCTTTGGGCGGACAGGGTCCCCGCCAGAATCAGGATCAGGGCCGGGAGAACCAGGAGCCGGGAATTAATCGACGCCATAGGGACCTCCGGCGGACAAATCCTCCGGGCCTCCCTCCTGGGGGAGATCTTCCTTGCCCAATTTCTTCCCGGACTGCTTCCGGCTTAGAGAAACCGCGAAGGGGATGGCGCAGAGCAGCCCTAACACAAAGGACGCAAAAATAGGCAGGAATACGGGAACATCCTTTACCGTCCAAAAGACAAAGGAAATATCACAACGGTTTCCCAGGTTAAATCCGGTAAACGCGAGAAACACAACCAAAACAAGGGCCAGTCCAATCAGTCGCCAGGGCATAGGGTTAACTCCTTTGCGCGGAAGGTATTGCCGCAGAGGGATGAAAGGCTTACCTGGGCAAAGCGGCCAATCGCCAGGCAACCAGGGACCGCCACCATTTCATCCCGTTCAGTACGGCCTATTAATTCATCGGCATTTTTCCGCGAAATCCCCTCTATTAATATGGTTTCCCGGGACCCGACGCGCTGTTTCAGCAGTTCCTGGGTATGTTTTTTTTGCAGGGCGATAACCCTGGCCAGCCGTTCCCGCTTGACGTCCTCCCCAATGCGCCCCGGCAAATCGTAGGCGGCAGTACCTTCCCGTGGGTTGTAGTGGTACATATAGGCGTAATGGAACTTCACCCGCTCCATCAGGTCCAGGGTACGCTCCAGGTCCGCCTCAGTTTCCCCGGGAAAGCCCACCAGGATGTCCGTGGAAAGGGAGATACCCGGCATGGCCTCTCGGATTTCGTCTACCAGTTCCAGGTACCGCTCCCGGGTATAGCGGCGGTTCATGGCGGCTAGCACCGCATTGGACCCGTGCTGCACGCAGAGGTGGAGGTGGCGACAGAAAACCCGATGCGCCGCCATGACCCGGATAGCCGGGGAGGATAGGTCCTTAGGGTGGCTTGATAGGAACCGGACCCAGCGTATGGGGGTTTTTTCCGTCTCCCGGGCAACCAGTTCCAGGAGCGCGGGAAAGTCCGTCATTCCCCGCTCCCCATCCTCAAAGCGGTAGGAATTGACATTCTGCCCCAGCAAGGTGATTGCGCGGACCCCCCGTTCCCCCAGGAGCCGAATCTCCTCCATGATGGAAGCGGGGCTGCGGGATAGTTCCCGGCCCCGGACATAGGGCACGATGCAGTAGGAACAGTAATTGTTGCAGCCGTGCATGATGGGAACAAAACTGTGAAACTGCCCTTCTTCAAGGTGTGATGCGGAAAAGGAAAACTGTGCGGTAAGGGGCAAGGAACCTTTGGTTCCACCTTTCTCCAGGGTTTCCAGGATTACCGGAAAAACTGAGCGGGCGGCGGTACCCATCACATAATCCACCGCATCAAAGGTTTCCTTGAGGCCCTCCCCCAGGCGCTCCGCCATACAGCCCGCTACGATCAGCGTGAAGCCTTGCTCCACACTGCGGCGCTTTTTTTTCAGGGCCTGGTACTGGGCCAGCCGCCCCATGACCCGCTGTTCCGCAGTTTGCCGGACGGCGCAGGTGTTGAGAAGCACCAGGTCGGCGCTTTCCCCATTTTCCGCCGCAGTCCAGCCCCGCTCCCGCAGCGCCAAAACCAGGGCCGCCGATTCGGCGCTGTTCATCTGGCATCCGTAGGTTTCAAAAAAATAGGTCAATACTAGGATCTGCCCTTAAGGCCCTTGATGAATTTGATGCCGTTCCAGACCCCTACGGCCAGCAGCCCCAGGGCGCTTATCCCCAGCAGGGTTCCCGACAGGGCGGCG
Organism: Spirochaetia bacterium; assembly: GCA_025997675.1. Lineage (GTDB taxonomy): Bacteria > Spirochaetota > Spirochaetia > Treponematales > Breznakiellaceae > Termitinema. The sequence continues at coordinate 16,000 of BNUX01000007.1, read as the reverse complement.
AGCGGCTTAATCGGGATGCGGGAAAGGACGGCAAGCCCCCCCGCCACCGCCGTCAACATGCCGAGCTTCCGGTCATCGCTTTCTTTGGACATAACCCCGCCTATCCCGACCACACCGACAATCACCCCCGCAATAAGCCCTATGAACGAAGGAAGGGCCCGTATGATCATCAGCACCGCACCGCCCACTATGCCGCCTATGGCGGTTACGCCCTGTTTAGCCAGTACATTGGTGGGGGTATTGTCCCCGCCGCCGGGTATCAAATCACTCATATTTATTACTCCTTCCCAAAGGGCATAATCACCAAAAACCGCCCTTGTATGGCGCGGATTTCAAAGGACCGAAGGTCCTCGCGGCCCTCCAAAACTACGTTACTCACCCCAAAAAAGCCCCGTTTCCAGGGGAGCCCCGCAAGCGGCCACTTAAGCCCCCGGCTTTCCGCCTCCCAGGGCCCGGTTCCCAGGGGAAACACCGAAACCAGGCTATTCTCTGCGTTCAGGGTACACCCGGCCCGGAGATGGCGTATATCCTCCCCGGCGGTGATCCACCGGTCGGGACTCCGTTCCCGCTCGAAAAGGGCGTGGACCGCCAAAAGGTGATCCGTCCTGCCGCCCCCCCCACCGGCCAGCCACACCTCGTCACAACCCTTTTCCCAAAGCAGAGAAAGGAGCAGTTCCGTATCGGTATCATCCTTGTCCCGCGGGCAGCGGATAACCCGGTCCGGCGGATACCGGTCAAGGCGGCGGGGATCGTCCAGGGAATCCATGTCCCCCACTATCCAGTCAGGCGCCAAACCCGCAGCCTCGGCAGCCATGAGCCCCGAATCGGCGGCGGCGATGAGGTCCGCTTCCCCTGCCAGGGCGGCGCACCATGCTGCTCCCGGTCCTTCCCCGCCGGTAAACCCGATTCCCCGCACTGTTTCTCCCATTATCAGACTTCATTTATTATAGTATAGTGGCCTTCTATGGGCAATGTGGGCATTCATCCTATACTGAAAGAGGTCGCCGCCATATTCAACGGGGTGGGAAAGCAGGTATTCCTTGTTGGCGGCGCGGTGCGGGATCTCCACCTGGGTAAGGAAGCTGAGGATTGGGACCTGGCCACCGATGCCCGGCCCGAGGAAGTCACCTCCCTGTTCCGTCGGGTTATCCCCACGGGCATCAAGCACGGCACCGTCACCGTCCGGTATAAGGGCTATTCCCTGGAGGTAACCACCTTCCGGTCCGAGTCCTCCTACAGCGACGGCCGCCACCCCGACCATATCGAATACGCCTCAACAATTGAGGAAGACCTTTCCCGCCGGGACCTGACCATGAACGCCATCGCCCTGGCCCTTCCCGGCGGCGAACGGGTGGACCCCTTCAAGGGACTTGAGGATATCAGGGCCCGGCGCATCCGCTGTGTGGGCAACCCCGAAGAACGGTTCCGGGAAGACGGCCTCCGTCCCTTGAGGGCCCTGCGCTTCGCCTCCCAACTGGGCTTTACCGTGGAGGACGCCACCCTGGCCGCCATCCCCGGCGCACTGTCCACCACCGCCAAGGTGAGTCCCGAACGGATCCGGGACGAACTGGACAAAACCATCGGCTCACCCAGGCCATCCCTGGCGTTGCTGCTCATGGAGAAATCCGGCCTCCTGGGTCTTATCCTCCCGGAATTGGCGGCCTGCCGGGGCATTGACCAAAAGGGCTTCCACCGTTTCGATGTCCTGGACCATTCCCTCCTTGCCTGCGACTACGCCGCCCGCACGGAGGCCCCCCAATCGGTACGCCTGGCTGCGCTTTTCCACGACATCGGTAAACCGGTGGTCCGCAAACTGGACGAATCCGGCGTATGGACCTTCTACCAGCACGAAAAAGTCTCGGCCAAAATGGCCCGGGACATCGGTCTCCGTTTCCGGTACCCCAATGCGGTGATTGACCGGATGGTCCATCTGATAGCTGAACACATGTTCCACTACGAAGCAAACTGGACCGATGCTGCGGTACGCCGGTTCATTATCCGGGTGGGGGAAGAATACCTAGAGGATATCTACGCCCTGCGTCAAGCCGACGCCTACGCCACCGCAGGCATTGAAGGCGAACCGGGCTTCCTCGCCCCCCTGGTCAGCAGGATCGACGGCATCCTTGCCCAGAACAGGGCGCTCTCCCTTAAGGACCTGGCAATTTCCGGCATGGACCTGATAGCTATGGGAATCGCGCCGGGAAAGCGTATAGGAATAATCCTCAAGGAACTGCTGGAATCGGCGCTGGATGACCCGGAACTCAATACCCGGGAGAAGATGCTGGAAATAGCGGAAAAACTGAACTGGAGATATACGCAGCCGCAATGAACTGAAGGGGCCGCCTTACGCTTCAAGGATTAATGTCTCATAGGCAATCCGCGCCGCTTCCTGTTCCGCTGTTTTCTTGTTCTTCCCCATCCCCGGCCCGAACACCTTCCCGTCCACTATCACCTCAATCCAGAAAAGCCGGTCATGCTCCGGCCCGCTCTGTTTTACCAGACGGTAATCCGGGTACCGGTGGTACACATGCTGGGACAGTTCCTGCAGCAGGGACTTGTAATCCCGGTGGTGGCGGTTATCCAGGACCCGGCTAATTTCCGGGCCAATACGGCGGCTTACAAAGGTATAGGCCGCTTTATACCCCGAATCCAGGTAGAGGGCGCCAATCAGGGCTTCCAGGGCGTCCGCCAGAATGGCGTTTTTGGCCCTGCCCCCGGAAAGCTCCTCCCCCCGGCCCAGGATCAGCAGTTTGTCGATTTGCAGTTCCAGGGCAATGCCGGAAAGAACATCTGCGGAAACCACCACAGACTTGATCTTGGCCAGTTCCCCCTCCGATTTATCGCTCAGCCCCCGGTACAGCAGGTCGGCGCTTACGGCCCCCAGGATGGCGTCCCCCAGGAATTCCAGCCGCTCATTGTTGTGCCGCAGCCCCGATTCGTTGGCCACCGACCGGTGTACGAAAGAAAGGTTCAGTAGCTCAAGGCGCCTGAACCTGAACCCGGCGGTCCTGATAAACGCCGCCAATTCCTTTTTTCGCTCTGGGCTAAGTGCCGGAAGGGAGACCTCCGGGAACTTATTTTTGATTTTCTTTGATGAATTCGTAAGCATCCCGAACGGTTTCAAACTCGTTGGCCTTCTCATCGGGGATGGAAATCCCCATCTCTTCCTCAATAGCATAGACTAATTCATAGGTGTCCAGACTATCGGCGCCCAGGTCCTGACGGAAAGAAGCGTCCAAACTTATCTTCCCCTCGTCAATCTCCAGCTTATCCGCAATAAGCTTCTTCATCTTCTCAAACAATTCATCCATAATTGTCTCTTCCTCCACATTGCTACTTATACCATGTTGTAACGCGCTTTCCAGAACCTGGAATACTGCACGTTAAACCTTTGCGTCCGGAATGATTACCTGCTTACCCCGGTAGAACCCGCATTTGGGGCACACCCGGTGAGGCAGGACCCGGTTACCGCAGGTGCTGCATTCAATCAGGGTGGGGGCGGTCAGTTTCATATTGATTGATTGCCGGCGGCGGGTCCGGGCTTTCGACGTTTTCGATCTGGGTACAGCCATTTTAGAAACCTCACTTATAATTTAAACCGTAATCTGGACACTATAGCAAATGATGTCAGGCTTGACAAGCCCCCCATAGCCGAAAGTTGCCTTTCTATTGGAGAATACCGGATTCGAACCGGTGACCTATTGATTGCGAACCATGTAATTCGTTATAGGATAACGACTTACAAAATCGCATTCCCCCTATGTATTAAACTATGTATTGGCCTCCCTTTACATAGAATTGCTTAAAGTTTAAGGCTTCTGTATGTCTTTTGTCAAGAACATTCCAAGCCTCTGTATTAGATAGGTTAAGGTATTTGTATCTCTTTTGTCGCTTCTTGTGTGAGTATAAAAACATTTCTATGTATTACTTTTTCTCATTGGTTTTAGGCCGTAGGGTTGCCTAACCCCATTTTAGCGTGATATATTTCTAGAACCTCTTGGAAAAGGAATGAGCGGACTATGGCTGAATCAAAGGGACTTTCCACCATCATAAGGGGCGGCATCCCATCGAATCCCAGAGAAATAAAGGGCTTTATTGACAATTTACCTATCGCTATTGGTTTAATCCAATTCAGAGAAAAGCAAAAGGATTTTGTATGATAACTTTGAAGGAAAAAGCGAAAACCATAGGGGCAATTGAGTTTATCAATGAAGATCTCATAATACCTAATACAAATACCACCATCAATAAAATTGACAATGCTGTCTATAATGCTCCTATAAACAGTATAAAAACCATTGAAAGATTTAAGAATGCCTTTCGGAAACAGACTGATTCTGAACGGAAAGAACTTTTAGATAATATCAAGGTTTTTGGCGGTATTGCTACTCCTATCAAGGTATGGATGAGAGCAATTGATAATAATAATTATGAATGCATTATTATTGACGGCCATAACAGATTTGAAATTGCCCAGATGTTAGGCTTTAAATCAGTTCCGATTCAGTTTGCAGAGTTTGTTTCAGAAGATGATGCTTACCTTTTTATCGTCAATGAGCAACTTGGCAGAAGAAACTTATCGTTAGATGAACAACATGATTTATTAAGTATAAAAAAACAACTGCTTCAACAGAAACCGACCTTTCACGGAAACCAGCACATTGAGGTGGAGCGTCAAAATGGCGCTCCACCAAAAGGAAAGGCTGCTGAACAAGTTGCCGCTGAAAATGGGGTTTCGCCAAGGACGGTTGAACGGGCAGATAAAGATAGAAGGGATGCCATTGCTAATCTTAAAAACATAGGATTATCTATTACAGAAGGGATAGAAAACCAGATTCTTAAAGGTGAAGTTAATGCTTCTACAAAAGACATGGAAACATTAGCCTCATTGGAGAAAGAGACCGCACTTAAAATCTTTGACAATTTTGTTAAAACAAAAGTTTTGACTATTCCCGAAAAAGCAAAAACTCATAAAAAGGAAATATCTATGGAGACTATCCCTGTAATCAACGAAACTAATCCAACAGAACCCATACAAAATGAACCGGGATGTCTGTTTATTAACCCGGTTGATGGAACAGAAATAACTGGCGAGCCAGATGCACTATTGGTTAAATTAGTGAAAGATGATGTGATGGTATCATTCATCAGGAAAAATAATAAAAAATATCCTTTTAAGGGTATTGCAGTTATTGGTGATGATGATAACACAGTAAAAGAAACTTATTTCCTTTTTGGCAGTATTACACCAGTAAATAAGATTTTTAAGGACCAAGAAGAACTAAAAAAAACCTACAATTTTTTCAAGGGCAAAAAGGCAGTTACGGCGTCTGAAATTAAGGTAAAAAAAATGAGTAAAAATGAAGAAACAATTCAAAGGATTCTTGGCACTGAATATTTGTCTTTCTTTTTATCAGAATCTTTTATAGAAGAAGGAAAATTAACAAACAAACCAAAACAAGTTAAAAAATGGTTGGAGGAATATAATTTGTTTTATGAAAAACACCATTTTGGACATACTCCTATGTATAAAAAAAAGCATAAAGAATAAAATAAGAGGGTGTTAAGCAACTTCAGTATAGACAGTTCAGATATTTTTACTATTGATTTTAGAATATGCAATCGTTGGAATCGGAACCTTCCTGTTAGCGGCATCCAAATTAGGCCGTGTTGGAATAGGTGCTGACATATCAGCGGAAAACCTTAAAATCGCAGAAAGCCGTGGTTGTCAAATTAAATAATCATTCCAAAACGATACCTCCTATTTAAGTTTATCTTTTTAGGAAAATGAAATCTTTATGCTTACATAAGCACCAGAGGTGTTTATGAATAATCTTAATTCCGTGATAGCGGAAGGTGTGTTGGTCGAAAAGCCTGCCTTCCAGGACACAAATGGTAAGCCGTTTTGCACTTTTTCCATTGCGTCAAATCAGTTCTACCGGGTGAAGTCCAAGATTGAGAAGGAAGTCAGCATCTTCGATGTGGAAGTCTATGGAAAGCTGGCGGAAAGTTGCCATAGGCTGGGACAAGAAGGCCGGGGTGTCCGGGTGGTTGGACGGCTTCAACAGAAGAAATGGGCGGATGCCAAGGGTAAGGAGCAGTCCAAAATCATCATAATCGCCGAGCATGTAGAGTTCCGGCCCGATTTTAAGGTGGCGAAATGAGCGACATTGTTTTACCTTCCGATGACCTGATCCGGTTTCTTCCAAAGTCGCAATACAAGGTGATGATGGAAACACCGGATGCCATCGAGAACGAAGTCAAAAGGATGAATGACCTTGTATCGAAGATCCCTAATCTTTATGATACCGATGGACAGGCAAGGCACCCGTTGAGCCTTCATTATTTTGTCGGTGGCTGTGATTGGTATATCGCCGAATACTCCAAGGAGGAGGACATCTTCTTCGGCTACGCCATCCTCAACAATGACCTCCACAACTCTGAATGGGGCTACATCAGCCGTCAAGAAATCATCAGCCTTGAAATCCCTGAAAGGCACCTGATGATAAATCTTGACCTTTATTGCCACGAGGAAACCATAGAGGATGCACTCTTCAAGAAAGACCCTAAACATTTCTGGAAATATGGCTTTTCAACCGAGGAAAAGAACGACACTTAAATCTGTTATTGGTGGTATCCTCATCTGGATACCGCTAAACTTAAAGGAGGCAACATGGAACACATTGAATACACTTGGAATGAGTTAAATGACGAGGCGGTCTATTTTACCGTCAATGGCGTTAAACTGACATCACTTTCCGGCCCAGAAGACATCAAAGGAAGCGAAAAGTTTTGGAGTCCTGCAAGGGGCGATGACGGAAAAGATTATGATTTAACATGGGAATCAAATAAATCTTATGACATTGAATCGTTCATCTTACTTGACGCTTCGGTCGCTGAACATAGCAAGGAGGTTTGACTATGAGCAGACTGAATAACATAACATCATTTATCTATGATGTGGCTGATGTAGGTAGTTGTATTATTGATGCTGGATATAATTTTGTTGGTAGTGTATCGAAAACAAACGACATTAACTTATCCGGCGAACATTTTATCATTGGTGGTTGTGGCGGGAGCGTGTATCATATTAAAACGCTTGACGAAAATAATATGTCGGTGTCCTACATTGGCGATTATATTTGGGCTGATGATAGGTCTGGTGGAAATTATGACAAGTGCTTTTTTCTTGAAAGTGTTATCGTTCCTTGGTTGATGGAGCATGGGGCAAGCGACCAGCAGACTACACGCTCACGCTGAACCATATAACTGACCTCGAAGCGGGGGGTTAATTAGTCCCCCGCAATTTTGCCATCAGCCAATACACAGCTCCCCAGAAATACTAATTACAACATGATAATAAAAAACATTGTTTATTATAGGGATAAAGTTCCAAATACAAAGAGAGAATCTGATGCTGATACTCTTGAAGGTATGATACAGGACTACAAGGACTGGAAAGAGACCATAAGAAACTACTATTTGTCAGATACAGATTTTAAAGAAAAACATCCGGCATATTGGGAAAGGCTAACGAGAGAAGTCACCAAATTAGAAATTGATAATGTAAAACGATGTTTTCGTAATAAATCTCGTATAAGGTTTATTGAAGAACTGGATACAGACGATTATGAGTTGGATTAAAACTTATCATCGGCTTATGGCGGCTGTTTGACGACTAATTATCTATGAAAAAGAAAAGGTCAAGGCGCTACTACATAAATCAAATCCCAAAACTTCATAAGGACTTGACTTATTTTTCTCTTGAAGAAGCGATTGCGGACTATAAAATATTCAGAAAATCAATATCGGACCACTTCATAGGAGACATGAGATTGAAGGAGGAATACCCGGATCTGTATGATAAACTTGTAAATGAAGAATTAAATGATAAAGAAATAAATAGCATAACAAAAACTTTCTATGATGAACTCGCCGAATCCTTTAACGATAAACTATTATCGGATGATTATGAGTTGGATTAAATAACTTTGGTGTCTTTACAAAAACATCACTAATTGAAAATGAAAAAAAAGACATTAGACTATTATGTTAAAAAAGTTCCAAGCAAGCCGGATGAATATGAAAGTAAAAATATTGAAGGTTGTATATCGCAATATGTAGAGTGGAAAAGAAAAATATCCGATTTTTATATCAATGACAAAGTATTAGAGGCTGAAAACCCCGAAATGTATAAAGAACTTACCATAGTGAAATTGACAGAAAATGAAGTTGAGCTGCTTGAAAGGGAATATAACAAAGGAAAGAAAGAGATAATTTTAAGTGAATATTTATCATCAGATGAATATGAGTTGGATTAAAACTATAAATGTCTTTTTATGGACATACTACTAATTAAATAATGGTTGTAAAGTATGGGAGTCATGCACCATATCAACTGGTCGAGAAATATGAAATAGAAAAATGAAAATCCAACGACCTTAAAGATTGGACACGCAAGATTACTCTTGGAAGGAGATATGTATGGACAATTTATTACAAAAGCTGACCAAAAATTAGCAAACAAAAACAATTCTTGTATAACACAACAACAAACTACGGATTACCTAAAACAAATTGTAAGTTCCTTACAACCAGAAAATGTATAAATGGTAGATGGACTGACCTTTATGACACCATTTTGGACTGCTGGAAAAATACCAAAGAATGGCCCCAATGTGCAGCGGGGATAAATCACAATAGAAGGGATGTCATAATCATAGACATTGACCATTCAGAAGATACAATACTCATTCCGGTTTCTTACAAGTTCCAAAACCCATCGTCAGGACATTGGCAAGCCGGATTAGTCTTAAAGTCGCCTTGTTTTGATAGGGAAAGCTACATTGATTTAACCCACGAGGTGAATAGACTCTGTAAAGGAGACCAAAGATACACAGGATGGCAATGTAAAAATCCTTATTATTTTGATGCAGAATGGACTGGATTAACCTTTAATTTTAGTGAGTTGTATTCTCAATATGTTAAACCACTTTCTTCTTCTTCTCTATCTTATATGAAAATGAACAGTTTTGAGGAAAGCCAGAAATCAGCCTCTCCTTCCTCTTCCTTATCTTATATGAAAATGAACACTTTGAAAGTGGAAATGTTGAATGGCGAAGATTCAAGACATTTTCACATTATGGATAAGGTCAATCGTTTTGTTTGGGGTAATGGCGCAAAAGTTTCCTTGGAAGATACAATAGAATATATGCTGAAAGTGAATCCCGCCATAGGAAAAATCTGTAATAAGGAACCAGAACAAGAAGGGGTGATTATCAATCAAGTCAGGTCCTTGTATCCGTGGGCGATTGAGCATTATGAGGAAGGTAAAAAACCGGACCACGCCCCTACCATTGAGGATATAGAAAAATGGCATGAGAAGGCGTTAGAGGTGAGAAAAAGGAATAGGGATTACAAAATTGATAAATTACGGGAATTGATTGAAGATCTTGAAATTATGGGGTCATATAGATACCTTCAAAAGAAAATGATGGAAATGTTTGATATTAAGGTCTCATTAGGATGGATAAGTAAAAACCTTCCTTCTCTTTCTTTATCTTATATGAAAATGAACACTTTTAGTAATACCTTTATAGAAAGTGTTTTTAGAGAAGCATCATAGTTAAGTTATTTTCAGAATAAGAGACTTCTTTCTGTTGTGTAGTCATTTTTACACAATCTTAAAGGTAATTTCGTGGCCGGGATTTTCTTTGATGAGTATCCTCTTTACCTCATCAACGGATTTATGATTATCAAGGGCAGCCTGAATGACCTCCACCAATTTCTGACCGTCCAAGTAAGCCCAGATGTATTTTCGTTTATGCCTCATAAGCAAAACTCTCCATCATCAGAAATTAACTCATGCTGTCGATAGGAATAATAATCTTCTTTCGTGATAATTACATGGTCGAGAACACGGATACCCAATATTTTCGCAGCCTTACAAAGTTGTTCCGTTGCCTCATTATCTTCTGGACTTGGTTTAATACAGCCGGAAGGGTGGTTATGGACTAATACGACTGCCGAAGCGTTATCTTTTATCGCCCACCAGAATATCTCCCGTGGATGCACGATGGTCTTATTAGCAAGTCCGATAGTAGCAACATGTTTTTTTATAGTGCTATGTAGTCCGTTCAGCGTTATTACTAAAAAATGTTCCTGTCTTTTAGTAGAGTATCGTTTCGTCAAGGCAACAATGTCGCTGGGATGTCTTATAGTGTATCCTTTATATTCATCCATTATTCTGAATATTCCTTATTTTCGATAAGGTATTTATCACCATCCCGGCTGATAATAAATCCACCTTTTATCCCGAAAAAATAGGCGGTTGTTTCGTTATAGAACTGTGCTTTCTGCCCCTTGGCTAAAAGGCAACCAACTTGGTAGATTTCATCAATTTGAAAAAAATTATACTCGGACAAGTTCAAACGGCTCCTTTTCTGCGGTCTTTTGTGTCATATGTAAGCATAATCTTTGGATTTTGGAAGAATGTGTAAAGATAATTCATTTTAACTAATTTTGTATGACAAACAAAACATATAACAAAGTGTTCAATGAGGCGATCAATCCATTAGCTTCAAAAATTATTAGGGCTTGTAGTAAATACATTTCCAATGAAGCAAATAACGCTGCTGCTGGTATTGGTAGTGTAGATTCAAGAAAAATCCTCTTCCTTAATGCTCTTGCATTGGCAGAGCTTACAAGAGATAAAGTGGTATTCACCAAGATTATTTATGACATTTTAGAAGACCAAAATCTTCATTCGGCTAACGCTTATTATCTTTCACCATCTGATGAGTTTTTCCTAACAACTCCAAGGGATGAGATTCTTTGTAATGACGAACTATACAAGGACTTACAATAAAAAAATCGACAATTTTACCAATTTTAGCAGACTTGTTTTAGTCTGCTGACTTTTTATACCTCCATAATCTAAAATCCTTAATTTATGCTTACATAGTGAAGCATGACAACCAAAAACAACCTTAAACAATTTTTTGAAGAAAGCGCCACTTTCATTACTTGTGTAAAAACAGGGGATTTCTCACAGGATAACTTATACGAAATCCATCTGGAAATACTCAAAATTGATGGTAAGAAATTGGAGATGGTAACGCCGGAACGCTTTACCGCAGACCAGTATTTTAACCTGTGTTCCGCAGCCATTGACCAGAATGGTTTAGCCATTCAGTGGGTTGATGTATCCATTATTGGCGCTGAATTCTACCAGCAACTCTGCCGTCAGGCGGTAAAACAAAACAGCATTGCTCTTTATTATGTTAAAAAGGAGCATTTTCAAAATGACCAGAAGAAATTGAGAGTGATTTACAATATAGCCGTTAGCAAAAACAACGATGCGCTGCAACTAATCCACGACCAGACATTTGAACTTTGCCTTATGGCTGTAAAGCATCCTTCCACTTTACAATGGGTAAATCCTAAATTATTTTCCAAGGAAGACTATGGAAAAATCTGTTTTACGGCTTTTTACCAGAAGCGACACCTTGCCGTTATTGAACGGATAATCGGCGATTTTCCTGAAATAAAACATATTCAAAACTACCAATCACTCCGGTTCGTGAATAAAGAACACCTTTCACCTGAAAAATACAAGGAAACCTGCCTCCTCGCTATCCAGTATTCGAGTGAATCGCTCCCCTTTATTGATGATGCTTTGTGGCTGGATAAGGATTTTTGTCTGGAAGCCTTGAAGTTTTCCAAAAAAGCGGAGAATTATGTCAAAAATCATTGAGGGAATGCTTACATAGTGCTTATGATGGAACAACCAATCATCGGAATTAACGCTAAAAAGGAGCCGAACCTTCTATCCAATGTCCTCGCTATTTATGAAGTTTTACGGCAGGACAAGGGGCTTGAAAACCTTAAAACAGATTCCGCCGATGTCAGGCTCTTGGTCGAGAAACTCCACATATCCCCGGTTCAGGCCGTGTTGTTTTCCATCATATTAAATATTCAAAATGAATCGTCCGTTTCTATTACGGACATAGCAAAGAGCATCAAGACACCCTCGCTTCTAATTATCCAGTATCAAAATGACTTTGATTCACTTGTGGAACAAAGGCTTATCCGCAAATATCAGGGGTATCCGGGGAGATCCACACCTTTTGCATCCAGAGGTGAGAGCGGTATTTCAACTTATAGGGTGCCAAAAAATGTGATTGAGGTATTAAACCATAATGAAGAATGGTCTATTCCTTCACATAAAGACTTAACTTTTGAAGATTTTTTCGGGACGCTGGACGACCTTTTCGAGCAGCGGATTGCTGAAAGTATTACTTTTGACACATTGAAGTATGAAATTACCCAACTGGTAGCCGACAACCATCACCTTGATTTTGTCAAAAAGATAAAGGAATTGGGGCTTGCTGATGATGACTGGATGCTTCTGCTCATAATCTGTAATCAGGCCATAGACGACGACCAGAGAATATCCTGCCAGAATGTTTCCAGCATTTTCGATAATCGTAGCCGTGGCGTGCGGATATGGCGGCAACTTGTAAATGAAAAGAACAAGCTCCAAGAATTAGGTCTCATTGAAAGCGAAAACTATCAGGGCTTCGGTAATAATCAGACCTTCGTTCTCACACAGAAGACAAAAGATGATTTACTTGGGGAGATTTCAACTATAAATCTTATAGGGAAGAATCATAAAGGACTGATTTCGTATAAGGACATTAAGCCCAAGGAACTCATCTATAATGAGACCGAAAGGGACAAAATCTTCAAGCTCCAGAGGCTGCTTGATAAAGACCAGTTTCAAAATGTCCGTAGCCGTCTTGAAGCAAATAATATGCGGCTTGGTTTTGCCTGTATATTTTCTGGGGAAAGTGGGACTGGAAAAACGGAACAGGTATTACAGATTGCCCGGCTTACCGAAAGGGACATTATGAAGGTTGATTTATCAGAAACAAAAAGCAAGTGGTTCGGCGATAGTGAGAAGCGTATAAAAGAAATCTTTGACCGCTACCGGGGGCTTGTGAAGTTAGCGCAGAAGAATGAGGAAAACATACCTATTCTCTTTTTCAATGAGGCTGATGGTATTTTTAGTAAGCGGCAGGTCATCAGCGGCGAGCGGTCCGGACCGGCGCAGACCGAGAATGCTATACAGAACATTATTCTTGATGAACTGGAAAACCTTGAAGGTATCCTTATAGCCACCACCAACCTGACTAAAAACTTTGATGATGCCTTCGAGCGGCGATTCCTCTATAAGATTGAGTTTTCAAAGCCGGACAAAGAGAGCCGGAAAGCCATTTGGAAATCAATGGTTGATGACCTGTCTGATGATGACGCTGCTGTCCTTGCCGCTGGCTATAATTTTTCCGGCGGTGAGATTGAGAATATCGCCCGGAAAAGGACTATTGACATGATACTCACCGGGGATAAACCTTCCCTGGAAGAAATGATGTCTATGTGCCGTGATGAAAAACTGGTGAAGGATACCAGCAAGAAAATAGGTTTTGGGGTATAGGAGGAAATAGTGAAGATAATTTCTGTCAATTCAATTAAGGGCGGCACAGGCAAGACCACGCTTTCAATCTTGTTTATCAACGCCTTAACCAAAGCCGGTTATAGGTGTCTGGTGATCGATGCGGACGCTTCCAACAATTCACTTTCCGCTTACCTCACCGATGGGGAAATAAGCCAGAAAAAGAGTGTTTTTGACCTGTTTCTTGGAGCCTCGGTCGAAGAGTGCAACATCGAGATAAACAAAAACCTTGACCTAATTCGTGGTGATGTCCGGCTCAATGAGTTCCGCAGCACCGATAGCCTGAAACGGCTTAAAAGGACTTTACAGGGGCTGGACTATGATTATGTGATAATTGACACCAGCCCCACTTATGACAACATCATCGGAAATGTCCTGACCGCCAGCGACATTCTGCTCATTCCGGTTCAACAGGACATTTTTAGTTTTCAGGCTGTAAAGTATCAGTTTGAAAAACTTGTCGATCTGGAATTGGACAAGCTGGACATCCACATCATATTTAACCAGTTTGAAAAGCCGCTTACTGATAATCAAGATGCTTACCGGAACCAGATTACCAATATGTTTTTGAATGATGAGGCTTTCAACGCCTTTATCAATCCTTGCCGCATTTCCCGGTCATCGGTTTTTCGTAAGTTTATCAACAAGCAGAACTATCAACTCAGCGATAAAGCCGAAACAAGGAAAGCGTATGAGGAAGTAAAGGCGCTGATTAAAAGTGTCTTGAATATCAAAATTAAGGAGCGTATCTAATGGCAACCCTCAGATTAGTAAAGAACTCGCAGGCGGGGACTCAGGACAACGGCTCTGTCAGGCTCACCATAAAGGACATTCCTATTGGTGATATTTCTGTAAAAACGAATGTCCGCAAGGACTACACCGGAATCGAGGAACTTGCTGACAGCATCCGCCAGCATGGCCTTCTCCAACCCATAACGGTCTATGTTGATGGGGACGGCTATGTTGTAAAGACCGGACATCGGCGCTTTATGGCTACTCAACTGCTCTACAAGAAACAGCCTGACAAGTTTCATAGTATCCGGTGTATCATTTCCGACGCGGAAAACCTCTCGGTCATCCAGTTGGTAGAGAATGTCCAGCGGGAAGATCTGAGCCAGATTGATTTAGTCAATGCTCTTACCTCCTTGAAAGAACGGGGAATATCCATAGAAGAAATAGCCAAAATGATGGGAAAGACCGTGGGCTATATTCAGGTTCTTTTTGTGGGCGTAAAGGAAATTAATAAGGCTCCTGAATTGAAAGAAGCCATAAATTATGCCGGCATAAAAATCACCGACATTGTGGAAACCAAGGGGATTTCAGACCCCAAGGAACGCATTGAAGTCCTTAAACAGCACGGCAAGGGCAAGATTACTCGTGAAGAAATGAGAACCAAAGTCCGGGAACTGAAAAAACCTTCTACGTCCTCAAAGAAGGGCAAGGCAGCACCCGCGGAATCTGTAAAATACTGGGTCTCGTCTGACGGCTTGACGATAAAGCTGACTTTTCCTAATGTGAAATTGGTTAGGATGATCGAATCCAAGATTAAAACGATTTTTAAGGTGAATGGAATCAAGCTCCTTAAATGAGTCATAATCCACCTGTGGCTATCAATTGACTAACAATATAGGGGTTCAATTATGGAAGAGAATATAGATGAAGATAGGCTTTTTAAAAAAGCTACAAAGATTTTAGAAGATGCTGGATACGGCGTGATTAAAACTCCTTTTTCAGATTTGTTGGAAAATGACAGGGTGCCTTTTTCAGATTTGCTGGTAGGTGAAGAGTATGAACTGGAATAATAAGATTAAACTGACCAGATGAGGAATTGTTATGACCGATTTTAACCCCAACGCCCCGGCGTGGTGGATTAGTCCCCAAGGAAAGATTCTCCCCATCGGACACGGCGAAACTCATATCCAAAAGGTAATTGATAATCCGGTGGCATTTGATTGTGCCACCAAACAGATTGAGGACATCTATCATTCCTATGGTGAAGCGGTAGGAACGGAAAAGAAAGCAAGGGAAGAAATTATCGCTGATATTTTAGACAAGGGGTGGATACGGATAAGAAAAAATCCGTCTTTTTATTCCATTCAACTCTCTATTTTATCATCAACAGCCAAGGAATACATATTTGACTGGGCTGTCAGAATGATTGACTGGGTTGGCCCCTTAACGAAGGCGAATATCATCACCAATTTTGATATGGCTATTTACGCCATATCCGACATAGCCGGTGGCGCTCTTGGTAAAATAGAGGAAGGTGGGCACGAGAGAAAGACACTTATTCCTATAAGTTCGGTGTTTGATTTTTAATAGGAGGCTGAATGATAGTCAAGTATACTTGTGAAAAATGTCGGGGAATACAATATGTTAGTTATCCCCTTCTCGGTTTTCAACTCCCCAAAGAGCGGTATTGCGGGATTTGTAATGAAATTACGCCTCAAAGCTATCGCTCTGCGATGAATGAAGATGGACCGTTAA
>BNUX01000006.1 GCA_025997675.1 Spirochaetia bacterium | reverse complement strand
CCTGAAAAGAGGATAAGTACGATGAAGACGATGGCTGGAACGAAACGCCGGGGTATCATAGGTAGGACTGTATCCTCCGCTGAAGGTCCGTAAGGCGGGTGGTACGGTTCCGGGGGTCCGCCAGGAGCTGCTGCACGATGTCCCTGGCCACCAGGGTGTTGCCCTGTTGCAGTTCCCGCACCGCCCGCTGGTACTCCCGTTCGGCGGCGCTGCTTAACACCAGGGGAGCACCTCCCCCGCCGCCGCCGGTGGCTGCCTGGGAAGTCTGGAGCCGGTCTTTCAGGATCGTAGCCTGGCGGTTGGCTGGGTCCAGGACCAGGGCCTGGTTGAGCTGCGAGAGGGCTACGGAAAACCGGGCCCGTTCATTCCGTTCAATGATACTCAGGGCGGAGGCGGTGAGTTCGGTGGACCGGTCCCGGGACCGGGTATCGGGCGGGGGGGGGCGGTAGCCCAGGTCGATTTCCGCCTGGACCACCATACTCCGGATACCCGGATATCCGGGGTTGATGTCCGCCAGGTTCTGGAGGTCCGCGAAGGACGGCAGGTCCTTCTGTTTCGTTCCCGCCACCGCTTCATTGAGCCGCCGCCGGAAGTCCGCGTTGAAGGCTTCGGGGTTAGTAACCTGGTCTATCCGCAGTTCCAGGAGGTTAGCCTCCTGATTGACGGGAAACACGAGCTTGACCTCCCGGGTTTTCCGCCGGGCCTCGTCAAACTTGGCAATTCCCTCCGCCCGCTTATTCCCCCGTACCAGGGCGGCGCCGTCGTCATAGAGCTTCTTTGCCTCACTAAGAAGCTGGCTCATTTCGGCATAGAGGGGGGCGGTTACGGGGATAACCCGTCCCGCCCGCAGGGCCAGGGCGCGCCGGACCAGGTCAAGCCAGTAAATCAGCTCCGGGTCATCCTCCACATTCGTCCGCCGCCACAGGCTCAGCGCCTGGAGCAGCAGCTGCTCAGCCTCCTCGAAGCTGCTTCCTTCATAAGCCGCCTGAGCCCGGCTTACCAGGGGGCGCACCTCCTGGATGACCCGCTGGTTTTCCAGCCGGTTTATTTCCGCGCCCAGGGCAACCAGGTCCACATCCCGGGCTTTCCGGGTATCGGCGGTTTCCTGAATGGCCAGGGAGGCGTCGTACTGTTCCCCGGCCCGCAGCACCCGGTCCCGGGCCCGGTCAAAGTTGCCCTGGGAAAGGGCGGAGCGGGCTTCCTGCATGAACCGGTCCCCCTCCTGCCTGAGGGTCTCCCCCTGGGCTATCAGGGCCGGCGTGAGGGCTTGCCGGGCCCGGATGGCGGCCTGGAGTTCTGCAAGTTCCTGGGCAAGGACCCTGGTACGGTTTTCTTCAAGATCACGGGCAATGGCTTTGGCCTGACTTTCTTCAAGATCACGGGCAAGGATTTGGGCGCGGAGTTGCTCATCCGTAAGCGCTTTGTCACGGGCCAGTTGCTCCTGGGCCTGAGTCTCGATGCGGAGTCTCTCAAGCTCCCGGGCCTGGGCGGTGGCCAGGGCCGAGGCCTGGAGTTCCAGAAGCTCCTTCGCCAGGACTTGGGCGCGGATTTCCTCCTCCGTAAGCGCTTTGTCACGGGCCAATCGTTCCTGGGTCTGGGCCTCCGCACGAAGCCGGGCAAGTTCCTCAGCCTGGGCTTTGGCCTGGAGGGACTCAAGCTCACGGGTCAGGGCTTGGGCGCGGAGCTGCTCTTCGGCCATCTCTTTGTCCCGGGCCAGATCTTCCTGGGCCAGCGCTTCCAGGCGGAGCCGCTCAATTTCCGCAGCCAGGGCTGCCGCACGGAGCCGCTCCTCCTCCAAAGCCTGGGCCCGGGCCAGTTCCTCCTGGGCCTCGGCTTCGAGGCGGAGCCGTTCAAGCTCCCGGGCAAGGGCTGCCGCACGGGTTTCCGCAAGCTCCCGTATCAGGGCACGGGCGCTTGCTTCCTGGGCAATAAGGTCCCGCCGGAGCGCCAGAAGCTGCTGCACCAGGGCGCGGGCCTCACGGGATAACCCGGCTATCCGGGGATCTGAAGCCATGCGGGGGGACTCCCCGTCGTAACGGGCGACCAGGGCCTCTGCCTCCGCGAGAACCGGCGGGGTCTCCTGCTCAATCCTGACAAAGCTTTCCAAGGCATCGGCGGCGCCCTGTTCGGTATCCTTCTCATAGAGCCGGTTCGCTTCGGTAAGCCGGGTTTGCCATTCGGCGACCCGCCGCGCAAGATCCCGGTTCCCCAGGGTATACCCCCGCACCGCCGATGCAGCTTCCAGGGTGAAGATGTCCATGCGGTTAAAACGGGAAAGGGCCTGTTCTATGGGCTCCAACTTCGCTGCGGACCCCGTCTTCCCGGTAAGGGCAGCTGCGTATTTTCGCAGGGTCCCGGCGTTCGTCCGGAGTCCTTCCTGCACCGGCTCCACCATGCGGGCCAGTTCCCAGCAGGATCTCCGCAGTTCCGCTTCCCAAGGGTCCGATGCGGCGGCGTTCATCGAAACGATACGATTGTACTGCTCCAACAGGGGCCCGGCATCCCGGAGGCTTTCGGAGGCGAAGAGCAGGGACGAATACCTCAAATACTCCTCCGCTTTCAGGGCAAGCACCGTGTCGCCAAAGTATTCGTAGGTGGGGACATCCTGGCCCTGGTAAAAGCGGCGCCATTCGTCCAAATACCCCATAGCCAGGGTACTGTAGGCAATTACCGATTCAAACTGCGTCCGGGCCCGGGACACATCCCGGTTTTCCAGGGCGGCGTAGGCGTTTTGGTAGGCCCGCTCCGTATTCGCCGCCAGGGCGGCGTCAAGGGGGGAGAGAAGCGAAGCCCAGAGTTCGGTAATGACCCCCATCATACCATCCCCCGCGTCCCGGCCGCCATGAACGAGCCGGGACGCAAAGACGAGGAAGCTGCGATCATGAATCCCGGGGTCCCTCCTCCGGATCTGGGCCATTTGCGCATCGAAGGTATTCCCCGCCTCCGTCAGGGCCCTATTCAGGGTGATGAATTGTTCTATTAACGGTGTAAGCCGGGTATGGTACTCCCGGAGCCGGGCCAGGGCAGTCCCATCACCGGTAACGCCGATAGTATTGATACCGGTGACGGCGCCTTTGAAGGAACCCAGCAGCCGGGGGAATGATCCCAGTGCCTCCGCCAGGGCGGCAAGGGTATCCCGAACCGGGGCATTAATATCCCTTCCATACCCGATGTCAAAGAATTCGTCCTGGTATATGTTCAAGCCATCGGCATAGCAGTCCAGGGCAGCGGCATAATCCCCCCGGTCACGCAGTAAGCGGCCCCGGGCCATAACGATATCCAACTGCCGCCGCTTAAAGGTGAACAGGACCATATCCCTGACCTGGGAAAGAACCTCCCCGTCCACCTCCATGACCGGCCCTAAGAGTTCAAGCCGTTCGATAAGGTCAAGGATCTTTGCCGAATCATCCGGCCAGGTGGTCAATACTTCCTGCATATCATCGGGCAGGGTATTGTAGCCCTCCCGGCGGAGGACTATCGCCCACTGCCGCTTCTCCTGTTCCTTGAACGCGGAATCTTCTTCAGGGTAGGTGGACAGGAACCGGACGGCCTCGTCAAATTGGATATCCTCCCCGGCCGCGCCGGCGTCCGCCGTATCCCGCTGCCCTCCCCCATACAGGGAGGGGGCTAAGGATAGAGCAAGAAACCCTGCCAGCAATAGAGGAAAAAGCCCAGACCTCCCCCCTGCGCCAGGCTTTACCATTCCCGCGGCTGACCTTGAGGCTGGAGAATGGTAAATGTTTCCCCTGACGGTTCAATCACAAAAAACCCCTGTTTCAATGCATAGTTCCGCACATCATCTGTCATAACCACACCCGCAATAGCCGCCAGGAATTTCCGCTTGTCACCTTTTAAATCAGCCCGGGCGCGCATTTTTATGAGACGTTCCACATGGTCATTGACATCTTCGGTAGAAGGTTTACTTTTTGTTTCAACCAGCAGGGCCTTGTCGCCGTTTTCCAGCAGAATATCAACCTCAAAAAGAAATGTACCGTCCTTATCCAAAATCACCTTGTTGTTGGAGGTTTCCTGAAAGGACAAGCCAATTTCACTGAATTTCTCTATCAGGTTAGGAGCGACCATATACTCAACAATTTCACCGAAACGGTTGCCAAGCTTCCCGAGCTGTTTGTCTAGCCGTTTAGCGGATTCTTTCATTTCCCGGTCGGTTTCAGCCATCTGCCGGTCGGTTTCCTTCATCTGTTCTCTGTTTTCCATTAAGGCCGCCCAGACCTTCTCGAAAGTCAGCCCTTCACCTATTACTTCCGTTGTTACCATATTTAGCCCCTACCCTCAATCGTACATTATAGAGCAAACAAAGGCTTTCCCGCAAGGGGCGATATCAGGGCTCCTGCATTTACTTTTCCCAGAGGACGGAAAACATATAGTCAGGGTTCATGGCGGCAGTGAAGCGTCTTTTTGGGCCGGTTTTCTTTCCTGGCACAAACCATACCGGAACGGGCGGATCGCTAAGCAGGCGGAGCAGCTCACCGAGCTAGGTGAGCAGCTCACCGAGCTAAGGGAGCAGCTCACCGAGCTAACGGAGCAACTCACCGAGCTAACGGAGCAGCTCACCGAGCTAACGGAGCAGCTCACCGAGCTAACGGAGCAGCTCACCGAGCTAACGGAGCAGCTCGTTCCCTCCCCGGCCTCCCCTCCGGGGTATCCCCCACAAAAAATGGACCCCACAGTGTGAGGTCCCGATTTGGACAGGGCTCAGGCAGGATTGCCCAAGCTCCGACTGTCGGGGAAAGTAAATGCAGGAGCCCTGGGGGCGATATGAAGATAGGGTACATCTATGTTTTGTTATTCCGTACTCTGCCGATTGGCTACGTCGGCCTTATCGGCAAAGTTTATCCTGTCCGGGAATGGCGGTACAGCGAAAGAAAAGGATGTCATACCATTGGCATTACAGACGGCAAAGTCCCCCAAGGTAATGATGTCCATACCAATAAGCAGTTCTTCGTCCCCTGGAAAATCGGCTATGTATACCGGGCAGAGTTCAACCACAAAGTTAGGCACCAGCCAGAAAGACACTAACGTGCCTTCCGCTTCTACATCACCAGAACCAGACAATGTTATTGGTTCAACCAGTTCTGATTGGCGCAGTTTGAGCCTGTCCCGTAAAGACGGTTTTATACACGTCATGGCAGCGCCGGTATCCCACAACGCATCGACCTCAATTTGCGTGCCAACCAGACTTTTATCGTAAGTAAATACCGGTTCCAACCGTACCGGTGTGCTGATTTCGTTGGTAATCCCTTCATACGCTACGGTGAATGCACGATGCTCGATACGACTAGACATACGTGATAGTCTGCTTCATTTTCTGTTTTTGAGTAACATCGGCAGGGAGTACATGGATACGCGGACCCATAACCAACTTTTTACCGGCGTAATATCGCTTTAACGCCTCTGTGATCACATCTTCCGGTATACCGCCGGCCGACAGCGGAGAACCGTCAGGTATAGCAGCCTCCTTGTCAGGGTACTTTTCTTTAAGCACGGCCCGGCATATTTTAGCAAACGGGTGTTCTATTTTGGTCATAGCTCTTTTGCCCCTTACTATTGAGTATGGATTCCCCTATATGCCCTGTCAAGACTTCGGCATCCGCTATTTCCGGTCTGGGGGCGCAGGTGGTGGTGGTGGTTGAGGTATCGGAGGAGGCGGCGGAAAGGGCGGTTTAGGCGGTAGGGGAGGTATGCTGTCGCCGACTGTTTCCCGGTCTTTACCGACTAGAGATTTAAGAGTACGAATAATAAGAGACATACGATACCTCCTGCGTACGAAATAAGCGCCAAATAATTACAAGGGCTTACAAAGTTTCGTATCTTTCTGGTTTCGATGGGTGCGCCGTCAAATTGGGCGTACATCTCTTTGGTAGTATTGTCCCGGTGCTTCCGATATGCGTTAGCGCTCAACAGGTGACCTAAGACGGTGATAATAAGACAGGCGGCGAAACAAGCCCAAGAAACAACAATAAGCACCGGCTTTGCAGAATCCGCCACCGGCACGATTTTATCTATAAAGGCGAATGAGATGCCGAAAGACCCCGCAGCAACGGTAAACAGCGCCTTATCAAACCGGGCATCCATCTCGGCGGCGGTGCTGTTGAAAGTATTCCATAGGCGCATGGAGTCATCGTAGATTTCGCGCTGCCTCTCGTAGACTTTTACCTGGTAATCGTAATCCCTCGGTGACAGGACTTTCTCATCTTGGCTAGACATATTAGGCCTCCGCTTTAACGATACCTTGGTAAAGTTTGCTTGTCAACGCGGAGGACCCTGAGTTTCCCGGTGTATTAGACGCTACTTCACTCGTATGAAATAATAGGCAATGAGGTTTCCACGACTCACATAAGCTCCAACGCCGGTATTCCTGTGGTTGTTTAACACACTAATAGCCTGGTTGAGAACCGAAGGCGAGGGGGCGTCACTGGGGTGATCCAGACGGGCCTGATTAAAGATGTTTTCCGGAGTATCATAAACAGGAGAAGAGGGGCTACCGTAGTAATACCCTTGGTCATTTGGAAATGGGTGATAACGATACATCTGGTCGGCATCCCTACCATAATTCTGGGCAAAGACGTTAAAGTCATTCATTGTTGCGCCGTAATAGACACCCCAATGTACCCACACAGTGGGGTCCGCAGGCCGCAGCGATATATCGAAGCCGCCATAGGTTACGACGCCGTCGTAAGAATAGGCGAGGCTACTGTCAGTGGAACTTACAATTGCGGTAATTGAACCGCCGGACACGGTAAGCGTTCCGGTGCCTTTATTTACTCCGTTGATATACAGGGTGAAGCTTTGATTTCCATCGGTGGTGCTTGCAACTTCAATTTCAATCAAGGAACCATTGGAAAGTTTTCCCTGAAACCCATTCACATGGGTTACTTCAAGGAGTTCCTCCTCTTCACCACCACCGCCGCCACCATAGATTTCGGTGAGACCGGTTCCTGTGTCACCGGTTCCCGTGTCGCATCCGACAAGCGCCATTCCCAATGCCAGCACCACGCCGAACATTGCCGTCAAAACATACCTCTTTTTCATGTAACCCTCCTCGTCTTTCCCCCAAGGGAAAAGTACCCAATTATGGTTATTTTATACCACCTAAAACTATATTTTGTCAACACAAAAAGGTGGTAATAATCAACATTAAATGGTGGAGCCAACAGACTATATTGAAGATATGGGAGAGATAGAGACCCAAATACGGCAACTGGCGGTTCGTTTGCGGGAAGAGCGGGAAAAGGCCCGTATTTCACAGATGGACCTGTCTTTTCTGGCGGGGTTATCCCAACATCAGGTCCATTACATCGAAACGGGTAAGCGAATACCGAACTTGTACACGATTTTGAAGATCTGCGGCGCCTTGCAGATAAGTCCCGCCATCCTTTTCAGCCCTGCGGATGATCAACGCCAAAAAGCACGGGAAACGGTCATCAGCCTGGTATCAAAGTACCTTTAGCGCACCCCCTCCTTGAATCCGACCGGATCGTATCATACCCATGACACGGATCGTATCATACCCATGATACGGTTTGGCGCAATTCGTCGTATTGACACATCCCCGCCTTTCCCCCAAGATCACGGGATATGGTGGAAGAATTACCCCTGGACCGTCCTTTTCTGGAAAGTGTGACCACCTCTGAGCTGCTGAAACTCGCGGACAGAGCGGGGATTGACCTGCCCCCCGGACTGGACCGGGCCATCGTTATCGAGGAATTGCTGGAAACCGGAGAGGCGGTACGGAGTCCCCCGGAGGATCCGGGAGAACATAGGGGGTTTACCTCCCCGGAGTCCATAACTGCCCCCCTTCCCAAGCATTATAATATTAGCTATATAGATGTTTTAATCCGGGACCCCCTGTGGGCCTTCGCATTCTGGGAGATCAATGCCTACGATAAAGAAACCCTGGAAGGAGCGCCGGACTTTGGCGGGTATTGCCTCAGGGTGCTGTCGGAAAGCGGGGACTGCTCCTTTACCGTGCAGGTAGGGACCGGTGATTCCGCCTGGTATCTTGGGTTTCCCCCGGAGGAAGGGCGCTTTAAGGTGGAACTTTGCGCCATGCGGAAGGATAGGCCGGTGGTTTTGGCGGTTTCCAAATCCTTCAGAATGCCAACCCTGCCCGAACCGGTGGACGAGGATATCATCAAAACGAATCCCCTGCTCCATCTTTCCGGGATTGCCGATTTCAACATACTCCGCAATACCATGCGTTCATCCCGTCTTCCCAAGCGCTCTTGCGCTCCCTCAGGCGGTAATGCCCAATGAGCAATAGCCGGATCATTTCGGTGGTATTGGCCCTGCATAAGCCCTTTGTGCGGCATCCCGAAATACCGGAGGCGCCGGAGGAGCGGTGGTTCTTTGAAGCCCTTTCCGAAACCTACCTGCCCCTCCTGGAGGTCTTTGACCGCCTTGACGCAGAGCATATCCCCTTCAAGATAGCCCTTTCCCTGTCCCCTACCCTCTGCCACATGCTGCGGGATGAATATCTCCTGGAGCGGTACCTGGGCTATGCGGACCGGCAAATTGAGTTCGGCCTTCGGGAACTGGACCGGACGGGGGGTTCCCGGAATACGGAAATACACCGGCTGGCCCTGGATTTTTACCACCAGGCGGTGGACAAGCGGGTTCTTTTTACGGAACGCTACGGGCTTAACATCCTGAAGGCCTTCGATCGCTACCAGCGGAAGGGCCGGGTGGAACTTTTAACCACCGCCGCTACCCATGCCTTCCTGCCCCTCTACGGAGGGTATCCCGAAGCAATCCAGGCTCAGATTGAGACCGCCCTCTCTTCCCACCGGATGTTCTTCGGCAGGAATCCCCACGGGTTCTGGCTTCCCGAACTGGGCTGGTCACCGGAACTGGACCGGTACCTGCGGGCCTACAATTTCAGCTATACCATCGTGGACACCCACAGCCTGGCCTTGACGGACCTTCCGGCATCCTGCGGGAGTTCCTCCCGGGGGAGTTTCTTCCCGGTCAAGACCGCCGCCGGGGTGTTTGTCCTGGCCAGGGATTTTTATGCCTGCCGGGAACTGGAGGAGGACCCGATTGCCTGTCACATGGACGGCCTGTACCGTGACTATCACCGGGATGCGGGGTATGAACTTCCGTCAGAGGAGGTACGGCCCTTCCTTGAACCCGACGGAGCCCGGAAAGCGACCGGGTACAAGTACTGGTCCTCCGGGGGGAACATCTACGATCCCCGGAAAGCCCGGGATAGGGCCAAGGCCGCCGCCGTGTCCTTTCTGGATGCCCGTATTGCCCGGCTCAATACCGCCGGTGATTACCTGGAGGGCGACCCTTCAGTAAAAGGGCGTCCCATAAGTCTCTGCGCCTACGATGCGGACCGCTTAGGCCGGTTCTGGTACGAGGGGCCGGCGTTTCTCGAAGCGCTGTACCGGGAAGGGATACACCGTGATGGGCTTCAGTTTATGAACCCTGCGGAATACCTCTACAAACAGGATGCGGTAAACTTCCCCTCCGCCATGCCGGAGTACTCCTCCTGGGCCGTCAACGGCTACGGGGAAATGTGGCTGGACGCCTCCAACGACTGGCTCTACCGCCATGCCCTGCGTTCCCTGGACCGGATGATAGAGCTTGCGGAACGGTTCCCCGACGGTACGGGGCTCAAGGAGCGGGCGCTGAACCAGGCCGCCCGGGAAATACTCCTTACCCAGTGTTCCGACTGGCCGGGGATGCTCTACAAGCAGGGAAACACCACCTATGCCCGGAACCAGGTGGAGATGGCGCTGCGTAATTTCACCACCATCTACGAAGCGCTGGGGAGCAACTATATCAGCACCGAATGGCTTACGAATCTGGAGCGGCGGCACAATCTCTTCCCCGCCGTCAATTACCGGGTTTTCCGCCGTAAACATTGAAACAAGGAGTCATCATATGGAAAAGAACATCACCACTTCCGCAGGGCGAAAGACTATCAGCGGAATCACCCTCACAGCCCTTTTCGCGGCCCTCACTGCGGCGGGGACCTTCATAGCTATCCCCCTGCCGATATCCCCGGTGCCGGTGGTGCTTCAAAACCTCTTTGCCGTCCTTGCGGGGCTCTGCCTGGGGCCCATCAGGGGAAGCCTCGCGGTGGGGCTGTACCTTTTGGCGGGGGCACTGGGGGCGCCGGTATTTGCCGGGGCTGCCGGGGGTTTCACCCGGTTTCTCGGGCCAACCGGGGGGTTCCTCATCGGCTACCTGCTATCGGCGCTCCTTGCGGGGCTTATCGCGGGACGGCCCCGGACCGGACACAGCGCCCCTGCCTGGCGGATCATCCTGGCAACGACGGTGGCCTTTCTTTCGATCTACCTTCCCGGCCTCTTCCGGCTAAGACAGCTCATGAACCTTGGCTGGGCCGAGGCGGCGTTGGCGGGGTGTTTCCCCTTCCTTATCGGGGATACCATCAAGGGGATAGCGGCGGTTGCCATCGCCCCCCGGCTGCGGCGGATTATCGCGGAACTGCTCTAGCGCCGATGCCCCGGAACACGCCGCTTTTTTCCATCTCCCGTCTATCGAAGTCCTTTTCACCCGGCGGTGAAGCCCCCATTCCGGCCCTCTCCGGGATAACCCTGGAGATTCACGCCGGTGAATGTCTCCTTATCTCCGGAGCCAACGGTTCGGGGAAAACCGTGCTGATGCTGATCCTCGCCGGGCTCTTGGATGCCGATGGGGGGGAGATTCTCTTCCGGGGGCAGCCCCTCAACACCGCCTTGCCGGAACTGCGGCGGCACCTGGGTCTGGTGTTTCAGGATGCGGACGCCCAGATAGTGGGGGAAACCGTGGCGGAGGACATCGCCTTTGGGCCTAAGAACCTGGGCTTGGCCAAGGCGGCGGTTCTGGAACGGGTACGGGAGGCGATGGAGGCCCTGGGACTTCCGGATAAGCGGGACCGGCCCCCCCGGAACCTTTCCGGGGGGGAAAAGCGGCGGCTTGCCGTGGCGGGTATCCTGGCTATGGGCTGCGAGACCATCATCATGGACGAGCCCTTTGCCAACCTGGACTGGCCGGGGGTGGTACAGGTGCTGGAAATAGTCCGGCAGCTTAAACGGGAGGGCAAAACGGTGATCCTCCTGACCCACGAACTGGAAAAGGTCCTGGCCTTTGCGGACCGGCTGGTCATCCTTGACCGGGGGATCCTCCGGGAGGACGGGAAACCGGCGGAGGTGCTGGACCGATTGAAGGATGAGTACGGGGTGCGGGACCCGCGGAAAAGCTACGGGACCGTGGAGGACTGCACGTGGCTGTAAAACCGATACGGCGGCCCATCCCCTATGCGTACCGCCCCGGGACGAGCGTCCTCCACCGGCTTCCCGGGGGCGTCAAACTCCTGGGCCTGTTCCTCATATCCACCCTGTCCTTTATCTTCGGCCTCCCCGCGCTGGCTCTGGGAACCCTCCTGGTTCTGGTGGGCGCCCTGATTGTTGGACCCGGCCCATGGAAACTGCTCCGGGGTTCGAAGCCCCTCTTGGTGATGGTACTCCTGGTGGGGCTTTGCCGGACGGCGGCGCTTGGGGAAGAACTGGCGGCAAGCCTTATATTCGGCTGGGGCATCATCCTGGCATTCGGCGCGGCGTCCCTCTTTTTCTCGGTGACCACCATGACGGAAATCAAGGACTCCCTGGACCGGCTGCATTTGAAGCGACTCAGCCTGGGGATTTCCCTGATGCTGGGTTTCCTCCCCCGGTTTTTCGCGGTCTGGGACGGGGCGGAACTCGCCTACCGGGCACGGTGCGGGAAAAAGGGTCTGGCCCGGTTACGCACCCTCCTTCCCCTGGTGATGGAGCGGATGATCGTGAGCGCCGGGGAGACGGCGGCGGCGCTGGAAGGACGGGGGTGTATGTTGTGAAAAATGTGAAGAAATCCCTTGAAAATCCTGGACATCTATGGTATCTTGGTGTTACTTTATTCTTGAGAGGTGCAATATGGCGTATAAGATTAGTGAAGAATGTGTGAACTGCGGTTCATGCGAAGATGAATGCCCCGAGGAAGCTATCTCCGAAAAAGACGGTTTCCGCTGGATCGATCCTGCAAAGTGCAAGGAATGCGGTTCCTGTGTCGATGCCTGTCCTACCGAAGCGATTGCGGAAGTATAAGGCGGCGCATGTGTTTTTGTAAAAGGCAAGGGTTTTCCCTTGCCTTTTTTGTTGTGGTTTCTATTCTCCCGGCAGAGGCCCCTTCCCCCCTCCCCTTCCCGGTCATTTCCCGGCTGGATATGGCGGATACAGCCTTTAAACAGTACTCGGAGGATGTGGCGGAAGCCCGGCGACGGCTCAGGAACCAGGACCGTACCGGGGAAACGGCGGAGGATCTGGCGGGGGCGCTCACGGTATACGCCTTGAACGCACCGTTCTCCTTGAACGCCTTCTCCCTGGCGGCCCGCACCAATATCCCCTACGCGGCGCTGGCTACCCTGAACCGGCTGGCCCACCCGAATGACTTTACCACCCGGCCCTCCCTGCTCCTCCCCTCCATGCCCGGTATATTCATCCCCGAAGTCCCGGAAACGGATCTGGAACTGCTACTTGCTGCCGGCAGGACGGCGGACCGGGAGGGCATCCCTATCACCATAAGCCGGGACGGCGGGAACGAGCGCTTCCTCTTTATCCCCGGAGCTGATTTTTCCCCCACCGAGCGGGCGTTCTTCCTGCAAACCGGTTTCCGCTACCCCCTGCGGAACTACCGGCTAAGCAGCCCCTTCGGCCTCCGGGTAAACCCCGTTACGGGAAACTTCCGTATCCACCAGGGGCTGGACCTGGCGGCCCCTATGGGAAGCGAGGTGTACGCCGCCCGGGACGGGGAGGTGATCGAGATAGATACGGACCCCATCTACGGCAACTACCTCATCATTGAGCATGGGGGAAACTGGAGAAGCCTCTACGGCCACCTCTCGAAATTTGAAACAACCTTGCGGAGCCGCGTCCGATCCGGTAGTCTTATAGGGAGGGTCGGTTCAACCGGCCAGTCAACGGGCCCGCACCTGCATTTTGAGTTACGGCAAAATGGAAGAGCCCAGGACCCGGGGAGATTGCTGTTTTCAAAATGATACGTACATGGCACATACTTCCATACCTTTTCACCCTGGCCCTTCCACTGGGGGCCGAGCCCTTGCGGGTGGTAAACGCCGGGAATCTCCTGGTGTCTCTGGATAAGAGCGAGGGGGTGTCCATCAGCCTTTCCTATGTCGATTCGGCGGTGATTAGCCTGGGGGAGGATATCCGGTTTTTCCGGGGGATAGAGCTGGAGTTCACCCTTCCCCAGACCTACCTGCCCCACCGGGGAAGCCTTGCCCTGGTTCTGTACGGGGACCTTGACCGGATGCCGCAGCCGGGGGTAGCGGACCTTTCCGCCCGGCAGCTTTATATCGAACCAATCCCCAACAAACTGCAAGTTATTTATCAGATACCCATCCGGCAGGGTCATGGCTTGCGGCCCAGCCCCTACGTTACCCTCCCTCTGGGGATAGTGGAGCCGAAAACCTTCCCCCTCCTGTTCCGGGTCATGCCGGTGGATAAGGGCCTGGGCGAAGAAGTCGAATCCATGCGCTTCCAGCTCAGCGTCAAACCCATATTCAGCGACGAGGGGGCGGTGCGGGTGAGCCTGCGGTACCCGGAGCAGCTTCCCGGGCGGCCGGTTACGGTACTCATCGACGATGAGGTGGCGGAAAAGCCCCAGGAGGAAAAGCTCTTAAAGGAAGGGGAACACCAGCTGGTGATAATCTCCAACGACTACCGGAACGAAAACCGCCGCTTCCTCATAGAGCGGGGCAAGACCCTGGACCTGGCCATCGCCCTCCAGGACGTCACCCCCCTGGTTTTCTTTGAGGCCCCGGAAAATACCCGTATCTTCTTTGACAACGAAGCGGTGGATGGGGGCGCCCAGGGTCTGGCGGTAGAACCGGGGCTCCACGAGGTGCGTTTCCAGATGAGCGATTATTCGGTAGTGAAGCCCGTGACCATACAGCGGGGGAAAACCTACCGCCTTGCCCTGGCGGTGGATGTTTCGGTTTCCGAAAGCGAGTAAGTGGGTTTTTGCTTTTTACGGTTAAGTTTTGACGAAAAGCGCCGATATTATATATGTCGGGCATATAGTTCCCCTCCCAAATCACTATATGTCCGATTGCCTCAAGGGCAGGGCCGGCGGTTTTCGCCGGTCTTTTTTTGGCCACCGATACAATCAGTGGGAAATACCCAGCTTAAACCCGGTTTCCCACTTCTCCTCCGCAGCCAGGGTAAGGAGCAATACCGGCATAAGGCAGGTTGACTGATACTGATCCTGCCGGATGGGCACTATCCGGCCGTCAAAGTCCCGGTCCGCAGTAAGGCTCAGGGTAAGTTCGTTTTTTATATCCCGGAACTCAATGCCCCGGGTCTGACGGAACACCTTGAGCTGATCCTCCCCATCCCCGGAAAAGGCAAGATCTATCCGGGGGATAAACTTAAAGGTCACCGGTTCTGTACCGCAGTTTGTCAGGGTGTAGTGAACATTGATGGTGTCCTGCTTCAGGAGGTACTGCTTTTCCATCTCAATGTTGTCCAGGTAAAGGCCGTCTCCGGTGTCTTTCCGGGGGGGCAGGCGGAAAGAGGCCCGGCCTTGGGAGCGCTCCATGTCCACCAACTCGTAGTTTTCCTTTCCACAGAACCGGGCGCCGGCAAACGCGGACCGGGGAGCATCCGTAAGGGAATATTCAGGCGGGGTCAGGAGATCCGCAAAGGCGGTCCGCCTGAAGGGCTCAGCGGAAAAGGTGTCCAGATAATTCCAGGTCTTGGGAAGATAATCAAGCTCAAAGATACTGGCCCCGGTACGCTGAACGTAACAGTTGATATTCCTACCCTGGAAAAGGTATTCCGGGCACCCGTCAAGGTCAAAATCAAATGCCAGGAGGGAGGGGGTAAACTTCCCCTGGTTCCGGCAGATCTTTTCGGCCCCTAAGAGGGCCTTATACGCCGCCTTCCGGAGGGGAGCACGGTGAATCCCGCCGGTACTTCCCGCACAGAACAGGGTGTAGCCCTGGCCCTTCCAGAGTTCTTCCCGGGCGTTTTGCTTCCGGGCTTTATCGCCCCGCAGCTGGTTGATAAGTGCGTGGGTAAACATCATCTTGGTGTACAAGCCATTGGACTCGGGGCAGTCAATTAAGAACTTCCGTGCCAGATCCCCGGGGAAATAGGCCTTTCTCTGCCGTCCCAGGGTTTTATAGTACTTTCCCGGGGTGGTGAAGTCCAGGTCCCCTTGAAACCGGGAGAGGGCTTCAAAAAACCGGCCGTAACTCTGCTCCGGAGGTTCCCCGGCATCCTCCCTATAAAGCTGGTCCGGAAAAACCGTAACCAGGGCCGTCTGTGTCCCCGGGACCGCCTCCGCCGCGAATGTCTGTAAAAGTCCTTCCAACACCACCCCTGCCTCATGGGAGGCAAAGTTCTGCCGCAGCCGGGTCGATAGGGGAAAGACGGTGGTGATCTTCCCCTGGTTTTCACTGATACAGGGGGCGTACAGGGCGCCTCCTGAAAGTCCCGCAGCAATAAAGTGCCGATCCTCTAAAAAGGTATAGTTCATACCACAGGTATGGAGGACCCCCACCAGTTGCTGCTCCCAGGCGGCTTCGGGAATCCAGCAGCCCTGAGGCCGTTTTCCAAACTTCTTCCGAATGTAAGCGGTCAGCATTTCAATCTGCCCGATCTTATCGGTTTGGGGGATCAGGGGCATCATGGGTTCATAGAAACCACCCCCAAGGATCTCGACCTGCTTACGGGAAATCAAATTCGTCAAGACCATGAGCAATTCGGGATGCTGGGCTTCCAGCCAGTTAAGGAGTACCCCGGAATAATGGAGCACCCCGGAGATTTTTGGATACCGGAGCAGGGCTTGGATAAGGGGCTTTAACCGGGTGGCGTAGATATGCTCACCCACATCATCCCCCGCCCCCTGGGGGATATGATTATGGGACCCCAGAATAATGCTCAACCGGTGTTTCATTGGTTACCTCCCCCCCAGTACCCTGATCAGAATAACCGATACGGAGGAAAAAATCAGGGAGAGCAGCCCCATAGATATGAGGGTCAGCGGGGCGCCCCGAAAGCTCTGGGGCGCCGATTCCAGGGAAGAACGCTTGTTGATTTCCCGAAGGATTGCCGCCGCAACAAGGCAGCCCAGGGAGAAGCCCAGACACAGTACCAGGGCATCCACCAGGGTAAGCGCCAGACGAAGGGTCAAAAACACCGACGCAGCCGCCAAGCCGTTACCGGAATAGCGGGGAAGCCCATCGGAGTTTAAGCAGATATCTCGGGCGATCTCCCAGGGCTTCCAGGGTCCCTTCTTCGCATTACGGAGGGCATCCCGGGTAATGACGCCGGAGGGGAAAAAATAAACAAACACCGATTCCAGGGTCAGGGAGACCAGCATGGCCGCAGGAAAGAACAGGAAGGATTCCAGAAATCCAAAGGCCGGCGCAGCCAGCACATAGGTAAAGAAAAGCCATAGAACAAAGGAGGAAACAAACAGGATGAGCCAATGGGGGGGAGAAGGGCGGGATGCCGGCTCGATGATTCCACCGACACTAAGGCCGAACTGGAGCAGCAGGTTCAAAGAAAGACCGGAAAAAACGGCCAGGGAGCCAAGGGCGCCCAAAACTTCCAGGGTATTCATTGCTTAGCCTCCCCGCCTGAATGCCGGGCTTTGAAGCGGCGGAACAGACTGAGGCCATAGCCCAGAAGCAGGAGCCCCCCGGAGGCGCCGGCGACTACCCGCACCGGGAAATACAGGGTCCCGGAGAAGACCAGCACCGCCATGCCCTGGGGTCCGCCGGGAAAGGAAAGGGAGCCGAAGCCCAGGGGTTCCCGGATCAATGCCAGCGCGATAAGGATACTCCCCAAAACCAGGGCTTCCAAAAAGGCCTTAAGGACGGCGTCCTCAGGATCAAGGTCCGCTGTCCGGCGGCATATTCCGGAACCGATACAGTAAAGGGGGGCAAGGGTTATTAAAAAGGTGATTTCCATGGCCAAAAAGGGATTGACAAAATAAGAGAACAGGAGATACAGGCTCCCAAAGAAGCTGGCCAGGAAAACCCGGAGTATTTCCAGGCCCTTTTTGGGAAGTATCGGTTTTCCGACGCTCACTATCAGCACGGTCAGCATGTTAACCCAGACAAGCGCCACGGTAAGGGCAAGGGCAAAGGCCAGGCGGCTTGTGGCCATGATCATAAGCCCCGCGCTGACCAGGGTGGAAAGGGGCGCGTGATTTCCCCAGAATATAGGGGATTGGATAGTATTGTTCTTCATTTTTTCTCCCCCGATAATAGGGCGTCCCCTGCTAAAAGGCGCTTACGATAGGTTTGGAGAACCTCCCGGGGCAGCCGCTCCAGCATCTGAGCGGAATGAGCGCCCAGGGGTATTGGCTCCCCCATCTCACCCCGGGGGGAAACAAAGAGCAGGTAGGGGGCCAGAATTCCATCGGTCATGATGGAAAAGACCACCGCCCGATCTTCACTGTTGTGCAGAGAATACCAGGTTCCCAGCTGGGCCGCCTTAGCTGCTTTCAACCGGGGTATGGATTTATCCGCAAGGGGCGCCTCCAACTGCCGAAGCTCCCGGGCATTTTTGAGTACCGTATTGATATTCCGCATACTAATGTCGGCCCGTACCGGACGGGAAAGAAACCAGGCAAGGCCGGCGATGAGAAACAGTCCTGCCAGCCAGGCCAGGAAGAAAGCCGCCCCCTTCAGTTTTTCGGGAACCCACTCAGTGTTTTGCATGGATACCTCCGGTAAATACGAAGCGGGTTTCACCATAACGGAATAGGGGGGAGAGGACATTAAGCAGCGCCACGGCAAAGAAGGCGCCGTAGGGCTCAAGGCCCCAATAGCGCAGGATAAAATTGAGAATACCCCCCAGGACTGCGGCGATTACCATGCCCAAGGAGGACTTTGGCCCCGTTGAAGGATCCGCAATCAGGATGAAAGCCGCCGCCAGGGTACCCCCGGAGAAGAGGCCAAAGAGCATATCACCGGCGCCAAAACTTCCTCCAAAGGGGAGTCTTCCGAAAAGCCTGACCAGGAGGCCATACACCCCAAGATAGAGAAGGGGTACCCAGAAACGGCTTATCCGGCCGGCGGTAATGATAATCGTACCGAAGAGGAGCGCCAAAAGCCCCCGGTCTGCGATAATTCCCGTACTGGAATAGGCCAGCAGATCGATATAGCCTTCGGGCAGTTCGGAGGCGGTTAAGGAAAAAATCTTTCTATTCAATAAAGAAGTCCAGAATGTATCAAGGGAACCTGATGAAGCGGTGTACAGGAGTTCCAGAGGAGATCCCTGGGGATCGACCCCTATCTGGAGGCTTGCGGTAAGGAGGCTCAGGGAAGAATTCTGCAAGGCAAGGGAAAACACGCCGGGCCAGCCTATACGAATAAAGAGCCAGGCTCCAAGCGCGGGGTTAAGCCAGTTGGTTCCCAGGCCGCCGAAACTGTGTTTAATTACCAGCATGGCGAACACGGCGCCCAGGAAGGCGAAGAGAGGGTGAATCGTATTGGGCAGGAGGAGGGTTAAAACCAGGGCCGAAGCAATGGCACTGCCGTCCCGGGACGCAAAACCGCGGCCCCGTTTGGGGAGATCCCCCTCCAGAATGATACGCCGCACCGATTGATCGTCGATGATGAATTCGGTGAGCAATGCCCCGGTCACCGCCGCAACGGCAATGAGCAGCGAGGCAAAGGAATCGGTAAGGGCGGATTGGAGGATCGTGAGTCCCGCACAGATACTCACCAGCCACATCCGGATGGAGCTTGAACGGGCCAGGTTTACCTGGGGCTTTTGAAAGAGCAGATGCTGAAGGACCGGCCCCTGGAATCTGATGGTATTGTTCACCTGCACACTAACACCCTCCCTTTGTAACCTTCGCAAAATTGGCAATCACCGCGCTTAAGGGCAGCCGGGAGGGACAGACCACATCGCAGCAGCAACAGCCGTGGCAGAGGCCCGCCAGGACCACGTCTATTCCTGCCCGTGCCGCGTCTTCCAGAAGAAGTTGCACCGCAAGGGGATCGTTCTTTTCATTGGGGCCGGGGCGGAAGGGCCCTGCGGCCTTAAAGAGCACCTCCGGGTCCAGTTTCATGGGACAGACCGCCCGGCATTCTCCGCAGCCGATGCAGTTTCGGGACCGGCCCTCCCCTACCTGTCCTTCCAGGAGGGCAAAAACCGCGTAGGTGGTCTTTATAACCGGTTCGTTCAAATCCTGCACCGTACGGCCCAGGATGGTGGAACCGGTGGCCACCCGTTTCGGCTCGCCGGTGAACCCCCCGCATTCCTCAAAAAGATCCCGTATCCGGGTACCTATCCGTACCTTCATCACCTGAGGCTTTTTCACGGCGGAGCCCCCCACCGCCACATACCGGTCCAGGATTGGCCGCCGGAGTTTTACCGCATCGTGGATTGCCGCCAGGGTAGCGGGGTCCAGGATCAGGAGGTTTCCCAAATCAAGGGCTTCCCTTTTCGCATAAATCCGGAGGGCCATTTCTAACTCCCGCGAATTTCGCTGGGGATATCGGCAGCCGACGATGACCAATAAGGCGGGTATATCCCAAGCCGATGCCTCCGCCAGGAAGCGTGTCCCCAGCTCCCGCTCCTTCACGGAAACCGCATACAGAATCCGTTCGGCGCCGACGGCATGGGCGGCAATGGCGCTTCCTTCCGCCACTTCCTTAAGCCGTTCCCTACAAAGCACGTAATCCGCCGCAAGCCAGGGATCGTCAAAGACGCACCGGACCACCAGGGTGCGGGGAGCGGGGAGGGATTGAAAGGAGTTCATCACTTCTGCCACCGGGAAACCGGAGCTTTCCATGGTTACCACCCCGCATTCCGCAATAAGACCCCGGAGTTCAGCGGGAGAGGAACCCTGCCAGGGGAATACTTCCTCCCGGCGGCCCAGTTTGTCGAAGGTTCCCTCCATGCGTATCACCAGGGCTTCGTTGGTATGCCCTTCGAACATTTTCCAGGAAACGGTACGCACCACCTTGCCGGGCACCGAGGCATGGATATTCGCCGAACCCGGCTCCAGGCCCCGGCCTACAAGCATCCCCTCCCGTACGGTGTCCCCCACCGCGACCACCGCCTCGGTCCGGCTCCCCATATCATGCACCAATGGGATAATCGAAAGGGCCGGTAAAAAGGCGGTTACCGAGCTGCCCCGGGAAGGCGCCGAGGGGTCCTCGTAGTATAACCCCCCCCGGGGAAAGGTATATACCCTGTTTTTTGCCATCCCGCGTCCCTTAGACCGAAGGTCGGCTACAAGCTTATTTGTCATGCGGCTATCCGTTTATCCATATACATAGCTAATTTAAGCGGCCCCCGCCAGTCCCGGAAAATCAGGGAGCTGCCAAGGCCGAGGACAATCAACAGGCACAGGAGACCACCGGTCTCAAGCCTCCCCGAAACGGAGGAACCATAGCCCGGATCAGTATACGAATAATTGGTAAGATAATCTATTAGTCCGTTCAGGGGGAAGGGGGGAATTTCAAACGAATCTACTTCCCCGGAATCTGCGGGAACAGCGCTGTCAATAAGCCCGTCTTTTGCCAGGGAGTAGCGCCGGTAGGCGTGAGGGGTTTCCGGTGCGCCAAGGGGCAGAAACGAAAAGGCCCGCTGAAATTCGGCATGCGCCGAATACGCTTCGGCAAACGCTTTAGCATCCGGCGTCTGTGCAGAACCGGCGCCGGGAAAAAACACCGATGCCGCCGTAGATACAAGCAGCAGGACCAGGGACGCCAGGGTAAAGGGCGCCATGATCCGGGCGTAGGGGGAATACCACCCGGCTTTGCTGCGGGTTATACCGGTGATCGGGACCGGCCGGAAACGGATATGCCCCCGGCGGGTCTCCCGGTAGGATTCGGCCCAGAGGGAGAGGGGGAGGAGAACCAGAAAAAAGAGGAGTCCCAGGATAACCGTAAGCGGGGGAAGCGCCCCGAGGACCGTGATCCCCCCAATGGCAAGGAGAAACAAGGGCAAGGCTCCCATCCAGGACCCCAGGGGCCGCCGGGACGGTCTAATGAAATAGTCCCGCACCGGTTCCCGGAGGAACAGGGAAAGGCCGGCAAGAACCGCCATCAGAGCAAAACCCGGAATACCAAAACCTGCCAGTACCGCCCAAAGGGGGAGAAAGAAGGCGGTAAGCAGAAGCGCTCCGGAGAAATAGAGGGTAAGGGATGCCGCAAGGGTGAACAGTATGGCGGGTAATATAATGGAACGCTTACCCAGAGGCGGCGTCAAAATCGACAGGGAAAAAGGAATATCCCCCAGGGCGGCGGTCACCCGGCCCTCAAGATCCCCCGCCCCCTTGAGGGGGATAAACAGCCGCCGGCTTCCCTGGAATACAAAGAAGGACCGGAGCCGTTCCGCGTACCCGTCATTCCGCAGGTCAAAAGGCTCAACCCTATCCCAATAACTATCCAGGGGAACCCTTTCCAATGCGCCAAAATCGTCGAGAAACACCCATTGGGAAGATTCACCGATGGTATTGACGAGCCCCTTCCCTGCCAAACGTTCCCGGATAGCAGCGTCCGGCCAGGAATCGTCCAGGGTCAGTACGGCGTACCCGGCTCCGGAGACCCGGATACCCGAAGATTTTCCTAGGAAAAACAGTAGGACAGCTGAAACCAATGAGACGCTTATTGCAATGATTACCGGTTTTAGAAGCGGCTTTATCCTATAGATACGCATAGGCTGCCGCTATAAATACACCCATGAGAGCCCCAACAACCACTTCCAGGGGGGCATGCCCCTGTACCTCTTTGACCGGATGGTACTCGACGCCAAACCGCTCTACCAGATTCCGCCCCAGGGAATTGAGGGACTTCCCCTGTATACCCGATGAACGGCGCACCCCCATGGCGTCCCGCATGATAATAAGGGAGAAAAAGAAAGAAACCGCAAATAAATTAGACTGGAAGCCTTCCTTAAAGGCCAGGGAAGTGGTCAACGCCGAAACCAGAGCCGCATGGCTTGAGGGCATCCCCCCGGTATGCCAGGCTATGGTTTTCAGAATCTCCCTGCCGCTCCGCCGGTTCGCCTTGAGCAGCATAATCGCCGCCTTGACCGCCTGGGCGAGGAACCAACTGGTAACCGCCGATAACACCACCGGGTTTTCGATAAATGCTTTGACTGATTCGGTCCGGAGGGACATTGCCATAGACATTATTGAATAACCATAGGTCCAGGACGGGAAAATTGTCAAGCCTGTAAAAGCGCTGGAAATTATCGCCCCGGAGGGGTATTGTTTTGTATGCTTCAAGACCTGCGCCTTACCGCCGCCGCCGACGATGACGGCCGCCGCCTGGACCGTATCCTGCGTAAAGCCCTGCCGGACCTCCCCCTCTCGCGTCTCCACCACCTTTTGCGGAAGGGGCGGGTCCTGGTGGACGGCGTTCCGGGAAAGGGCGCCGACCGGGTAAAAGCGGGCGCGGTGATCCGGGCGCCCCTTGAAGGACCTTTAGTCCTCGGCCCCAGGGATAGCGGGGGCCCCTCGATAGAGCCATCTTCGATACTCTGGGAAGGGGCCGGGCTCCTGGTCCTGAATAAACCGGTGGGGGTGGCGGTTCACGGCTCAGACCGTAGGTCTGCGGATAGCCTGGAAACTCAGGTGCGGACCTATTTTGCGCCTAAGCTCTCCCCTTCCCTGTCCTTTAAGCCCGGCCCCCTCCACCGGCTGGACAAGCCCACCAGTGGTATCATCGTTTTTTCCACCAGCCTTGCGGGGGCACAAAGTTTTAGCGCCCTGCTCCGGTCACGAAGCATCCGCAAGACCTACTTGGCCCTGCTTGACGGGATTCTGGATCGGGACGAAACCTGGGAGGATACCCTGGTACGGGACAGGGAACGGGGGAAAAGTTTTCCTGCGAAGGCGGGGGATGACGACGCTCAGGAAGCCCGGACACGGGTGTATCCCCTGGCCCATACTTCGGTACTTACCCTGGCCAGGCTGGAAATAGACACCGGACGGACCCATCAAATCCGTGCCCAGGCCGCCGCCCACGGCCACCCCCTGGCGGGGGACCGCAAATACGGCGGCAGACCACAGCGGGGCGGGTTTCTACTCCACGCCTGGATGCTGGAACTGCCCGATCAGGCCCTGCCGGAACTACCCCGGCGGCTGGAGGCGCCCTTACCGGACAATTTCCGGCGGCGGATTCAGGAGCTTTTTGGTGTGCGTGATGGCCGTTTTGTGATATACTAAAGAAGTATGTTCTTCGACCTGTTCAACCCCTTAAGGAGAATCAAAACCTTCGCCCTCGTCGGGGAAAGCGGTACCGGCAAGAGTTTCAGGGCCAAGCTGGTGGCCCAGAAATACGGGATCGATCTGATCGTTGACGACGGGCTCCTGATCCGGGATAACCGGATTCTGGCGGGCCATTCGGCGAAACGGGAGAAAACTTTCATGGCTGCGGTGAAGGTGGCCCTCTTTGACAATAAGCGGGAGCGGGATGAGGTGGCCAGGGCGCTGCAAACGGAAAAAACAAGGAAGATACTCATCCTGGGGACCTCGGAGAAGATGGTGAACAAGATTGCGGCCCGGCTCCAGCTGCCGCCTATCAGCAAGATTATCAGGATTCAGGACATTGCTTCCCAGGAGGAGATTGAGCGGGCTATCCGGACCCGGAAGATCGAGGGGAAGCATGTGATCCCCGTGCCCAGTATCGAGATAAAACGGAACTACCCCAATATCTTTTATGATGCCATCAGAATCTTTAAGCGGAAAAAAGGGGCCCCCGCCCTGGGAGGGGGACCGGCGGTGCATGAAAAATCGGTGGTGCGCCCGGAGTATTCAAAGCGGGGCAAGGTGATCATTTCCCAGGCGGCCCTGAGCCAGATGGTTATCCACTGCGTGGATGAGTATGACCGGAATATCCGAATCAAGAAGATGGTGGTGAAGGATGATGATGAGGGGTACCGGCTGGTGATTACCATCGATGTGCCCTACGGAACCCAGCTGGGGGGAAACATCCACGAATTGCAGCGGTACATAATTGATAACATTGAACGGTTTACGGGGATTCTCATCGAAGAGGTAAACATCATCATTGATACGTTCATCCAAAACGAAGCAGCGGCGCCGACGCCCTAATCCGTTCTTGGCGCAGGGTTACTGCGGGGTTTGTGCCGGCGCCGGCGGCGTTTTTTAGCAGCCCCCTCCCCGGCGGGTACCGCCCCAACCGGTGGGGGGATGATCCCGCCGCCGGGAAAGTCCGGGACGGCCAGGGGCTCCCGGTCCTGCGAACCTTTGCCCCGGTCAAAGAAACGTATCTTCTTTACGTTCTGGCCATGCTCGGCGAAAATAAGCCGTACCGCATGATCCAGTTCCACCCGGGGGGGGTTCATGGGCAGGACAAACTGCCGGGCGGCTATGAACGCGTTCCGGTAACTTTCCGTTATCACTTCGGCGTCCCAGTCAACAAAGTCCACCAGGTAATCCCGGATGAGGGCCGCCAGGGTTTCGCCGGGCTTTGTGATCCCCAGTTCCGAAAAGCCCTTCAAGTACCGGGAGCGGAACTTTTCACTTTCCTTCATTAAACGTGAGGCATTGGGCTGGAGGT
The DNA here is from genome assembly GCA_025997675.1 of Spirochaetia bacterium. Lineage (GTDB taxonomy): Bacteria > Spirochaetota > Spirochaetia > Treponematales > Breznakiellaceae > Termitinema. The sequence continues at coordinate 40,327 of BNUX01000006.1, read as the reverse complement.
ATTCGTAGAGGCCGAAGGATTCCAGGCTCCCGGTAATCTGGGCGGCCTGGGGGGAATGGATGATCTTGAAGATCTCCTCCGTAAGCCGGGAGGGGGATACCGGGGCTAAGAGGGGGGCCTGCTTTTTGATCTTCCACCGCAGGGTCAGGGGCAGCGTGAAGCCCGTGGTTGCGGCGTATTTGACCGCCCGGATCATCCGCACCGGATCATCCTTGAAGATATAGGACAGGGGGATGTTGGGGCGTATCAGCTTGTTCCGGATATCCTTCATGCCCCCCACATAGTCCACCACCACCTGGGCGCCGGGATCGTAGAACAGGGCGTTCACCGAGAAGTCCCGGCGCAGGGCATCCTCCTCAATGGTGCCGAAGGTGTTGCCGCTGGAGCCGTCCTTGAGGGAGCGGAAGGTGGAGACCTCGAAAATCTTCGGACCAAAGTACACGTGGACCAGCCGGAACCGGCGGCCGATGACCCGGGCGTTCCGGAATATCTTCTTAATCCGGGTGGGGGTGGCGTCGCTGACGATGTCAAAGTCCTTCGGCTTCTTCCCCAGTATCAAATCCCGGACCGCGCCGCCGACAATGTAGGTTTCAAAGCCCGCAGCCCGCAGCCGTTCGATGATATGCACCGCGTCGCCGTCAACATCCGCACTGTTGATGCCGTGTTCGTTTTGGGTGTAGACGATGGCTTTTTTGACGGGTTTGCCGTCCTTTTCCGTCCCATACCGGATGCGCATTATGGCCGCTCCGGTAGGCGCCGGGTAAGCCAGCGCAGGATGTTGCCTATTACCTCTTCCCGGTTGGTTTCATGCAGCAGCTCATGCCGGGCATCGGGGTAGAGGACAAACTCCAGATCCCGTATTCCCAGGGAGCGGTAGGCGGTGACCAGGGCGGTGGGGCTTTCCCCCCTATCCCCCACGGGATCGGCGCTGCCGCAAAAAACGTATATGGGCAGGGACCGGGGGATACGGGCCATGACTTTGGGGCGGTGTATCACGCAGAGTCCCCGGATTAGGTCCCGGTAAAAGCCACTGGAACAGCCCTGTCCGCAGAGGGGGTCCGCCACAAAGGCGTCCACCGCCTGCTCATCCCGGGAGAGCCAGTCAAAGAAGGTCCGGTTAGGCCGGAAGTCTTTATTGTAGGAGCCGTTCGCTATCGCCCATGACAGGTGGGCAAACCGGCGCTTCCCCCGAAACAACGCGATGAGGCCCATCACCGGGGCGCCAAGGACGACCTCCAAGCCCCCGGGCCCCCGGGTCCCCGAAAGGAGGCATCCGGCGAGGCGGTCACCGTAGGCTTCGATATAGGCCTGGGCCAGAAAGGAGCCCCAGGAATGGCCCAGCATAAAGAGGGGCACATCGGGGTGGGCCTCCCTGACCGCATCCACCAGGATGTTGATATCCGCCACTACCCGGAAAAAGCTGTCCCGGTCCGCGCAATGCCCCAGGAGGCCGCCCTTACCGGGACCGTTTAGCGCCGGGTCCGCCGTCAGGCCGTGTCCCCGGGCATCCGCCGCCCATATCTCAAGACCCTCATCGACCAAACGCAACGCAAACCCTTCATACCGGAGGGAATGTTCCGCCATCCCATGCACGATAAGCACCACCGCCCGGGCCGGACCCTGAGGCACCCAACGCCGCAGGAAAAGACCGGCCCCGTCATCACTTACTATCCATCTGCTGCCTTGTATATGTTCTTCAGCCATAGGTTTCTCTATAATCCCCATTTGATAATCCGTGTAATACTGGTATACTATTTCAGAAATGGCAATAGGTGAACTGGTAAGCGGCCCGGTGGAGCATCTTGTCGCAGGCGGCGCGGGTATTCTGACCGTTCAGGGCAAACGGATTTTTATGGACGGCGCCGCCCCGGGGGATGTGGTAACCGGGCGGATTACCGTGGAAAACCGGCACTGGGCCCAGGCCTGCCTGGTGGAACTGGTGGAGGCTTCCTCCCTGCGCACTCCCCCCCTCTGCCCCCTCTACGGACGCTGCGGCGGCTGTTCCCTCCAGCATATACGCTATGAAGCCCAGGTTGCGGAAAAGATGCACATCCTCCGGGAGGCCTTTACCCGATTGGGGGGTATTAATCTGCCCGTGGAGCCCTTCGTCCCTTCCCCTCCCTGGGAATACCGGAACCGGATACAGCTTCACCGTAGGGGATTTAAGGCCCGCAAAAGCGATGAAGTCATCCCCGTCAAGGACTGTCCTGTGGCCGATCCGGGACTCCGGAGGGTGCTGCAAGAAGCTGCGGCGCTTCCGCCCACCGGCCGGGACCGGTTTACCCTCTATGGCCGGGGGGATACCCTGGTGAGTGAGGGGAGAATCCGGGGTAGGATCCGGCGCCGGGGCACGGTGCGACTTTCGGGGAAGGAAATCCTCATGGACGCGGGGGTGTTTTTCCAGAGTAACGGCACCATGCTGGAGAAGCTTATCGGCGACCTGCAAAGCGTTGCCGCCGGGGCGGATAGGAGTCGGCCTATGGCGGACCTCTACTCCGGGGTGGGAACCTTCGCGGCCTTCCTGGGGGAAGGGTTCCCCCGGGTGGACCTAGTGGAGGAGAACCCCGAAGCTGTCGTCCTGGCACGGGAAAATGTGCGGGGTATGGAAGCCCGGCTCTTTGCCCAGACCGGGGATCTTTGGGCGAAGGGCTGTAGTCTGAACGGGGACTACGGTTTCATGGTGGCCGACCCGCCCCGGCAGGGACTTTCCCCTGCCCTGCGCCGGGCTCTGGCGCTAAGGGGGCCGCCGGTTCTGGCCTACGTGTCCTGCAATCCCGCCACCCTGGCCCGGGATAGCGGGGAACTTATCGCCGGGGGGTACCGCCTGGAGTGGCTCACAGGGTACGACTTCTATCCCCAGACCGCCCATATCGAAGGTTTAGCGGTGTTTGTGCGCCCATGAAATTAAGGCTCCTCTTTCTATGTATCATCCTGGAAACCGCCGCCGGTACCGGGATAGTCCCGGTCTGGCGGCATGCCCTGGGGGGGACGGTGCTGGGGGTTCCGGCGGTCCAGGCGGGGTCATTGGTGGTGCTCTGCGATGGGGGGAGCGTCGAAGCTTACAGCAGCCGGGGGACCCGTCTGTGGAGCTTCAACGCCCGGGGCCGCCTAAGCCCCTATATCACCCGGTCGGCGGAGGGGGGCAGCTATATATGCCGGACCAACGGGCGCTTCATTGCCCTGGGCCGGACGGGACGGGAATTGTGGCGGCTCAACCTGGGGAGCCCCCTTACCGCGCCGGTCCTGACGGGATGGGACGGGCGTATCTTCATCCCCACGGCCACGCGTATCGATTGTTATACCGCCTCAGGGTTCCTCCTCTGGTCTAAACCCCTGACCCACCCCCCGGCCATACCGCCCCAGCCGGATAAACGGGGAGGCCTCCTCATGGTGGGGGAAAACGGGGAACTCCTGCTCCTCGGCCCCTACGGAAGGGAACAAACCTACAAGCTGAAGGAAGTCCCCGCCGTGGTCATTCCCCTGGATACTGCCGCCGCCCGCCTGCTTGCCCCGGATGCCACGAAGGCCGCCGAAGCCGCCGCAACACCCCCTCCGGTGTTCGACGGGTACGAGCAAACGGTTCTGGTGATATATAAAAACGGGCAGGCCGAATCGATCCGGTGGTACAACAATGGGGAAAGCTCCTTTGCCGGGGGCTTTCCAAGCCTGGGAGCCGTACCCTTGGCGGCGCACAACCGGAGAGATACCATAGGGGCGGTGATGACAGACGGCAGGGTACTCCTTTTTTCCCTGGAGGAAGGAAAACCCATCTGGTCCGCCGGCAGCCACCTTACCCCAGGGCTTACGGCGCCGGAACTTACGTTTATCTACGATGAACGGGGGCTCTACGCCCTTACCCGGACCGGCGCCACCGCCTATTCAAGCGACGGGAAACAGCGCTGGACCATAGGCATCCCGGACACGGCAAGCCCCCCGGCCTTTGACGATGAGGGGATACTCTACTTCGGGGGCAGTGACTGGGTCCTCAACGCCTATCACATGGAAGACATCATCAAAAGCCGGAAGCATTCCCGCTACAGCCTCGCAGCGCCGGGCAGCTACACCAATGGGGATCCCCGGCCTTCACCCTGGGCAGCATCCGGTACCGTGTATGATCCCGGGGACATAAGCGCACGGCTGGGACGTATCGCCGCCGCCATACGGAGGGGCCAGGTGGGGGAGAATGAACGGAGTTATACGGCCTACCTGATGGAAATAGCCGGAAGCATGGTTCAGGTCAATTACCGGGTGGAGGCGGCACGGCTCCTGGCCTTTATCGGGTCCCGGGAAACCATCCCCTTCCTGGTGAACCTCTGCCGGAGCGACCCGGACGGTCTGGTCAAGGCCGCCGCTGCGGAAGCCATCGGCTCTATCGGCGTCGACCCCGACGGCGCGGCCCTCGACGCCTTTACCGCCCTGGTCTTTCCCCAGATCCCCGGCCGGGACGAGCGGGTCATGGCGTCCATAGCCGCCGCCACGGGGGCCCTCTGCCGCTTTTCCGGGCCTCCGCTGAGCCGGGAGGGGACCCGGGTGCTGACCGCCATAGCCAGCCTTGGGCCCGGCTTTGCCCAGGCCGTTGCCCGGAGGGAGCTGCAAACCCTCGTCTGGTGACGCCCCGCCGCGTACCTATCTATCACCCCATCAGGTACTTCTGCAGCCGGGAGAGCACTTCCCCCATGTCCAGGGGCTTGCCGATATGGCCGTTCATACCCGCCGCCAGGCACTTCTCCACGTCCTCACGGAACACGTTGGCCGTCATGGCGATAATGGGGATGTCCCTTCCCTTCCCTTCCAGGCGGCGGATGCAGCGGGTTGCCTCCAGGCCGTCCATCTCGGGCATCTGTACGTCCATGAAGATCATGTCGTACCGCTCCGGATAGGCGCTGAACAGCTCCACCGCCTTCCGCCCGTTCTCCGCGCAGTCGATGGTAAGCGCCGTCGGCTCAAGCAGGGCCAGGACTATCTCCCGGTTGATCTCCACATCCTCCGCCAGGAGAATACGGCGGCCGGCAAAGGCCCCCGGAAGGACCGCCCCCGCCTCTTCCTCCGACCGGATGCCGGGTCCCGAACCGATACATTCGTTGATAAGGTCCGCAATGGTGGAGGCAAAAAGGGGCTTGGACAGGAACTTATCCACCCCCGCCGCCTTGGCCTCCGCCTCGATGGTCTGCCATTCCGCCGCGGAAATCATGGTGACGATTGACTTGCCGCCCCCGCTTTCTTTAATCCTCCGGGCAAGCTCCATGCCGTTCATTCCGGGCATCCTCCAGTCGATGAAATACATATCGTAGGTATTGCCCCGCATGATGAGTTCCATCGCCTCCTCCCCGCCGGCGGCAATATGACAGGTAATGCCGAAACGATGGGAAAGCTCGGCAAAGTATTCCCGGGTCACCTCATCATCGTCCACCGCCAGGATACGGATGTTCTTCCAGTTTACCCCGGCCTTCAAGAGGTCCCGGCCCGCTTCCGTACTCCGCCGGGCCCGGATGGTAACGATGAAGGTGGAACCCTTGCCCGGTTCGGATTCGAGGCGGATATCCCCGTCCATCATCTCCGCGATGCGCTTGGAAATGGCCAGCCCCAGGCCGGTGCCGCCGAACTTCCGGGAGGTGCTGCTCTCCGCCTGCTCGAAGGACGTAAAGAGACGGCCCTTCTGCTCGTCGCTGATCCCAATGCCTGAATCGGTCACCGTTACCTGTATAGTACAGAGGCCGTCATCCTCCGCTACAAACCGGGTGCGGAGTAGGATGCGGCCCTCCTCCGGGGTAAACTTTACCGCATTGCTTAACAGGTTGGTGATAACCTGGGCCAGCCGCTGGTCATCCCCTACCAGCATCCGGGGGATTTGCCTGTCGAGGTGCACCGTGAGGGTTTGCCGCTTTTCATCCACCCGGAAGTTGATAAAGGTCACCACCCGTTGCAGCATCTTCTCAAAATCAAAGCTGACCGGGGACAGCTCCAGCTTCCCCGCCTCAATCTTGGACATGTCCAGGATGTCGTTGATGAGCCCCAGGAGGTGGGCCGAGGCGTCCTCAATCTTGCCGAAGCAATAGTCCTTCCGCTCAATATCCGTGGTGGTTTTACCGATGGCGGTCATACCGATAACGGCGTTCATGGGGGTACGTATCTCGTGGCTCATGTTGGCAAGGAACTCGCTCTTGGCACGGCTGGCGTCCTCGGCGGCGTCCTTAGCCGCCAGGAGGGTGGTGGAAACCGTGAGGTCGTAGATCATGATGCAGAAGCAGACTATCCGCTCCTTGTAATAGACCGGGGATTTGGAGGCCCGCAGGTAGAGGACCTCTTCCCCGTTAAACCGGATAGAAAACTCATGGCTCATCACCGGAGGGCTGAGTATCTCCCGGGGGAACAGGTTCACCTGATGAATAGGGGTCCCCACCGGAAGCCGGGCTATCCCGGGGAAATACCGTTGAGCCATAGCATTGGCGTCCAGGAAGCGGCCCCCCGGATCCAAGAGGATAAAGGCCTCGTTAATGGTTTCCAGCACGGTCTCCCGGGCAAAGGGCATCCAGTCCGCCATACGGAAGCGCAGGGTATGGTAGCCGAAGACCAATTCCACTACCGCCAGGGAAAGCGCATTGAGGTTATACCCGGCAGCATACCCTACGGGGTCCCAATAGAAGCGGGTAAAGGTAAGGGTCGGCGCCAGGATAACGATGAGGAACAGGAATGAGGCCCGGCGCAGGTTCCGGTCGCCCTTTAAGAGGTTCCGGAAGATAATGACCAGCCCGAAAACCACGCAGAGGAGAGAATAAGCGGAGTTCACCAGGAACAGGACACGGGGGGCGTACACCAGGTGGGGGATGGGGCTGCGCAGGAAGAGCACATTGGCAAAGTGGGAAAAGTAGGGGGTAAACACATCCCCGGACATGAGCATCACCGCATTTACAAAGGGGTACATCAATAGAAGAAACTTGAGCACATTGTTCCGCAGGGGCCGGTTATAATACTCCAGGGCAAACAATGCAAAGTACACGGCGAACATGGGCAGGGTAGAAAACTGGAGGCGGGCGCCCATCACGGCCATCCCCAGGTTATTGGAGGTGATCTCCATCAGGTAGGCCGTGGAATACAGGAATATCCCGATGGATAGGAAGATAAAGCTGCGTGAACGGGGAAGCTTGCTGTTGATGATGGCCACACAGAGCATAGCCCCCGACGAGAAGGTCACGCCTATCTGCAATAGGGCAAGCGCCAGTATCATAGTTCCCCTCCCGGTACTCGAGTATACACCGTTACCCCGGCTTGGTACAAGGACTTCACGTAAAAGTCCGTGCCCTCTCCAGGGCCGCGTCGCCTCCTACGCGGGCCGCGCCGGTATGCCGGCACCCGCCGCAGAGGCTACGGCACCCGCCGCAGAGGCTGCGTCCCCTGCCACAGAGGCTGCGTCCCCTGCCGCAGAGGCTGCGTCCCCTGCCGTGGAGGCTGCGTCCCCTGCCGCGGAGGCTGCGTCCCCTGCCGCGAAGGCTGCGTCCCCTGCCGCAAAACCGTCTATTGCACTAGGACATAAGAATTCGGGCCACCGGCCATTACTGAGCAAGTATGCACCGGCCCTGTCCAGGACCTCGACGTAACACGTTTTCTTTCTATTGTGTGGTATTTGTCAAGGAGGTATACTCCCTTTTATGATACGGAAGACGGCGGCTGCGATGACACTTCTGGCTCTCCTGCTTATCCTGGCGGCGGCCTGCGGGGGGAACAGGGGAAGCGGGGCTGCACCCGCCGGCCGGCGGCAGGCCCCGAGACCGGTATCCTACTCCCCGGGCGCCAACGATGACCGGGTATTGGTAGCCAACTCCGCCGCCGAAAGCGGCCCCCGGGCAGAGGTGGGCATCCCGGTGAATGCGGGGCTTTCGGCATACCTCCGGATGGTGAACGCCTCCGGGGGCATTGACGGGCGGCGGATCATCTTTACCCACAACAACGACGACCAGTTTGACCCGGTAAAGGGGCGGGAGGCCCTCCGGAATATGGTGGAGGATGAGGGGGTCTTTGCCATCGTGGCCCCATTCGGCACCCCGGTGGTGGTGGCCACCGTGGGGGACCTGAAACGGTACGGCATACCGGCGATCTCCCCCATCTCCGGTATCAGCGAACTCTACGCCACGGGCGCGAAAACCAACGGCGAGGGTTACAACCTGTTCCCGGTACAGCCCACGTTCCGTACCGAGGGCCGGATGATGGTGGGCTATGCCGCCGGGGTCTTCAAAGCAAAAACCATCGGCATTGTGTACACCGATGATATAGCGGGGGAAAACATGTTCCGGGGTATCATCGAGCAGGCGGCAACCCTTAAGCAGATACGGGCGGTGGTCCGGCGCCTTTCCACCGGTATTGCCGATACCGGTAACCGGGAAGCTCTGGCCGCACTAAGCGCTGCGGTAGGCGACCTTAAGCGGGAAAACCCGGATTGTATCATCATCGCCAGTCTCCTCTATTCCCTGCCGGCAATTATCAGGGAACTGGCCGCCCAGGCCCTTTCCAAGGACTGTATCACCAGCTATGCCAATACCTCCAGGTCCATCTCCGATGCGGTGGTACAGATTTCAGGAGGCGACTTTCATGTCTACGGCCTGGGGTGGCTGGATATGCAGGACACCCAAGCCCTGGGCCTCTTCGACCGGTGGATCGATCCGGCTTATGCGTCGACTTCCTACGCCATGTACGGCTGGATTGCCGCGCACTTTTTCTGCGAGGGCCTGCGCCGTATTTCCGGGGAAGACATCACCTGGGAAAACTACCTGGCGGCCATGGAACGGAGCCCCATCGACATCCCCTTCGGCGGCTCCTGCGACTTCTCCGGGGGCAATCGCTGGGGAACCCAGGAGATGAACCTCCTCCGCGCCATCCCCGCAAGCCCCGACTTCCCCACGGGGTGGGAGGAAGTGTCAACTATGAACAATGTTAATGCGCTGTTGGGGTGGGGATGGTAGCTAACTTGTCCAAGGAAAAACTCGCCCTATTGACAAGTTTTGTAAATAATAGTATGGTTATATCATAATTACCGGGGGTGCTGGATGAGTCCGGCTGAGAGGAAGCGGCGTAACGCTTTAAACCCTTAAACCTGATCCGGATAATGCCGGCGTAGGGAGCTGACCGTTGTATTGCAATGGGTTAATCTGCTTTTTAGCGCCCGGCCAATTCTGGCCGGGCGTTTTTATTGGAGGGAGTGATGATGGAACAGCCGCAGGCAAGTTTGGCGATTCAGGTTCTGCCCAAAGTATCGAACCAAAGGTTCGAGGGCGATGAGGTGATCCGCATTGTGGATGCGGTTATCGCCTACCTCAAGGGAACGGGGCTCAATACCTTTGTGGGGCCCTTCGAGACCACCGTGGAGGGGGATTTCGACCGGATAATGGACATCGCAAAGGAATGTCAGCTTATCTGCATACGGGAGGGGGCGGAAAGTGTCTCCACCTATATGAAGGTATTCTTTAACCCCAACGCCGGGGTCTGGAGTATTGATAAGAAGGTTACAAAGCACCATGCCTAAAAACCGGCCCTGGAGCGCTTGGGTGTTCATTGCCGCATTGATCCTGCTCTGGCAGGCCGCCTGCACGGCCGCCCTGGTCCCACCCTATATGCTCCCCAGTCCCTTGATGGTGCTGTCCGCCTTTGCCGGGGATTTCCCCCTGTTGATGCATCACCTGGGCTACACTCTTTTTGAGGCCGCCGCAGGATTACTACTTTCCATCCTGGGAGCTTTTGTGCTGGCCCTCCTCATGGACGCCATCCCCTTCCTCAAAACCACGGTAAGCCCGGTGCTGCTCCTCACCCAAACCATGCCCACCATAGCCCTGGCCCCTTTGTTGGTCCTCTGGATGGGCTACGGCGCCGCCCCGAAGGTGGCCCTCATCTTCCTCACCTGCTTCTTCCCCCTGACCATCGGCCTTTTGACGGGCTTTACCCAGGCCGACGGGGACGCCATCCTGCTGCTCCAATCCATGGGGGCGCGCCGGGGCCAGATATACCGGTATATCAAGATACCGGAGGCCATCCCCGCTTTCTTCTCGGGCCTCCGGATATCAAGTTCCTACGCCATCATCGGGGCGGTAATTTCCGAATGGCTCGGGGGCAACGCGGGGCTGGGGGTCTACATGACCCGGGTGCGGAAGTCCTATTCCTTTGACAAAATGTTCGCCGTGATACTGCTGGTAGCACTACTAAGCCTGTGTTTAATGAAGCTGGTGAGTATTATTGAAGGGCTCGTGACGCCCTGGAACAAAGAATGAAGTATTTTATAGGAGTTATGATGAAAAAGCGGTTTGTGTTTGTTGCAGTGATTCTGTGTGTCCTTGCCCTGGTATCCTGCCGGCGGAAGCAGGAAGCGGGGACTATCCGGGTGGTGTTGGACTGGACGCCGAACACCAATCATACCGGCCTCTATGCGGCCCTGGAAAAGGGGTATTTTGCGGAAGAGGGGCTCCTGGTTGAGATTATGCAGCCCCCGGAGGATGGGGCTTTGCTGCTCCTGGCGGCGGGGAACGCCGAGTATGCGGTGGATTTCCAGGAGTCCCTGGGACCCGCCATAGGCCGGGACCGGGACGCATTGCCCGTAACGGCGGTGGCGGCCATCATCAACCACAATACCAGTGGCATCATGTCCCTGGCCAAAGCGGGCATCCTCCGCCCCCGGGACTTGGCGGGAAAACGGTACGCCACCTGGGAATCGCCCCTGGTCACGGCGATTATCCGCACCATCGTGGAGGATGACGGCGGGGATTTCCGGGCGGTTCAAATGATCCCCAACTCCGCCACCGACGCATTTTCGGCCCTGTCTACGGATGTGGACGCCATCTGGATCTACTACGCCTGGGACGGCATTGCGGCGGAAATCCGGGGAACGGCTATCAACTACCTGGACCTGGGAACGATAAACCCCACCTTCGATTTCTACACCCCGGTCCTGGTGACCAACACCGCCTATGCGGCGGCCCGGCCGGATGAGGTAAAAGCGTTTCTGCGGGCGGTAAGCCGGGGCTATGGTTTTGCCATCGAGTACCCCGCAGAGGCGGCAAGCATCCTCCTTAAACACGCCCCGGAGCTTGACAAAGAACTGGTCCTCCGCAGCCAGGAATATCTGGCAGGGCAATACCAGGGCGACGCCCGGCGCTGGGGGGAAATCGACGGGAAGCGCTGGGGGGCCTTCTACCTCTGGATGTTTGAGCAGGGGCTTTTGGAAAAGGACATTTCGGGCCGGGGCTTTACCAACGAGTACTTACCCTAAGGGGGCGACAGGGATGCTGTTTTCCTGTGAGGGTATAACCAAGTGCTACGCCGGGGAAAAAGTGGTAGAGGATGTGAACCTTGAACTGTTTGAGGGGGGCTTCGTGTCCCTTCTGGGCCCCTCGGGGGTAGGCAAGACCACCCTCTTCAACGTCCTTTCCGGGGTGGACCGTCCTGAGGCCGGCCGTGTCCTCCTTTCCGGTGAGGACATTACGGGAATCTCCGGCCGGGTCAGCTACATGCTTCAAAAGGACCTGCTCCTCCCCCACCGCACCGTCCTGGACAACGTGATCCTCCCCCTCCTTATTCGGGGCAGAAACAAGGGGGAAGCCCGTGACTACGCCGCCGCTTTCTTCCCCCACTTCGGCCTTAAGGGCTATGAAAACAAGTACCCCCGTTCCCTCTCCGGGGGTATGCGTCAACGCGCAGCATTACTGCGGACCTGTATGAGCCAAAACCCGGTGATCCTCCTGGACGAACCCTTCTCCGCCCTGGACGCCATCACCCGGATCAGGATGCAGAACTGGTACCAGGACATCGCCGGGGAAATGGGCCTTTCCACCCTCTTCATCACCCACGATGTGGAGGAGGCGGTGACCCTCTCAGACCGGGTCTACATCCTCCACGGCAAACCGGGGCGGATCACGGAGCGCATCGACATTGTCCCCCCCCGGCCCCGGCCGCAGGACTTCCCCCTCTCGCCGGAGTTTGCCGGATTCAAGCGGATTATCCTGGAGGCTATTGGGCTTATTTGCAATTGACGTACCCCCCAAACCGCTCTATAGTGATAACCGATGAGCGTACTAACCCAGCAAAAGATAGCCAGCTACTATACCCTGTATAAGGGCATTGACGTCACCTATACCAAGGAAATCATCCAGGTTACCGGCCTCCTTACCCAGCAGGTGTTACTCAAGTGCGGGGGGGATTTCTGGCCCTGCGTGGTGTATTCCTCCTCCTTTGAGGGGGCGAAGGTGGTGGCCAATCTTAAGTCGGGTATCACGGAGAAACTACAAAGGGGGAATAACTCCGTAAGTCTCCGGCTCAGTTTCAAGGGCGTTGATGCGGATACCCCGGTGACCTTCTTTGTTTCCGCCCGGGTTGCGGGATACAACCCCTACGGAGGTTCTCCGGATACCGCCCTCTTTACTCTCCAGTTTACCCAGCGGCCCCCGGACGATTTAATTGAAATCATGGGGCGGGTGTTGGATGCCACTATCAATTCCTCAAAGCGAAAGGCGGAACGGGTTATCATCACCCCGGACTCCCTGCGAAAACTGCGGATCATCTCCAAGGACACCGCCGCCTTTATTGAAGGGGTGCCCCGGCGCTGTATCCTCCGGGACATTTCCTTTTCCGGGGCAAAGATCATCATGATGGGGGTGGCCAAGTTCCTGGTGGAAAAGGACACCGCCCTGCGCCTGGATTTTGAGGACCCCCGGGAGAGTTTTCTGGTCCGGGGAAAGTTTATCCGCGCTGAACCGGTGGAAGGCCGGAAGGAACTGATAGCCCTGGCGATAGACTTCGACGATGCGGCGGTTCCCATGGGGTATAAGGTGCGGCTGAACGAATTCCTCAGCGTGGTACGGGCGGATAACCGGCCGGACAATGCCCCGGCGGCGGCGCAAAAATAGTATGGAAGCGGCACGAAGTAATATCGTTTTCTTATCGGTCCCCGAGTCCCTGCGGGGGCAGTTTGAATCCATGTCCCACGAGGAAACGGACTTTTCCATTGATCCCGCCATACCTATCCCGGTGGAACTGCCCCCCGGAGAAAGCCGCCTGGATTTGGAGCAGCTTTCCTGGGAGATGATCCTCTCGGGGATGATCCGGGTTGTGGCCGACCCGAGTATAAGCGCCGAGGACGCCGACTACTACCGCCATTTTATCCTGGCGGTAAAGCCGGATATCCTGGAGGAATTTACCGAAGCGGCGATCCTCAAGGCCCGGAACGGCGATTATGACCTGGCCCTGGAAATTATTGGCGCACTCCGTGGGCTCTTCCCCGCATCGCCTGAGGTATTGCTCAATAGGGCGCTCATCCTGGAAAACCGGGCCGCCGCTTTGGAGCAATCCGGCCGGGAGGAAACGGCGGAGACGGAATATGAACGTGCCCACCAGGCATACCGGGAGCTGCTGGCCCTTCGCCCGCCCTTCCCGGACGGCCTTTTTAACGCGGGGTTCTTCTATATGCAGCGCCAAAATTTCCTTAAGGCCCGGGACTGTTTTTCCTCCTACCTCGCCTTAGAAGAAGGCCCGGCCCCGCTCCCGAGGGACAAACGGGACAAGGCCCGGGGGATAGTCAAGGAAATTGAAAGCCGGAACCTGGATGATGAACTATTCCGGGAGGCCTACGATTTCATCCGCCTGGGGGAGGAACAGAAGGGGCTGGAAAAAATCCGCGTCTTCCTGGAACAGCACCCCCGGGTATGGAACGCCTGGTTCATCCTTGGCTGGGGCCTCCGCCGTCTTTCCCGCTGGGAGGACGCCGCCGCCGCCTTTACCGGAGCACTTGAACTGGGTGGGGATAACAGTGATACCCGGAACGAGTTGGCCATCTGCCTCATGGAACAGGGAAATCTCAAGGACGCACGGAAACACCTGGAGGCCGCCCTCCGGGAAGAGCCGGAAAACGTCAAAATCATCTCAAACCTGGGGGTGCTGGCCATGCGGAACGGGGAGGACGACGAGGCCGCCGCCTTCTTCCGTACCGTGCTGGAACTGGAGCCGGAAGACCCGGTGGCGCTGGAGTTTTTTAGCTAGTAAGTAGACAATGGTTTGCGGAACATTTTATCAAAATATTTTCTTCAACCTCTTGACAAATATTTTTTTTGTATATATACTCCTAGTAATTTGATAGGTATTATATTATATTATTTTGATATGAATACTTGTATATATTGTCTGTTATGGAGTAAGTATGGTTCCTTTTGAATGGAAATACGTCGTTGACTATTTCCCCAAAATATTCAGGTTTCTCCCTATGACCCTGCTTATCGTAGCGGTTTCGGCAAGCGCGGGATTGCTTATCGGGGCGCTTTTCGCCATAGCACGGATCGAAAGAATCCCCGTTTTACGGGAAATATCGGCGGTTTTGGTGTCGTTTATCCGGGGAACCCCGATTTTTATCCAGCTTTTTGTCGTTTACTACGGGCTTCCTGTTCTTCTTTTGCCCTTCGGCATTGATATTACCCGTTCAAGCAAGCTGCTTTTTGTGCTAATAGCCTATGCGTTCAATGTCGGAGGGTTTGCCTCCGAAATGATACGGTCGGCAGCGCTCGCGGTGTCCAAAGATCAGTGGGACGCGGCGGCATCCGTAGGGCTTTCCAGGGCGCAGACCTACATTAGGGTTATTGTCCCGCAAATGGTGGTCATCGCGATTCCGTCGGTGGGACGGCTTTTGACGGCGGCACTCTCCGATACGGCGCTTGCTTCGACTATGGGTATTGTGGACGTACTTGCGAGCGCCAGGCTTCTGAGCAATCATTCGATGCACAAAATGGAAGCGTTTTTTGACGTGGCGGTATTGTTCATCACGCTTTCTTTTCTTTTCGGGTGCGCTTTCAAGGCGCTGGAAAGGCGTTATGGCGTCAATACCGCGAACCGTACGCCCCGGTCTGCGACCGACCATTGTTCCTGACAGGGAGATTACAAATCACTTCGCGGCGGCACAGACGCCGCCGCTATACAAGAATAAAGGAGTTAATATGAAGAACTATTTTGTCAATGCGGTACTCATCATTCTTTCGGGCGCGCTCGTTTTATCCTGCGCAAAGAAAAACGAAAAGATCATCATCGGAACGGGGCAAGCCTATGAACCGTTTTGCTACAGGGATGCGGACGGGAACCTTGCCGGCCTGGACATCGAAATCGTTAAGGAGATCGACAAACGGCTTCCCCAGTACGAATTTGAATTTGAGGCATTTGAGTTCAAAAACGTCCTGGTCTCCCTTGCCGCCGGCAAGATCGATGTGGGTGCCCACGAGTTCGAGGAAAACCCTGAACGGCGCAAAACGTATCTGTACGGCGAAGAAGGCTACAATGACTACAACGGTTTCCTTGTGGTAAAAACCGACGGCCTCTGGGCTCATATCACTTCCCTGAACGATTTGGCGGGGAATCCTGCTGCGATTGTCGCCGTTTCAACCGGGTCAAACTATGAGGCGTATCTGAGAACATGGAACAACAACAACCCTCCTGATAAACAGCTTTACTATAACTCGTTCGAAGAGAACTATACGCGGAACATCAGTGTGGCAAACGGAACATCCGCCGCCATTATCCTGACCCAGTTTGACGTGGATTTTACCAATGCCAAGCTGAAAGGGATTAACCTGAAAGCCGTTTCGGACGAAGCGCTTATCGTGTCAAAGGCGTACTTCCTTTTTAAAAAGGATAATACAGTCCTTCAACAGGCTTTTGACGGGGCGCTTCGGGACATGAAAGCGGACGGTACGCTGGACGGCATAAAAAACCGTATATTCTCCGCCTATTTCGAGAGTTTGTAACAGGATTTTTGATGGACTTTGATCTTGCGTTCATGTTCAAGGCAATGGCCGAAGCGGGTACGGCAATTCCGCGCTCGCTTCTTATTGCTTTTTCTGCGGTGCTTGCCGGAATGTCTTTCGGCCTTCCGCTTGCGCTTGCCCGTTTTTACCGCGTACCGGTTATCCATGCCGCCGCGTCGGTTTGGATAACGCTTACAAAAGGCCTGCCTGAAATTCTTATCTACTTTATGCTCTTTGTTTTGCTCGCGCAGGAACACAGTTTTCCGATTCCGCTCATAGCGCTTATCGGTATCTCCATCGCGTCAAGCACGGAGTCATCGGAAATGTTCCGGGGGGCGCTTGAATCCATTGACCGGAGCCAGTTCGACGCCGCGCGTTCCATTGGGCACGGGGAAGCATCCCTATTTTTCCGCATCGTACTGCCCCAGATGATACCGGTATGTATTCCCGTGGCGAGCGGAGTGGTAATTCACGCCATCAAAGCTCTTCCCATCGCTGTGCTGATAGGTATGCATGATATCCTGAATACGGCGTTAAGTGCCGCAGTAATTAACTACCGGTATCTCGAAAGCTATATCGCGGCGGCGCTGATTTTCTGGGCGATTTTTATCATCGTGGAAAGGTTATTCCTGCTCGTCGAAAAACGGTTCAGGTACAATTCCCCAAAAGGAGGCATCTAGGTGCTTGAGATACGGGATATAAAAAAATCATTCGGCGTAAACCAGGTACTCAATGGCGTTGATTTTTTTGTTCGCGAAGGCGATGTGGTGTCGATTATCGGGCCTTCCGGTTCAGGTAAAACTACGCTGCTGCGCTGTATCAATTTTCTGGAAAGCGCCGATTCGGGAACCATACGTATCGACGATATCCACGCCGATTTTTCCCGAATCCGCAAAAAGGAAAAAATAGCAATGCGGCGTAAAACGGCTATGGTATTTCAAAACTACGCGCTGTTTTCAAACATGACCGCCCTGGAAAACGTTATGGAAGGACTAGTCATCTCCCGGAAAATGGAAAAGAATGAGGCGAAGGAAGCTGCGGTGCGGGTGCTT
Organism: Spirochaetia bacterium; assembly: GCA_025997675.1. Lineage (GTDB taxonomy): Bacteria > Spirochaetota > Spirochaetia > Treponematales > Breznakiellaceae > Termitinema. The sequence goes on along the minus strand of BNUX01000006.1, from coordinate 23,520 downwards.
ACCAAGGTGGGGCTTTCTTCAAAGCTTGATTCAAAACCCCATGAGCTTTCCGGAGGCCAGCAACAGCGTGTTGGTATAGCACGGGCGGCCGCGCTTAATCCGGAAGTGATCTTGTTTGACGAACCCACCTCTTCGCTTGATCCTGAAATGGTTGACGACATTCTTGCCCTTATCAAGGATCTTGCGTGCGAAGGGGCCACGATGGCTATCGTTACCCACGAGATGCAGTTTGCCTATGAAATATCAAACCGCATCGTGTTTCTCGACAAGGGGGAAATTCTGGCGGAAGGATCGCCCTCCGAAATTTTTGACAATCCCCGGGAGGAGCGCGTAAAACAATTTGTATCGCGTTTTAATTTTAAGCGCGTCCCTGAATATTATCTGTAAAGGAGCGTATTACTATGAGTTTCGAGACTTTGCTTTCAAAACCGTCTTCAAATGTCCGGGAGGCGCGTTTAGGTTCAATTACCGGCTATCACGGCTGCGTAAGCGATTTGAGCGAACGGGCCGCGTGCGGCGGCGTAAAAAACCGGGAACGCTGTTTCAGTCAGTCAAGCATGTGCCTTTCCATGTGTGCCATTGGACAGCTTCTGGGTATTCGGGACATAGCCGTGATCTACCACGGCCCTTCCGGTTGTTGTGCCGGCGCCGCAGGGTCCGCCGTTTTGTCAGGGCAGATTGCCGCCCGTATCGGCGCAACCAACCGTTCGGTCCTGGTCGGTACGGACCTTGACGAAAATGACACGGTGTTCGGCGCGATTGAACCATTAAGAAAAATCGCCCTTGAAACATTCAAAACCCACCATCCCAGGGCGATTTTTCTTGCCAGTTCCTGCGTTTCTGGGGTTATCGGCGAGGATATCGACAGCCTTGCCGAGGAGCTTCGGGAAGAAACCGGCATCCCGGTGGAAAGCGTACACTGCGAGGGCTTTAAATCGCGGATATGGGCTTCGGGCTTTGACGTTGCCGATCATGCCGTGCTGCGGGGAATCGTAAAACCGCCTAAGGAGAAGCGTCCGGTGATCAATTTCAAAAATTTTTTTGAAAGCCACCGGCCCCAGATTACCGAAATATTTGCCGAACTGGGGGTAAAACCACAGTTCCTCTACATGAATTCCACCGTTGAGGAACTTGAACATCTTTCGGAATCCCTTGCCACGGTATGTATATGCGGCACCCTGGGCACCTATCTGGGCAACGGGCTGGAAGAACTGTACGGCGTGCCCTATATCAGGACGATCAATTTTTCCGGAATCGTGGGCTTTGAAACATGGCTCCGCAAAATCGCCGAGATTATCGGCAAAGAGGCGGAAGCGGAAGCGTATCTGAAAAAAGAACGGGACAAGTACCTTCCCCAAATAGAGGCGCTCAAAAAAGAACTTGAGGGCCGTACTGCGGTTATCGGCATGGGGCCGGGCTATACCTACGAAGTCAGCCGGGTATTGCAGGAACTGGGGATAAAAACGGTCTGGGCCGCCGCCTGGCATTTTGATTTCAAATACGACAACGGCCAGAATCCCCCGGCGCTGGAATACCTGAAGGAACACGCCCCCAATGATATCGGCCTTTCCGTTGCCGACATGCAGAACTACGAGATACTCAACATATTGAACGCATACAAACCGGACCTCTACTTTTCCCGGCATCCGGGCAGTACCGTTTGGGCCATCAAGCAGGGAATTACCGCCGTTTATTTTGCCGACGAATACCTGGCCTTCGGATACCGGGGAACCTTGAATTTCGCCCAAAATATTGTTGACTCGATCAAGAACCGCAGCTTTGAAAAAAATCTCGCGGCGCGGGTCCGCCTGCCCTATACGGAGTGGTGGTATAAAAACGCCAGCGACTTGATGCTGCAGAGGGAGGCCCGTTAATGGCAAAACTATTATACCAGCCCCGGTATAAATGCGCCCTCGCGGCCATGCAGACCGTACACGCCATACCCAGGGCCATACCGGTGCTGCATTCCGGGCCGGGCTGCGGCGCCAAGCTCAACAACAACAACGGCACATCGGGCATGTATTCGCCGAATATATTTCCCTGCACCAGCGTCAGCGAAAAAGAAGTGGTATTCGGCGGTGTGGACAAGCTGCGCTCGACCATAGAAAACGCGATCAAGATCATCGACGCCGATCTCTTTGTGGTACTCACCGGCTGTACTTCGGAAATTATCGGCGACGATGTGGGCGAGGTGGTGAGTGAGTTTGCCGGCGCCGAAAAAAAAGTCGTCTTCGCCAATACCCCCGGCTTCAAAGGGAACAACTACCTGGGCCATGACTGGATCCTGCGGGCGATCTTTGACCAGTACCTCCCCCGGAGAAAGGTATCGGTACAGCCGGGCCTCGTGAACATATTCTCTGCGCCCCCCATGCAGGACGCGTTCTGGCTCGGCAATCTGCGTGAATTGGAATCCCTGGTATCCGAAATCGGGCTCACTCCCAACACCATATTCGGCCATGGCCGGGGGCTTCCCAATATTGACCGTATCCCCGATGCCCAACTCAATCTGCTCGTCGGCCCCTGGGCGGGACTGGAGAGCGTCCGTTTCCTGGAAAAAAAATACGGCACGCCCTATATGCACTACCCGACGCTTCCGGTCGGCGCGTTTGAAACTTCCCGTTTTTTGCAGGCCCTGGCGGAGAAAGCCTGCGCCGACAAAACGTTGTGCGAAAAAGTTATCTCGTCCCACGAAGATGAGTATTACTATTATATAGAACGTTACTCGGATATTTTTCTGGAACAACGGGTAATGTCGAAACGGTTTATCACCGTGGCGGACGCCCATTATGCCCTGGCCTTTACCAAATTCCTGGTGAATGATCTGGGAATGTTTCCATCTGCCCAGTTCATTACTGATGACACCCCCGCAGTCTACCGGGAACCGCTGACACGGGAATTTCAAAATCTCAATTACGGCATTACCGCGGACCTTGTTTTCAGTACCGACGGCGATGAAATACACCGGAGCGTCAGGGAGACGTCCACGGGCGGTAATCCGCTGCTTATCGGTTCCAGTTGGGAAAAGCGGCTTGCCCAGGAGATAAACGGCATTTTTGTCAATGTTTCATATCCCATGATTTCACGTATGGTGATAAACGGGCATGTCGCCGGTTATTCCGGCGGCCTTAAAGTTCTTGAAGATATGTACACCGAAGCGCGCGAGCGCTTGGCTTTATAAGCCTGGCTTTATAATTGGAGGATAAAATGCCGATACGGCAAATTGCGATTTACGGAAAGGGCGGGATCGGAAAATCAACGACCACGCAGAATTTAACGGCGGCTCTTGCGGAAAGCGGCAAGAACATTCTGGTTGTGGGCTGCGATCCCAAGGCGGACTCGACCCGGCTCCTCTTGGGCGGACTGCATCAGAAGACGGTGCTTGATACCATACGGGACAACGCACAGGAAGTAACGCTGGATCATCTGGTCAAAAGCGGCTGGAAAGGGATCCGCTGCGTTGAATCGGGCGGACCTGAACCCGGAGTCGGCTGCGCGGGACGGGGCATCATCACCTCTATTGATATGCTTGAAAGCCTGGGCGCATACACCGACGATCTTGACTATGTGTTTTACGATGTGTTGGGAGACGTGGTGTGCGGCGGTTTCGCTATGCCGATACGGGAAGGAAAGGCGAAAGAAATTTATATAGTAGCCTCCGGCGAGATGATGGCCCTGTACGCCGCAAACAACATCTGCAAGGGCATTAAAAAATTCGCGGAAAAAGGCGGCGTCAGGCTTGGGGGAATTATTTGTAACAGCCGGAACGTTGATAATGAGCTTGACCTCCTGCGGGCCTTTGCCTCGGAGCTTGGCAGCCATCTGCTCTATTTTATCCCCCGTGATAATCTGGTACAGCACGCGGAAATCAACCGCCAGACGGTGGTTCAGTACAAATCGGAATCTGCCCAGGCCAAAGAATACCGTTCGTTGGCGAAGGCGGTGGACGGCAATACTTTGTTCACTATTCCCACGCCGATTCCTACCGACCGGCTGGAACAGCTCCTCCTTGAACACGGCATGATGGAAATGCCGGAGTATAAAATATAGAGATAGGGAGAAAACGAAAATGCCGTGCCCTGGTTCATTTACCCTGGAAAAACAATTCTCGCATATCAGTAACCTTCACCCCTGTTTTTCGGGACACGCGAACATGAACAGGGGGAGGATACACCTGCCGGTGAGTCCCGCCTGTAATATTCAGTGCCGGTTTTGCAAAAGAACCTTCAATAAAAACGAACAGCGGCCCGGCGTCACGGCGGAACTCCTCAAACCCGAAGACGCGGCGGATTTGGTAAAACGGGCCCTGGAGATATGCCCGGAGATTACCGTCGCGGGCATCGCGGGCCCCGGTGATACCCTGGCGACCCGTCACGCCATTGAAACCTTTGAGATAATCCACCAAACATACCCCACGCTGATTAACTGCCTCAGCACCAACGGCCTCCTCTTGGAACGATACGCCGATGAAATTTACCGGGTGGGGGTGCGGACCCTGACCGTTACCGTAAACGCGGTGGACCCCGTAATCCTGGACAAAATTTGTTCCGGTATCATTCTTGATGGTAAACACTACAATGGGGTAGAGGGGGCGTCCATTCTGATTGAGGCGCAGAAGCGGGGCATTAAAAAGGCGGCGGAGTTAGGGATGCTGGTCAAGATCAATATGGTGTTTGTGCCGCAGATAAACGGCAAACACATCCCGGAGATTGCCAAAACCGCCGCCGCCCTGGGAGCGCACATCTGCAACATCATTCCCCTGATTCCCCAATTTGAATTTGCGGAAATGCCCGAGCCCGGTTGCGCCGAGCTTGCCAAGGTGCGGGAAGCGGCGGAAAACTATCTTCCGGTATTCCGCCACTGCCAACATTGCCGCGCCGATGCCGCCGGTATTCCGGGGCGGGGGGATCTTTCCGCCCTACTCTACGGCAACCGCGAATTCGAGCAAACCTTCTCTCACGGGTGATTGTTTTCCGGCGTATTGGTCTTTCCATAATAGGCGGCCAATTTCTTAACCGCTTCCTCAATTTCCGCCGGCTGCTCAAAGACCTGCAAGCCTGCCAGTTCCAGCTTCTGCCGGGCCGGGGCTCCAATCTTCGCGGTAAGCACCGCGATACAGTCGGTGATACTGTCCGCTATACCCGACGTACCGGGTTCGGCATCCCCATGATTGTCTTTCCGGCACCAGGGCGTTACTCCCCGCCGTTCCGCAACCCTGCTTGAGCCGTCCCGCTCCACATCGATAATAAAAAACCATTCTGCATGACCAAAATGTTGATTAATGCCAACCCCATCGGCACTGGTAACCGCGACTCTCCAACTCATTACACGACCTCCCCTACACTTCTCCCAGGGAAAAATCCCCGATTATCTTGAACCGTTTCCCGTCCCGAACCACCTCAAGCTTTCGACCGGGAAAATACTCAGGCAACTTCTTCTGTATCAGCATGGCGGCCATCGCCATGAGGTATTCAAACTGTTCCGGTGTCACCCTGTCCAGTGTTGCCGCCTTAAGGGAGATAATATAACCCCGCCCCGCTTCGGAACCTATGCCGGGGGTAAAGTCCGGGCCGATATTGTAGAGGCCGTCCATTTCGGGGTTACTGGTTTCCCCCCGGTAGGGCCGGTTAGGGTGCAGAACAAAGCTCTCGCCCCATTCGTCTTCCAGAAACGCATCCACCTCACGGAACAGGGCTTCCAGCGTTTTGGTAAACGCTGCCATCTTCGGGTGGGTGTACATTGCTCAGTCCGGCAGAGCCAGGGCCAGTACCTCGTCAAACCGTTCCACCGGGTGGAAGGTGATGCCCTTCTTTACATGGTCGGGGATCTCGTCCAGGTCCCGGAGGTTCTGCTTGGGGATGATGATGTGCCGGGCCTTGTTGCGCTGGGCGGCGATGGTCTTTTCCTTGAGCCCTCCAATGGGCAGCACCTTGCCGGTCAGGCTCAGTTCCCCGGTCATCACCAGCTCGCCCACGATGGTTTTGTTCCGTATCAGGGATAAGAGGGCGGTGGCCATGGTGATCCCCGCAGAGGGGCCGTCCTTGGGTGTGGCGCCTTCAGGAATATGGAGGTGGATGTGGTTTTTCTCAAACCACTCGCCGGGAACACTGTAGCGTTCAGCCCCCAGCTTCCGGGCCAGGTTCATGGCGATGGTGGCGGACTCCTTCATGGTGTCCCCCATCTTGCCGGTCAGGGTGAGCCCCTCCTTGCCGGGGACGGAGATGGCCTCTATCACCAGGGTATCCCCCCCCATGCTGGTCCAGGCAAGCCCTACGGACATGCCGGGGCGGTCGGCCTTTTTCGTGAGTTCCTCGGGGAAGATGGGCTTGCCCAGGTGGGTTTCGATGATCTTTTTGTTAATGAGGAACTTTTCAACCAGTTTTGAGGCAAACGCGGCTTCCGATGCGGCCACCGCGTGCCGTGCAGCTTCCTCCCCTGCCTCAACAAGCTGTTTTGCCAGTTTCCGGTGTATCTTGTCCAGGTTTTTCTCGAAGTTCCGTACCCCCGCCTCCCGTGCATAGCCGTTGGCGATGTAAAGCAGGGAGTCCCGGTTATAGGTAACCTGGCTCTTTTTGAGGCCGTTCTTTCCCAGGCTTTTGGGTACCAGATACCGTTTGGCGATCTCCAGTTTTTCCGTATCAATGTACCCCGGCAGTTGGATGATCTCCATGCGGTCTATCAGGGGCGCGGGAATAGTGTCCAGGGTGTTGGCGGTGACCACAAAGAATATCCGGGAAATATCGAAGGGAAGGTCCAGGTAATGATCCCGGAAACTGCTGTTCTGCTCCGGGTCCAGCACTTCCAGAAGGGCGCTTGCCGGGTCCCCCTGGTAACTGACCCCCATCTTGTCGATTTCGTCGATCATGAACACCGGGTCCTTGGACTTGACAATCTTCAATCCCTGGAGGATTTTGCCCGGCATGGCCCCAATGTAGGTACGGCGATGCCCCTTGATTTCCGCCTCGTCCCGCATACCCCCCACGGAAAACCGGAAAAACTGCTTCCCCAGGGCACGGGCGATGGACCGGCCCACGGAGGTTTTCCCCACCCCCGGCGGCCCCACCAGACAGATGATGGAACTGGTCGGCCCCTTTCCGGACTGCCCCTTCCCCGGACTGCTCTGACGGAGCTTGCGGACCGCCAGATATTCCACAATGCGGCTCTTTACGTCCTTGAGGCCGTAGTGGTCCTCCTCCAGGATAGCCTGGGCCTTACTCAGGTCCAGGTGTTCCGGCTCCGGGTCCTTCCAGGGCAGGTTCACGATCACGTCCAGGTAGTTTCGGGTAACGATGAATTCGCTTGAATTGGGGTCCATCAGGCTGAACTTTTCCAATTCCTGATCCACGGCCTCCTTAATCTCACCTTCAAACTTGAATTCCTCCGCCTTATCCTTAAAACGCTGGTATTCGGAACTCTTGGCGTCGGTGGCCATCCCCAATTCGGTCTTAATTGCCTTTAATTCTTCTTTGAGGAAGTACTCCCGTTGGGATTTTTCTATCTTTTCGTTGATTTCCTTCTGGATCTTCTTCTGAATCCGCAGCAATTCCTGCTCTTTTTTGATAAAAACCAGAACCTGCTCCATCCGCTTCCGGACATTGGTTATCTCCAGTATCTTCTGCTGCTCCACCTTGTCGATGTTGAGGATGCTGGCAATGAAGTCGGCGATCTTCCCGGGGTGATCGATGTTGATCATGTTGAGCCGCATTTCTTCGGAAAAGAGGGGGTTGTTCTCGGAGATCTGCTTCATTTCGCTGATCAGCGCCCGGGTCAGGGCCTTCACCTCGTTGGTATCGTCCTCTTCATCTTCCATATAGGCGACTGCGGCAACGATGGGGTTCGTCTCGTTCAGGGTCTTTTTGACCTTGAAGCGCTTGAGGGTGGAGATGAAGATGTTCACCCCGCCGTCGGGGAGGTTGATCTTCTTCACAATCTTGGCGGCGGTCCCCACCTTGTAGAGGTCCTTAATGCCGGGGTTATCGGTCTCGTTTTGAAGCATCACCAGGCCTATGAGGCCGTCCCCGGCAACCGCGTCGTCGATAACCTTCACGTCGGCGGGGTTGCCGATCATGATGGGGGTAAAGATCCCCGGGAAAATAGGACGCCCCATAAGCGCCACCAGGGCTAGTTTATTAGGAAGAAGTTGATCGATGGGTACCACACTTTGTTCAGACATGTATTAAATATAAGGAGAATTTGGGGGAAAGGCAAGGAATAACAGGGCCGGCGCATACTTGCTCAGTAATATCCACCGAAAGCCCTAGTAGTGCCAACCGACGCCTCCGACATCGAAGTCGGAGGCAACAACATCGATGTCGGAGGCAACAACATCGAAGTCGGAGGCAACAACATCGATGTCGGAGGCAACAACATCGAAGTCGGAGGCGTCGACATCGAAGTCGGCGCCCCCTATTGCCCTTTTACCGGCATTTTTGGTATTATTACTCATTACATATAATGGAGGCTTTATGACTATTGTGGACATGCTGGGACAAAGCGGCGTCCTTACCCTGCTGGGTATGGGTATCGTGTTTTCGTTCCTGATTATCCTGATTATCAGCGTCACCCTGGTGGGTAAGTTTATCCACGCTATTGGGGCGGATAACGATGTGGCCCAACCTGCGACGACGACCGGCGGTGGAACGGCGCCCGTTATTGCGGCAATCACCGCAGCGGTTACCGAATATCGTAAAACAAACTTATAGGAGAAATAAGAAATGGCTAAAGTACAATTAACGGATCTGGCGCTGCGGGACGCCCATCAATCCCTGTTTGCAACCCGCATGGTTACTTCAGATATGCTTCCCATCACGGAAAAACTGGACAAGGTGGGCTATTACGCCCTGGAAGCCTGGGGAGGGGCCACCTTTGACTCCTGTATCCGCTTCCTGAACGAAGATCCCTGGGACCGGCTCAAAAAGCTCAAGGCCGCCCTGCCCAATACTAAGATCATGATGCTCCTCCGGGGGCAGAACCTCCTGGGCTACCGGCACTACGCCGATGATGTGGTGGCGAAGTTCGTGGAAGTGGCCGCCAAAGACGGGGTGGACATTTTCCGTATCTTCGACGCGGTAAACGATCCCCGGAACTTCCAGGCCGCTACCAATGCCGCCAAGAAAACCGGCAAGCACATCCAGGCGGCTATTTCCTATGCGGTAACTCCCTTCCATACTATCGAAAAGTACGCCGAACTGGCGAAACAGTATGCCGACATTGGCGCGGACTCCATCTGCATCAAGGATATGGCGGGGCTCTTAACCCCCTACGGTACCTACGATCTCGTCAAGGCTATCAAGAAGGTGACCGATCTTCCTATCGAGATCCACTCCCACGCCACCACCGGTATGTCGGTAGCTACCCTGACCAAAGCCGCCGAAGCGGGGGCGGAGATCATGGACACGGTTATCTCTTCCCTGGCAATGGGCACCAGCCACAGCCCCACGGAAACCATGGTGGAAATCTTCCGGGGGACCGAATACGACACCGGCTTGGACATCAAGCTCCTCCTGGAAATTGCCGCTTACTTCCGGGAAGTGCGGAAGAACTACAAGAAGTTTGAATCCAGCTTCCAGGGCGCGGATACCCGCATCCTGGTTTCCCAGGTTCCCGGGGGGATGCTCTCCAACCTGGAAAGCCAGCTCAAGGAGCAGGGCGCGGCGGACAAGATGGACGATGTGCTCAAGGAAATCGCCGTGGTCCAGAAGGATGCGGGCTATCCGCCCCTGGTTACCCCCACCAGTCAGATCGTGGGCACCCAGGCGGTGTTCAACGTCCTCTTTGGCCGCTACAACCGGCTTTCCGGGGAGTTCCAGGACCTCCTGGCGGGCAAATACGGCGCCTGCCCGGCCCCCAAGAACAAGGATGTGGTGAAGAAGTCCCTGGAGGCACTCAAGCTGGACGCGGAAGTTACCCACCGCCCGGCGGATGATATTCCCCCGGAATATAACAAGCTGGAAGAGGAGGCCAGGAAGGTTCTGGGGACCTCCTCGGTTTCCGTTGAGGATGTGCTTACCTACGCCATGTTCCCCAAGGTTGCCCCGGACTTCTTCAAGAAGCGGTCGGAGGGCCCGGTGGTGTTCAAGCCCGAATCGGCCCCTGCTGCGGCGTCAACGGCCCCTGCCCCTGCTTCTACAACCCCCGGCCAAGCGGCAAAGTACACGGTCAACGTGGACGGGACCGACTACAACGTGGTGGTTGCCCCCGCCGGTACCGTAGCGATTGCCCCGGCATCCGGTGGAGCTTCCCCTGCCCCCGCTCCGATTCCAGCAGCGGCAGCCCCTGCCCCAGTTGCTGCAGCCCCCTCGGGGGGTACGGTGATTCCGGCCCCGGTGGCGGGAACGCTCCTGCGGTATGCGGCGGCGGAAGGCGCCGCGGTAAAGTCCGGGGACACCATCCTCATCATCGAGTCAATGAAGATGGAACTGGAAATCAAGTCCACGGCGGCGGGCGCGGTTCACTTCCTGGTACCCACGGGAACCCAGGTCGCATCCCAACAGCCCATCGCTGAAATAAAGTAGGAAGGCGTCATGTTAGAGCTTAAAAAAAGCCCGGTACTGGTGGTCAAGGTTTGCCTTATCCTGGTCATCGGGGCCTTTGCCTTCAACTTCCTGAGCGCGGCCTTTAGCCCACGGGTACAGGCCGCCGGTAATGCTGAGCAGATAGAGGACTCCACATCGGAACTGCCCTCATTCAGAAACCTGAACGGGATAATCCCCAATAGTACGGATATCCCCCAGGTGAGCCTCCGGAGTTTTCTCCGGAACATTGTGGAAACCACGGGTATCTATGCTTTTATTACCGATGTTATACCCGGCTTTACCCCGGCGGGGGACCCCATTACGGTCTTTGGCTGGCAGGAATTCCTCATGGTGGCGGTGGGCTTCCTCATCGTCTACCTGGGGGCGATCAAGGGCTTTGAGCCCCTGCTGCTCATCCCCATCGGCTTCGGGACCATCTTTGTAAACATCCCTTTGGCGGGGATGGGGGCTACGGAACTGATTCAGCATGTGGTGGTAAACGGTGAGGTGATTGAACAGGTAGTCCGGCATCCGGGTTTCCTTGATATCATCTATGAAGCCGGGGTGGGGAACGAGTTCTTCCCCCTGCTCATCTTTATCGGTATCGGGGCCATGACCGACTTCGGCCCCCTTATCGCCAACCCCAAGACGGCTATCCTCGGCGCGGCGGCCCAGTTCGGCGTGTTCGGCACCCTCTTCTTTATTTCGGTTGCCAACTACCTGCCCGGCGTTGCCTTTAACCTCAAGGAAGCCTGCGCGGTGGCCATCATCGGCGGCGCGGACGGCCCCACCACTATCTACATCTCGGCCAAGCTTGCCCCCCACCTCCTGGCGACGGTGGCGGTGGCGGCCTATTCCTATATGGCCCTGGTGCCCCTTATCCAGCCGCCCATCATGCGGGCTCTGACCACCAAGCAGGAGCGGCTTATCAAGATGAGGCAGCTCCGGCCGGTGTCCAAGACCGAAAAGGTTGCCTTCCCCCTGACCGTCTTTATCCTGACCCTACTCCTCCTCCCCTCTGCGGCGCCCCTAATCGGCTGCCTTATGTTCGGGAACTTCCTCCGGGAATGCGGGGTAGTGGCGCGGCTTTCCGATACCGCCCAAAATGAACTGATGAATATCGTTTCCCTGTTCCTCTCCCTGGGGGTGGGCAGCCAGATGACCCCGGAGAAGTTCCTGAACCCCTCCTCCCTGATCATCGTGGTGATGGGACTGGTAGCCTTCTCGGTTGCCACCGCTTCGGGGCTTCTGATTGCCAAGCTGATGAACCTCTTCCTCAAGGAGAAGATCAACCCCCTTATCGGGTCCGCCGGTGTTTCGGCAGTCCCCATGGCCGCCCGGGTTTCCAACAAGGTGGGCCTGGAGTCGGACCCGGGGAACTTCATCCTGATGCACGCTATGGGCCCCAACGTAGCGGGGGTTATTGGTACCGCCATTGCGGCGGGGGTGATGATCGCGGTGTATGGGGGCTGATTTAATGGGAGCCTGAGCGTACCGGGCTCCCTTTTTTGTTTACGCTATGAGTATTTCAGTTCATACATCGCCGGAACGGTCTTTTATTCGCCGGCGTAAGGCGGGAAAAACTTCTTCATGGGACAGCCGCTTGTCGCTGAGCCGTGCTTCGGTTTCGGCTTCCAACAGCTTATTGTAGATTTCACTTTCAACCTGCTTGTCTTCCCCGGCAAAATTGTACCGTAAATCGGAAACCGGCCGTATGTTGGGCATTGTATCGCCTCCCTTGTGTTTATCATTACTTTAACTCAATTATGATAAATATACAAGCTTCTGATTATGGGTAAAACGGAAGTTGACATATTTCCCCTTTTTGTCTAAACTTGACGAATCATGAAGATAAAACGCTCAGGCAGCTCATTTAACTCAATGAGCTCAAAACGAACTTTAGAGTCGATTTTCCTCTTTACTACGGGGAAATGTAACGCAAAGTGTGCCCATTGTTTCTATGCCAATGATATGGAACAGAAGGCGCCGGATTTGACCTTCGAGGAGATCAAAAAGCTGTCCGAGACCGCCGGGGATATTAAACGGCTCTGGTTATCCGGGGGGGAGCCCACGTTGCGGGAAGAACTCCCGGAAATCGTGGAAATGTTCTATAGAAACAACCATATTACCGATGTCAATATGCCCTCAAATGGCATAAAAAGTGAACGGGTGGTGGAATGGCTCAAACGGATACGGCAGAACTGTCCGGACCTCAATATCTCCATCAGCATAAGCTTTGACGGCTTCGGCGATACCCACGATACCCAGCGGGGGGTAAGTTGCTTTTACAAGGCGGCGGAAACCCTCAAGCTGCTGGACGAAAACTTCAAGGATGACGGCCATGTTATCAGGGGGGCAGCCACGGTTATCACCCGGTTTAACGTGGATGAGGTGCGGGACTTTGTGGGCTGGGTGTACGGGCGGTTCAATCTGACCACCCATACCATCGAGGCTGCACGGGGGGTGACCAGGGAAGATGGGGTCAAGGTCGTGACCGAACAGTCCCTGCGGGTGATTCAGGACGATGTGGCTCCCTATTATACCCTCTATGCCAAACGGGTCGGGGATGGGATGAAGGGTATTGCCCGGGCCTTTACCAAGTATTTCTATGTGGGGCTTATGCGGACCATGTACAATATCCGCGCCACAAATATCGACAGGCCTACCCCCTGGGGCATGGACTGTACCGCAGGGGAAACCACCCTGGTTATCGACTACGACGGCCGCTTCCGGTCCTGCGAGCTCAGGCCCCCCCTGGGCAAGGTCCAGGATTATAACTGCGATGTCAAGGCCATCTATAATAGCCCGGCCATGAAGAAGGAGATTGAAGACATCGGCCACGGGTATAGGGCCAACTGCTGGTGTACCCACGGGTGCTGGATCATGAGTTCCCTCAACTTTAACCCCGGCAAGATGATTTCCAAGATCATCAGGAGTAACGGCGAAGTTAAGAAGCTGGGGAAGCCCCTCGCTGTTGATGAAGCGGCGCTCCGGGCGCTGGAAGCAAAGTATCATCTGGATACCGGCAAGCTAAAGGAAATCGGGGTTATTCGGTGAAAATACTGTTAGTAACACGGGGCTCCCAGGGGGATATCTACCCCTACCTGGGTTTGGCGGTTGCATTGATGAAGCGGGGGCATCAAATCACCCTCAGTATTCCCCGCTTGTTTGAAGATATGGCAAAGGCTTTGGGGATACCCTACTTTCTCCAGTCCTTTGACGATATTGCCGGCATGGTTGGGGATAGCCCGGATATAAAGGAACTCCTGGCTTGGACTGGCCGGGTGGTCGACAGCCAGTTTGACGAGATGATTCCCCTCCTGGAACAGCATGACCTCCTGGTGTGCAGCAATACTGAGTTTGCCGCTCCCCATATAACGGAGTATTTGGACAAGCCCCACATCAGGACCGGCTATGCGCCCCTCCTGCCGGGGAAGCGTATACCCCCTGCGGTCCTTCCCTTTATGAATCCGGTCCGGCGATTCGTAGGGCTCCAGTGGGCGCTGCTTAACGCAGGGCTTAACATGATGGTAAAGAAGGTTCTGAATAAGAATCGGGTCGCCCTGAATATGGAGCCCATCAGGGATCAGGGGGAGTATGCCCCCGCTAATGCCCACAACCACATGATGTACAGCCCTTCTCTGGGGGAAACCGATGGGGACTGGAAATACGCCTGGAGTATCGGCGGGTACTGTTTCAACGACATCTTTCCCTACAATGAAATCGCTTACAAGCAGTTTATTGACTTTGTTAAGAAGGATACCCGTCCCACGGTCTTTTTTACCCTGGGAAGCTGCAACGACAAGGACCGGGATGACTTTTGTGCCAGGCTCTTTCAAATCTGCTGTGAGCAAAACTACAAACTGGTGGTGGGATGCGGTTGGTGGAAGGTGGGGACCCATCTGCACAACCAGGACAACCTCTTCCTCCTGGATACCGCCGTTCCCCATTACCTGATTTTGCCGGAATGTGACGCGATTATCCACCACGGCGGAAGCGGGACTACCCACAGTGCCGCCCGTGCGGGGAAGCCGCAAATGGCTATCCCCCTGCTCATCGATCAGTTTTACTGGGGGTCCCGAATACGGGACCTCGGATGCGGGCCCCGGAGTATAAGGATTAGGATACGTAAAAAGGCCCTGGAAAAGAAGGTCCTGGACCTGGTGAATAACAGCGAGTACCGGAAGAATGCCGCGGCCCTGGGTAGAAAGGTTAGTAACGAAAACGGTATACTGGGGATGTGCGAGTTTATCGAAGGGTTTGCCCTGGAAAACAGGGTGGGGCTTGAAACAGCAGGTCAACTTGGTTGACCAATCTGATTGGCCCTTCCCCACCGTATCTTTTCAGGAGAAACCATCATGGAAATCGAAAAAGAAACGATTCTTGAACTGCTCAACGAAAGCCCCATACGGGTAGCGGAACTGCATGGCATCTTCGCGGGGATGAATGTGGTGAATATTGCGGATTTCTTTAAGGACGAAAGTAAGGAAACGATGCTGCGTATCTTCCGGCTTTTGCCTAAGAGTATCGCCTCCGCCGTGTTTTCCTACATGGAAGGGGATGAACAGCAGATGCTCATTCTGGCCCTGTCGGATACCGAGGTGCGGGATATCATGGACCGGCTCTTTGTGGATGACGCGGTCGACTTAATCGAGGAAATGCCCGCCGATGTGGTGACCCGGGTGTTGCAGAACACTCCCGCCGAGAAACGGGCGGTCATCAACCAGATGCTAAAGTACCCCGAGGATTCGGCGGGTAGTATTATGACTACCGAATATGTGTGGCTGACCGAGGATTCTACGGTCCGTACCGCCTTCGACAAGATACGGAAGAACGGGGTCAACAAGGAAACGATTTACACCTGCTATGTGATAGACCAGGACCGGACGCTCCTGGGGGTGGTGTCCGCAAAAGCACTGATGCTGTCGGTAGAGGATACGCTGATTGACGATATCATGGATATCGATTTTGTGTCCGCCCGTACCACGGATGACCAGGAACTGGTGGCCCGCTCTTTTAAGAAGTATGGTTTGCTGGCAATGCCCGTGGTGGATGCGGATGACCGCCTGGTGGGGATTATCACCGTTGACGATGTGGTTCAAATCATCGAGGAGGAAAATACCGAGGACTTTGAGATAATGAGCGCCTTGAAGCCTTCGGAAGAGCCCTACCTGAAAACCGGGGTGCTGCAACAGGTGCGGAACCGTATCGTATGGCTCCTCTTTCTGATGCTCTCCGCCACCATTACCGGGGCCGTCATCTCCGGGTTTGAGAACGCCCTGGCTGCCCTGCCCCTGCTTATCGCCTTTATCCCCATGCTCATGGACACCGGGGGCAATGCGGGGAGCCAAAGTTCGACCCTGATTATCCGCGGGATGGCCCTGGGGGAGGTTAACTTCAAGGATATTGCGGTGGTGCTGTGGCGGGAAATCCGCATCGGCTTTCTCTGCGGCCTTATCCTGGGGATTATCAACTTTGTCCGCATCTATCTGACCAATGGGCAAAACAGCCTCCTGGCATTGACCGTAACCGCAAGCGTACTCCTTACCCTGATAATGGCAAAGACCATCGGCTGCCTCCTGCCTATGGCGGCAAAGAAGCTCCGGGTAGACCCGGCAATCATGGCGGCGCCCCTTATCACCACCATTGTTGACGCCGCGTCCCTGGTGGTTTATTTCAGTATCGCCAAGGTTGTTTTCAAGCTATGAGGAATATCAATATGTTTTTATTAAAAATTCGGGAGGTTCACCGGTACAAAAGACGATCGGGGCTTTTAAGAAGTGGGTGTCCGGTAACCGGTTATCCCCAGATGGGGTCTATCCCCAAGCCCGACAGGATCGAAACAGGGATGACGCTGTCCCGTTGGTATATGGTGGATACAAAATGGCCGTTTTCCAGAACATGGACCTGTACCGTTTGCGTATCAGGATTAACAACCCAATATTCCCGGACACCGGCGTCCAGATAGTAGTTAAACTTCCTTAACAGCTCCTGCACGGTATTGGATGGTGAAACAATTTCAATCACCATGTCGGGGGCGCCGTCACAGGAACCTTTGGACAGCCTGGTTTTATTGCACACCACGAGCAGGTCCGGCTGTAACACCGTATCGTCGGTGCGGTCCTTCCGGGGGAAAAGACGGACATCCAGGGGCGCGGCAAATACTTCACAGGGTTTTCCCAAGAGGAAGTTGCTGAATTGGCGGAGGAGCTCCCTGCAGAGCCGCTGATGGATTACCGAGGGGGAGGCCATCATATAGGCCACCCCGTCCATGAGTTCATACCGTTTGTCCGTTTCCCATGCAAGGTAATCGGCGTAGGTATAGTGCGTTTTTTCCGGTTCATGGAATAATGGATCTGACATGCCCCTAGTTTAGGGCGTTTGAAGAACCGTGACAAGTGGCCTCCGTCAGTCTACCGCTTTCATGGATTCCGCCATCCCGATGTGCCTAATCTTTCCCAGCATTAGTAGATCTACCAGTGCGGAAAAGGCCATAGTTATCAGTGCGGAAAGGATAAAACTAAGGGGGGCCACTTCCCGGCCGAACATCAGGTCCGTGGTGTCCGCCACCGAGATGATGAAGGCGTGCAGAAGTATGCCAATGAGCAGCCCCGCAAGGGCGCCGACAATACTCAGGACGGTGATCTCCCGGAAAATGTAGGCCGCCGCTTCATTTTTATGGAAGCCCAGCACCCTGAGGGTGGCCAGTTCCCGGCTGCGCTCGTTAATGTTGATGTAGGTAAGGTTGTAAAGCACAATCATGGCGAGCCCCCCGGCGGCGGCAATGAGGATCAGTACCACCAGGTTGATGCTGACCAAGAGGTTGTTGTAGGAAGTCTGCACACTGGTGGTAAACTCCGCGCCGGAGACCATTTCGCTTTCCAGGATGCGGGTTATGATAGTATCGTAGCTGTCAACATCGCCGGTTTTTACCAGGAGGGTATCGTACCTCAAGCTGCCGCCGAAAGCCGCCTGATATGCCGCC
Source organism: Spirochaetia bacterium (assembly GCA_025997675.1). Lineage (GTDB taxonomy): Bacteria > Spirochaetota > Spirochaetia > Treponematales > Breznakiellaceae > Termitinema. The sequence continues at coordinate 6,024 of BNUX01000006.1, read as the reverse complement.
TGACCCAGGTAACAATAGTTCCCCACGTAGTTTTCGGTGATTCCGGAAAGGACAAACTCCCCCCGTCTCCCCTCGGCATCCTCCAGGGTAAAGCGGTCACCGGTTGCAAGCTTCATACGGGCGGCGATATTTTCGGTTAGCACCGCCGAGTCCGCCGTAAAGGTGAGGGGAATGTTCGTCCTTCTCGGTGCAAGCCGGATAAAATCCCCCAGGGTTTCCGGGTCTTCGGGGATATACAGGATGACGCTCATCCGCTGCCCGTCATGGATGATAGCGGCGTTATTGATATGGAGCGCCGTATAGCCGCCGGGAAGAACCGCCTCCGTATCGGCCAGATAGGTTTTGACAATCTCATCCTTGGAAGCCGCGCCTTCTTCACCCAATTCAATCCGCAGATCGTAGGTAAAGATATCTTCAAACTGGGTGCGGGCTATGTAGACCAGGGAATCCCGGAGGCCGAACCCGGCAAGCATCAATGCGGTACAGCCGGCAATACCGGTAACGGTCATGAAGAAATGTTTCTTATACCGCAGCAGGTTCCGCGCCGTAACCTTGTAGGTAAACTTCATGTGCCGCCAGATGAAGGGCAGGGATTCCAGGAAGATGCGCTTCCCCGCCCGGGGAGGCCGGGGCCGCATGAGCGCCGAGGGTTTCTCCCAAAGGGAACTGTAGGAGGCATAGACCGTGGCGCCCATAGTACACAGCAATACGGCGCCGCAGGCCATAAGGCCGAAGGGCCAGTTTAGTTCCAACACCAGGGGGGGCAGCCGGTACATGGTTCCAAAGGCATTGTAGATGATCAGCGGGAGGCCCCAAAAGCCGGATATCATCCCTACGGCGGAACCGAGGATGCCGGTGATCCCGCAGTACACCAGGTATTTGGCGGCGATTACCCGTTTTTGATACCCCAGGGCTTTGAGCACCCCAATCTGGGTACGCTCCTCCTCCACCATCCGGGTCATGGTGGTCAGTACCACCAGGGCCGCCACCAGGAGGAAAAACAAGGGAAACACCCGGGCAAGGTCGGCAATCTTCTCCACATTGGCCCGGTAGGTTGCAGCGCCCACATTGGCGTTGCGGTCCAGCACATACCACTGGGGACTGTCGATGGCCATATCCGGAACCAGCCGCCGGGCCGCCGCCAACTCCTCCTCCCCCTCCGCAAGCATCCGCTCCGCATCGTCCCGGGCCGCCGCATACTCAGCTTCCCCCCGGGCAAGCTCTTGCCGGACCTCCTCCAATTCCTGCCGGCCCGCCGCCAGCTCCGCCTCCGCAGCCGCCAGTTCCGCCGCCGCCTGTGCAAACTCCGCATCCGCCCGGGCCCTGCCCTGTTCCAGCAATACAAAGCCCCGGCGCAGTTCCCCTTCCTTCGCCGTAAGCAGGGCGCTCCCCTCTTCCCAGGCCTTTACTCCCGCATCGTACTGGGCCACCCCTTCCCGTCCCCGTGCGGTTCTCATGGCGACACGGGAGGCCCGGGCTTTCTCCACCTCATCCCGGGCCGCGTCAAGCTGGGCCTTGCTTTCCGCCAGGGCCCGCTTACCCGCGGCGATTTCCGCCTCCCCGCTTAGAAGGCGCGCTTCATTGTCCGCCAGTTCCGTCTTAACCCGGCTCTGCTCCTCCGCCAGGGTCAGGCGGCCCTTCACCAGCCGGTCCTCCCCTGTTTTCAGTTCCGCCTCTCCCGCCGCTATCTCCGCCGCCCCATCGTCCAGCTTCTTCCGGCCCGCCGCCAATTCCTCCCCTGCGCGTATCCGTGCCTGCTCATACTCCCCGGCCCCCGCGTTGATTGCATCCCCGGCTTCGGCAAGGATATCCTCCCGGCGGATGCGCGACCGTTCATCCCCCAGGGCTTCTATCCTTTTTACGGCGGCGTCCACAAACTGCTGATAGGGGTCGGTAAAGGCGGTGAAACGCCGCCCCCCGGCCAGGGTAAGGTAGACATCGGTGTAGACCGGAAGGGCAAAACTGCCTCGGCGGACATAGAGCGCCGTCCCCAGGCGGCCGTTACCGATACCGGTGGGTTCCCGGTCAAAGGAAATAAAGAGGGGGCTCTTCACTATTCCGGTGACGGTATACGTACCCACCCGGTAGATCTCCTGTCCGGTAGAAACCGGTGAAAAGGTATCACCTATCGCAAAGTCCTCAAAATACCCCCCTCCCTGCTGGACCAGACATTCATCGTCCCTTTCGGGAAACCGGCCCGCCATCAGTTCCATCCTGTTTACAAACCCTGCATCATCCGCATCATCCAGGGGCAGCCCGTAGACCCGGGCGGCAAGGACCTCATCCGCACCGGTCCTGACCAGGGAATCCATCACATAGGCCGGGAGAACCAGGGCGGTTTCATCCAGGGCGGCGAGGGCTTCAACATCCCCATCGGTGATACCCAAGGTAGCCTTGATGAAAACATCCATCATATTGGTTTCCCGGAAGTAATGGTCCACGGAGAGTTTCATATCCGGGGTGGTTGCCAGGAGCCCGGCGAGAAACCCTACCCCCAGGGCTACGATGGCGAAGATAGCCACGAAGCGGCTCAGGGTACCGCGAATCTCCCGGAGTATCGTTTTTATATAGGTTTTACCGTAGGGAAGGCTCATTACCACTCGATCTGTTCTACCGGCAGCGGGTCAGGGTTCCGTTCAATTTTCACTATCCCCCCATTTTTGAGCTGAATCACCCGGTCCGCCATACCCGCAATGGCATGGTTATGGGTAATCACGATCACGGTCTTCCCGGTTTTGCGGCAGCTCTCCTGTAAAAGCCGCAGTATGGTCTTCCCCGTTTCGTAATCCAGAGCCCCCGTCGGTTCATCGCAGAGCAAAATCTTAGGGTTCTTTGCCAGGGCCCGCGCTATGGCGACCCGTTGCTGCTCCCCCCCGGAAAGCTGGCCGGGAAAGTTCCCCATCCGTTCCGCCAGCCCCACCAAGGCCAGGGTTTCCCTCGGGTCCCGGCAGCCGATACAGATTTCCGAGGCAAGTTCCACGTTTTCCAAGGCGGTAAGGTTCTGGATAAGGTTATAAAACTGAAACACAAAGCCCACATCATACCGGCGGTAATCCGTAAGCTGCCGTTCGGTCAGTGCGCTAATCTCCCGGCCATCCAGGGTAATCGTCCCCTCATCACAGGAGTCCATACCCCCCAGCATATTGAGGAGGGTAGTCTTCCCCGCGCCGCTGGGCCCCAGGATCACGCAAAATTCGCTTTTTTCAATCTCAAAGGTAATATGGTCCGCCGCGTGTATCCGGGTCTCGCCTGCACGGTAGTACTTGCAAACCCCGCGAAATTCGATATAGCCCATACCGTATAGTATCGGGAAAATCCCCCTTTGTCAGTACGCGTGTTTACTCAAGGACCTTTTTCAGGATATAGGTATCCGCAAGGGCGCCGCGTATCTTTTCCCCGGCCATATCCAATTGGATCAGGATGTTCTCGCCGACCTGATAATGCGGGGGCATATCCCTGACATCCAGTGTGATGGCGCTTCCGGCATCATTCCACTTGAAGGTCCCGGCGTCGGTAAAGACCTCTTCGCCCCGGTCAATGTATTGATAACTTATCCTATAAGTCCCGTCTAAGTCCAACGTTATCTCAACATTGATACCCGGCCCATCCGCCGCCGGTATTACTCCTCTATAAACACCATCCCAATTCACGCTGTTCCTTGAATTGTGGGCGGCATCAATAACCTTGCTATTCGACCTGCATGCCCCTAATCCAAAAACCGCTAAAGCCGCAACAAACACTAAAAACGTCTTTTTCATGCGTTTAATTATAACAAAACATGACCGTGTTGCAAAGGCTTTTTCCACTACTATTGTCATAAACGCCCGGATAGTGCAAAATAGGCTGTATGAAAGACCTGCGCCTCCCCAGTCTCCTGTTGTTTCTCCTCCTGGCTTTTTGCGGCGGAGTATTCCACGCAAACGCCCTTCCCAGCCCCCTGGGAATCCCCTGGCCGGAGCTTGATGATGATGACCTTACCATCCGGGTCAGCGTGGCGGGTCCCGGGGATGAACTGTACGTGTGGTGGGGGCATATCGCCCTGATTGTCGAAGACCGGCGTACCGGGGAAAGCCGGCTCTACGATTACGGCCTTTTTTCCTTTGAGACGGATCACTTCTATACCAACTTTGCCAAAGGACGGCTCCTCTTCAGCTGCGCCGCTTCCCCGGCGGTGCGCAATGTCGCCCAATTCATCCTGACAAACCGGGATGTAACCTTCTACACCCTGGACCTCCCCCCGGAAACCAAGGAACTGGTCCGGGCCTTTGCGGAGGAAAATGTCCGGCCTGAAAACCGGAACTACCTGTACCACCATTTCAAGGATAACTGCGCCACCCGGATTCGGGACATCATCGACCTTGCCACCAATGGCCAGTTCTCCGAGGCCTTCCTGGATGCCCCCGGCCGCTTTACCCTGCGGCAGCACGTCCTGCGGCATACCTGGTTCGCCCCCATTCCGGAATGGTTCATGAGTAACTCCATGGGCCAGGATATCGATGTCCCCATCACGGTTTGGCAGGAGATGTTCCTCCCCTCGGAGATAGGCGCCCGCATCGAAGACTTCCGGTACCGGGATATTTATGGCCGGGAACGGAACCTGGTAAAATCCGTGGATGTGATCAACCGGGCGGTAGACCGGCCCCCGGTTCTGGACGCGCCCCGGAAGCAATGGCCCCGGCAGCTGCTCCTATCCCTCTGTATAGCCGGCCTCTTTGGCCTCCTCCTGGCGCACCGGAAGAGGCCCGCCGCCGCTATTGCCCTTGGCCTAAGCCAGTCGCTCCTGGGGTTCTTCTTTGGCATGGTCGGTTTCCTGGACTTTTTCATGTCCTTCTTTACCCAACACGACTACACCTGGCACAATATGAACCTTCTCTTTGTTAACCCCCTGCTGCTTGCCGCAATCCCCTTTGGCATCCTCTACGCATTCCCCAAGGACGCATCCCGCCGCGATTTCTGGGGGTTTCTGTTAAAGGGCCTGTGGTCCCTTGTTTTGGCGGGGGGCATTCTATCCATGCTCCTACGGCTCCTGCCCCCGTTCTGGCAGCAGAACCAGATAAGCCTGGCGTTGGTACTGCCCTTCGCGGCGGCGCTGAGCTTTGTGCCGGATATTGCGGGCAGGATTAGGCGGCGGGGTAAACAACCACACTCAGCCGTGAATGGCTGAGTGGGCTTTTTACTTAGAAACCGAACAGTCCTTTACTTTTTCCAGAATTGCCACCACTTTTTCTTGCCCGTCGATGTTGTTGAGAACAGACCGCTGGAGGGGGGTTCGGCTTTCTCCCCGGCCATATTATAGGTTTCTTCGGTAACCGTTGAGATTTGTGCGGAATCACCGGTACCAACCTGCACTGCTTGAGCCTTTTTGTCCTTTATGGTGTCGGTATACTTGATAGCGGTCGCTGAACCAAACCATGTTTTTGAAGTAGGCTGGTCTTTTTTAATCATCCCGCCCAACTTGAGGTCGGTGTGGTCTGCGTAATTCCCCTCTATCTTGACATTTACAATGCTGTCGGCGCCGAGTTTTTTAGCTTCCTGTAACAGCTTATAGAAGGTGTAAACCTCACCTTTTTCCCCGCCGGCGCCATCACCCTCTCTGGTATACTCTGCAAATACCAGTCCCAATGACTGGAAGTCCTTATTGGGAACAGAAATATCCTGATATACTCCGCCTTCTTCATAGTGCCGACTCACTCTATTTACCGTCGAACAACCAGTCAGCACCCCGAATGCCACCACCAAGGCAAGCATTCCTACAAACAAACCACTTCTTTTCATTTTTACCCTCCTAAGGTAAAACAAAGACATCTTTCCGGTCAAAAATCCTGTAATATCAACCGGGTTTATATGATAAACTATCATAGTTCTAAAAAATTATATGACAATTTGTTATTAGTCAATAGCTTTTAAGTATTTAGAACAAATTTATGTGACAAAAAGGCAGGTTATTGCCCGCCCCAATCCCGTTCATGGCAATGGGGCGGGGAAGTAACTACTTATTAACCAAACAGACCCTTCTTCGCCTCA
>BNUX01000005.1 GCA_025997675.1 Spirochaetia bacterium | reverse complement strand
GCTCCCGTGCTCAGGTGGCCCCCAATGTTCGTCGCAACCGAAAGCCCGTAGGAGAGCGGGGGGAGGGGGAGGGGAGGTGTGAAGGGGGGGGGGGGGGGGGGGGGGTGGGGGGGGGGGGGGGGGGGGGGGGGGTTAATTTGTTGCTATATAAGGAATTACGTGAACATATCAACAGCTTCATACACTTTCCCCCGTTTGGTATCATTGTCGGGCTTCACCAGAAACCCCGATAATCTAATACTATATCGTAAACCGATTAATTAATCAAGTACTTTTTTCTTTTTTTCTCCCATAATAATCTCCCCGGACGCTCCGGATCCTGGCGGTAGATCCGCCGCGGCTTTCCCAAAGGCCGGAAATAGGGTATACTCACTATAGGAGCAAACTATGGTAACAACAGAAGCAATAGGTGAAGGTCTGACTTTCGAGAAGGTCTGGGCGGCATTGATGGAAAACAGAGAGCAGATGAAGGCAACCGACAAACGGGTAGGGGAACTTACCAATCGTTTCGGCGAAATGGTTGAATATATGGTCGTGCCTAACCTGGTGGCCAAATTCCGGGAATTGGGCTTTGAATTTGAACAAACCAACCGCGGCATGGAAATCAAAAGCGTAAAACACAATATATTCACCGAAGTTGACGCTTTTCTGGAAAACGGCGACAAGGTGATGGTTGTTGAAATCAAGAACAAGCCCAAAATTGGCGATATAGATGATCATATTGAGCGTATGGAAAAACTGCGCAGAGTCGCGGATTTGCGTAATGATAAACGGAAATACTTGGGCGCTATTGCCGGTGTAGTCTTTGGCGATAGTGAGAAAACGTATGCCCTAAAAAAGGGCTTTTATGTGATTGAGCCATCAGGGGACACCTTCACCATCCTCCAGCCGGCAGGTCAGGCACGGGAATGGTAAGTCCTGCAAAAAAGTGCTCTTAAAGGCAAAATTTCCCTTGCATAAAATAAAAAGCTCTGGTACCATTATTTTATGAGTACCGAACAAAAATTAGCCAACGCCGGTCCCTTAGGGTTGATGGGCTTTGGGATGACCACGGTTTTATTGAACCTGCACAACGCCGGATTTTTCCCCAATTCTTCTATTGTCTTGGCCATGGGGATATGCTTTGGCGGCCTTGCGCAGATTATCGCGGGGATTCTGGAATTCACCCGGGGCAACACCTTTGGCACGGTGGCCTTCACTTCCTACGGGTGTTTTTGGCAGAGTCTGGTAGCCATCTGGATCCTGCCGGTACTAAAACTGGCGGAAAAACCCGACCCCGCCTTTATGGGCTGGTACCTCCTGCTCTGGGGGGTCTTCACCCTGTTCATGTTCATCGGCACCCTTAAGGGCAGCAAGGTGTTGCAGTTTGTATTCCTATCGCTGACGGTTCTCTTCGCGTTGCTGGCCATCCACAATTTCCTGGAGAGCCACCTTGTCGGCGTCATTGCCGGGTGGGTGGGCATCGCCTGCGGCCTTTCGGCCATGTACCTGGCCATGGCGGAAGTACTCCACGAGCAGTACCACAAAGCCATACTGCCCTTCTAAGACAATCACCTCTTGCCCTATCTCCCCGGATAGGGTAAGATTGTGGTATGAACAGCAACTTAAAAGAATTTATCAGGATAGGCATATTTTATGATGGTTATTATTTTTATAAAGTAAGCAATTATTATAAATATGAACATGAACGGAAATCACGGATAAGCATAACCGGCCTCCATGAGTTTATCAGAAGTAAGATTGCGGAGCTTACCGGGATAAATGACAAACACTTCTGTCAAATTATTGACGCCCATTACTTCAAAGGCCGGTCCTACGGCAGGGATTTGGGGGAGAAGGTCCAGAGCGAACGGGTATTTGACGATATACTGATGAAGGAAAACATCGTAAGCCATTACCTGCCCCTGCGCTACAGTAATGATAGTAATACTATGCATGAAAAGGGGATTGATGTGTGGCTTGCCCTGGAAGCCTATGAACTGACGATATACAAAAAATTTGACATCCTGGTACTGGTAGCCGGGGACGGGGATTACGTACCATTGGTGCGGAAACTCACCACCCTGGGAACCCAGGTCATGCTCATCAGCTGGGATTTTTCCTACAACAACGAAGACGGCATCAGTACCGAAACCAGAACCTCCCGGCAATTGTTAGAAGAAGTGTGCTACCCCATACCCATGCACGAATGTATCAACAAAAACAATGGTGAAATCATTAACAACTTATTTGTATCGGAAAAAAATTATTCGCCCCCCCAGGCTACAATAAAAGAGGAGCAAAAGCCCCTGCCGGAACAACCGGAAGACGAGGGGCAATACTCAACCATTTGCAGCCTGCGGGATGGTTTTGGCTTTATACGGGACGAACGGAGCAATAACATATTTTTTCATTACAGCACCCTCACCAATATTGATTTTGACGAACTGGTAACGGGCATGAAGGTAAAATATTACACCGAAGAGGATTTGGAACGGAGTAAAAAAGAAGATGCCCCCCGGTATCGCGCCAATAAAGTAACGGTCATAGACACATAAAGGAGGATAGGTATGGCAGTAATCGGTATCATCGGCGGGAGCGGTTTGGATAACCCGGACATTTTTTCTAATCCCCGTGACGAGGATGTTTCCACGGCCTATGGGAAGCCGTCGTCTCCCCTAAAGCACGGGAGCATAGCCGGTGTTCCGGTGGTTCTGCTGGGGCGTCACGGGAGGGAACACACCATTCCCCCCACCCAGGTAAACTATCGGGCGAATATTGCAGCCCTTAAAACCGCCGGGTGTACCCATATTGTGGCCACCACTGCGGTAGGATCGCTGCGGGAAGAGATACACCGGGGGGACCTGGTGGTCATCGATCAGTTTATCGACTTTACCAAACAGCGGAAGATGACCTACCACGAAACCTTTGAACCCCACAACCCGGTGCATTGCGCTATGGCGGACCCCTACGACAGCCATTTGATGCAAATCCTTATTGCCGAATGCAAGCGCCTGCAGTATCCCTGCCATGAACGGGGTACGGTGGTCACCATCGAAGGCCCCCGGTTCTCCACCCGCGCCGAATCCCACATGTTCCGCGCCTGGGGGGCGGACATCATCAACATGTCTATTGCCACCGAAACGGTTCTGGCAAACGAGGCCGGCATCCCCTATGCGGCGGTGGCCATGAGCACCGACTACGATTCCTGGAAAACCGACGAGGAGCCGGTCACCTGGGAGGCTATAAGCAAGGTCTTTGCGGAAAACGCGGCCAGGGTAACAACCCTGCTGACCAAGGTGATACCGCTGATTTAACGTAATATCAAGCCACCGTGAGTCCTGCGCTGATTGCGGCGGTTTTCAGTCCTTTATCCAGTGTGTACAGTGCCGTCAGGCCGGAGGTCCCCCGCAACGCCAGCTCCAAATACGCGGCGTCATAAACGCTTAATTCGTAAGCCTCCGCAAGCTGAAACAGTTTTTGAGTATAGAGAGCGCCCGACGACGAATCCGTGTTTGCATAAAAAGTTGATAAAGCGGCAACAAAACTGAGGGCCATCTCATAGGTATAACGCTTTCGAATAACATTCTTTCTCAATAAGTTCCCCATTTCGTACCACCACAGATGGGGTACGGAAATTTCATCCTTCTCACCGATGGCAGAAAAAGCCTGTTTAACTTCGGCGCTTGTTTCATCGGGAAGAATTACCGCCGCGCTAAAAGACGCATCAAGGACATATACCATTATTCTCTCCCCTCTTCTATCATTTCTTTGATTTCACCAGGGCGTAAGGGCGGCCCCTGCCAGTGTTTTTGTATGGATGTTCTGAGTTCTGCAATCGCTTCCTGTCTGGTTTGCCGCCTTTCGATAAACGGAATTACCTTTGCAACCGGTTTTCCCCGTTTGGTGATAACGTAATCACTGCCATTTTGCACTTCGTTGATAAGCTCGGAAAAATGTGTTTTTGCCTCAAATGCACCGATGGTCACTGTATTGGGCATACGCGCCTCCTATTAGACCAGTATAACAGACCAGTTTGATTGCGTCAAATGGGATGGGCGCACTGTCCAAGCCCCTGATTTTTTGATATAGCTTGTATATGGCAGAAAACGATAAAAAACAGGCCCCCGGTGTCCTCTGGGCCGGCCGTCTCGCGGAAAAACCCGAGGCCGAAGCCTTCGTTTTCCAGGCATCCATTGCCGTGGATAGCAGGCTTGCCCGGGACGATATCCGGGGCAGCCGGGCCCACGCCGCCATGCTGGGAAAACAGGGCGTCATCCCTCCGGAAACGGCGGTGAAGCTGGACGCCGAACTTGAGCGCATCGCCGGGGAACTGGAATCGGGTACACTTACTGTTGATACAAACGCCGAGGATATCCACTCATTTATCGAAGGGATATTGACCGAGCGATTAGGGGACGCAGGTCGGGTGGTTCACGCCGGGCGCAGCCGGAACGATCAGGTGGCGGTGGACTTCCGGCTCTACATCAAACGCGCCGTGCCGGAACTTGTCGCCGAGCTGACCAAAACCATTGACGCGCTTCTGGACGCGGCGGAAAAACATACTGGAAGCCTCATGCCCGGCTATACCCACCTCCAAAGAGCCCAGCCGGTAACCCTGGGCCATCACCTTGTTGCGTGGTGCGCCGGCCTGGTGCGTGATCGCTCCCGCTTTACCGATGCGCTAAACCGCCTGGACGAGTGTCCCCTGGGTGCAGGCGCCCTGGCCGGCTCATCTCTGCCCCTGGACCGGGAGGCCACCGCGAAGGCCCTGGGGTTTGCCCGGCCCACCCTTAATTCTATGGACTCCGTGGCGGACCGGGACTTTGCCCTGGAACTGTCATCGGCCTCTGCCATCACCATGACCCACCTGTCCCGGTTCTGCGAGGATGTGGTCCTCTGGGCCAGCGAGGAATTCAAGTTTATCGACCTGGCCGAATCCTGGAGCACCGGTTCCTCCATCATGCCCCAGAAAAAAAACCCCGACTTCGCCGAACTTATCCGGGGCAAATCCGCCCGTACCACCGGAAACGTAGTAACCCTGCTCACCCTCCTCAAGGGTCTGCCCTACGCCTACGACAAGGACCTCCAGGAAGACAAGGAAGCGCTTTTTGATAGTATTGACACGGTCCGCAACTGCCTCCGCATGTTCCGGGGCATGATGGAAAGCGCCCGCTTTAACACTGAGCGCATGGAGGCGGCCTGTGTAGGCGGTTTCCTGGAAGCCACCGATGCTGCGGAATACCTGGTTCGCAAGGGCCTCCCGTTCCGCAAGGCCCACGAAGCTGCCGCCCTGATAGTACGGGACTGCGTCACCGCCGGCCTTACCCGTATCGCCGACCGCAGCCTGGCGGAACTCAAGACCCGGTCGGCGCTTTTCGAGGCGGACCTCTACGACGCCATCACCCCGTCGGCCTGTGTGGCGGCACGGAAACTGCCCGGCGGGCCTGCGCCGGAGGAAGTGCGGCGGCAGATTGGGGTGTTACGGAATACTATCGCTCAATATCCTTGAAGTACCGCACCGTTCCCACCTTCAGTTCATCCGTGGCCGGCTCGTCACAGACAATGATGGCCTTGGGGTGCATCTGGAGGCAGGAGAGGGTCCACATGTGGTTCACCCCCCCTTCTACCGCAGCCTGGAGCGCCCGTGCTTTGTTGTAGCCGCTGACGATTATCAGCACCTCCCGGGCGTCGGTGATGGTGGCCACACCAACGGTGAGGGCGGTGGAGGGAACCTTCGTCACATCCCCGCCGAAGAAGCGGGCATTGACAAGCTTTGTGTCCGTGGTGAGGGTTTTGACACGGGTCCGGGAATGGAGTGATGAACCGGGCTCGTTAAAAGCGATGTGACCATCGGCGCCCATGCCCCCCAGGAAAAGTTCTATCCCCCCCACGGCGGTGATTGCTTCCTCGTAGGACCGGCATTCCTCTTCAAGATCCGTCGCTAAGCCGTTCAATATGTGGACATTCTTTGTATCGATATCAATATAGTTAAAAAAATTATCCCACATAAACCGGTGGTAACTCTGGGGGTGATCCTCACTTAAGCCCACATACTCATCCATATTAAAGGTAACCACATTGGCAAAGGATATCTTTCCCGCCCTATGGAGATTAATAAGCTCCCGGTAAATACCCAGAGGACTACTGCCGGTGGGTAAACCAAGCACAAAGGGCCGCTCCGGCCGGGGATTGAATCGTAATATCCTATCCACGATATAAGCCGCAGCCCAGCGACCGGCGGCATCGAAATTTTGATGAATAACAAGGCGCATGGTTCCTCCAAAAAAAACATCTACAGATTATTGTACTTCAGCATACCACCAACCATGCTTGCCTGGACGGTGAAATTTTTGTCAAACACCGTAATATCCGCATCGTTCCCGGGAATGATGGTCCCCTTCTGCCGGTACCGCATCACTTGCGCAGGATTGGTACTGGCAGCCTTTACCGCATCCTCCAGGCTGAACCCGAAGGACACCAGGTTCTTGACCCCCCGGATCATGGTCAAGCCGGACCCGGCTATCACGTCATCCAGCTTCCGGTGAAAAACCCCGTCGTGGAATACCACCTCTTCCCCGTTGGCAAAGAAGGGCCCCTCCAACTGCGCGGTTGGCTTCAACCCGTCGGTGATCAGCACAATTTTATCAATGGGCTTATCACGCAGAAGCAGTTTGAACAGGTCCGGATGAACATGAGCCCCATCGGCGATGATCTCGCAGGACATTTCCGGGTGTATCAGAATAGTCCCCACCGCATTGGGGTTCCGGTGGTCAAGTTTGCTCATGGCGTTAAAAAGATGGGTGGAGTGGAGTATCCCCACCTGCATACCCTCTACCATATTTTCGTACTGCGCATCGGTATGCCCTGCCTGGAGGACTATCCCCTTTTTGATGCAAAACAAGGCCATTTCCCGCATACCCTTCAGCTCCGGCGCCACCGTCATATTGACAATATGGCCCTCCGCCGCTTCCCAGAGCTGTTCCATATAATTGATATCCACCGGCCGTATGGTTTCCGGCCGCTGCACCCCCAGTTTCGTGGCGGAAAGGAAGGGCCCTTCCAGGTGCAGCCCCATGATTTTGGCGCCGCTTTCCCGGCCTATGGCGGCGGCAACATTGGCCACCGCTAAGAGCATCTCCTCGCTTTCCTGCGGGTACAGGGTAGGGTTGAAAGCGCTTACACCGCAACTGGTGAGACGCTCGGACATTTCAAGCACCGATTCGGTACTCGCATCGTCGGTTCCATAGCCGCCAAACCCGTGGATGTGGGTGTCGATAAAGCCCGGCGCGATATACGCTTCCTGTACATCAATGATTCTTACATCCGGGGCAAAATGTTTCTGCTCAAACCGCTTTTTGGAAAAGACATCCGTTATGGTCCCATCCTCAACCAGAACCGCACAACGCTCCATGGCGGCAAACCCGGTGAGTACCGTTCCGTTATGTAAACAGATAGGGGTCATAAGGCTCTTTTCTGCACTGCCCGGGCCAGTTCCCGGCCCTTCTCCTCCAGACATTTCAATGTGCCCTCGTCCGGGGCTCCCGGCCATTCACAACTTTCCAGGCTGGTCCACTTGAGGGGCTCGATGGCCGCCTCGTAGTCCTTTTTGGCGCCCCCGACCCAGCCCCAGGACCCGATCCGTAACACCGTTTTCCCGATGATGTGCTTGCGCCGGAAGATGTCCAGCACAAAGGCCATAGGGGGAAACATGGCGTATTCGTAGGTGGGCATGGCAATGATCAGGGCGGAACTCTTGTAGGCGTCCGCCAGAACCCAGGACACATTTTCGTCCGGGACCCGGTGGATAGTGTAGGGGACCCCCGTACTTTCTATACCCCGGATTACCGCATCCAGCCCCCGCTTGGTATTCCCGTACATGGACCCCCAGATGATGGCGATTTCCTTTTCGGCGGGGCCTTTCGCATAGGAGGCATACTTGAGATAGCGGGCAATGATCTTCTTGGGGTCTCGCCGCCAGATGATACCGTGGCTGGGGGCGATGCACTTGATATCCAGGCAGGCCACCTTCTCTATCGCCTTTTCCACAAAACCTGAAAAAGACGCCACGATGTTGGCATAGTAGCGGAGACTTTCCTGTTCAAAGGCGGCGTGTTCCGCTTCGCTATATTCGTCGTCAAAGACCCGCTCCCTCAGGGTGCCATAGGAGCCGAAGGCGTCACAGGGGAAGAGGGTCCCGGATTCGCCGTCCCAGGTGACCATGGTTTCCGGCCAGTGGATATTCGGCGCCTCCCGGAAGGTCAGAACCTTGCCCTTGCCCAGGTCCAGGGTTTCCCCGTCCTTTACCGTCCGCAGCCCGTCCTCTATCTTATAGAACGATTTGACCAGATTTATCCCTTTGGCCGTGGCGATAATCTCCGCTTTGGGGCTTTTTTCCCGGAACTCCCGGAGCCAGCCCGTATGATCCGGTTCCAGGTGGTTCAGGATAAGGTAATCAACCTGGGCAAAACTGATGCCGATAGACGTCAAAGCATCCTCAAGCTGCCCCGGCGCCCCGCCCCAGTCACGGACCAGGTCAATGAGGGCGATTTTTTCACCCTTTACAATATACGAGTTCAGGGAAACGCCCTGGGGGATGGGCCAAATTCCCTCAAAAAGATCCGGCGCTTCGATGTCCGCATGGACACAGTAAACAGAATCAGAAATGGTATGTGCTTTCATATTACCTCACCGTTTTAACATTCAAAAAACAAACCCCCATCCGTGAAGAACACCTTCATGGAAAGAGGGGGTAAAATACCTTGCAAACGACCGATAAATTAGGTTTTTAGGACGGAAATAACCCGTTCCAGAACCTTTTTCCGGTCCAGGGGCTTAATGATGAAACTCTTTGCACCCATCATCAGGCATTTTTTGACAACATCCTCTTTTCCCAGGGCGCTGACCATGATTACCCGGGCGTTTTTATCGAACTCCAGTATCTTTTCCAGCGCGGAAACCCCGTCCATTACGGGCATGGTGATGTCCATAGTAACCAAGTCGATGTTCGGATGCATTTCCTTGTATTTTTCCAGGCCCAGGGCGCCATCTGCCGCGGTTCCTGCGACCTCAAAGCCCTCGGACGTAAAAATCTGCCCAAGCTGCTTCGCAATAAACATGGAATCATCGACCACGAGAACCCGGTAGGCCCCGCCCTCGGGTTTTTGCCCTTCGGGAGTCTTCTCATTCATGCTGGGCATATCACCTTTCGCTATCATGCGGTACGCTCCTCTTCTCCTTTCTACTGTATGGCATAGCATATTACCCGTCAAGGGGCTAATATACAATACTACCATGATCCTTCCATTTATGCTAGCGCCCATGGCCGAATTGAGCCATCGCCCGCTTCGGGAACTGATAGAGGGCTTTGGGGGCTGCGACGAGTACTTTACCGAAATGATCAGTGCCGGCGCTTTAATTGGAGGCGGTCCCTTCGAGCCGTTCTATACCGATGGCGGCCCCTGTCCTGACAAATTGGTCTACCAACTGGTGGGCGCCGATCCCGGTCACCTGGCCGCCGCCGCTGCCCTCCTGGGGGACTGCAAGGGCATCGACATCAACATGGGCTGTTCCGCTCCGGCCATTACCCGTACCGGCGCCGGAGTCCGCTGGATGGCCGATGCAGACCGTGCCGCCGCCTTGATAGCCCGGGTCCGCCCCGCCGTCCGCCGTCGGCTCAGCGTAAAGCTTCGTATCGGCATGGAGGACGACTTTGACTACCTGGTCGCGTTCTGCCGCCGTCTGGAAGCCGAGGGGGTTGATCTTATCACCCTGCACCCCCGGACCGGCCGGGAAAAGTTCAAGCGCCGCGCCCGTTGGGAATATGTAGGCGCCCTCCGTTCCGTCCTGGCCATCCCTGTGGCGGGTAATGGGGACATAGCCGGCCCGGAAGACCTGGCCCGCCGCGCCGCCCCTGGTTGTGATGGTGCCATCTACGATGGGGTCATGGTTGGCAGGGCGGCGGTCCGCGCCCCTTGGCTTTTCGCAGCAGCCAAAAAGACGCCTGATACCGGCGTCATTGACCTGGAAGAAGTTGCGTTACGGTTCCTGGATCTCCTGGCGAAGTATCAGCCGCCGGAGTTCCATATCAGCCGGGCGCGGCGGTTTTTCAACTATTATTGCGATAACCTGAAGTGGGGGACCCATGTGAAAAACCTGCTGAACCGGGAAGAAACACTTGGTGGTATTGAGCGGGTACTACGGGGATATTTTAATGAAACCGGTGATAGAAAACCTAAACCCCCACCGCTTTCCTGAAATTCTCCACCACCTGATCCACCCCGGGCCGGGCGTCCACCTCCACCAGAAGCCCCCGTTCCCGGTAGTAGTCGATCAGCGGTGCGGTCTGTTCCCGGTAGACCTCAATCCGCTCCCGGATCGCCTCCTCCCGGTCATCGTCCCGGGTGTAGACTTCACCGCCGCATATATCACAGATAGCGGACCCTTGGTCCGACACCTTTTTGGGCGGGTTAAAGACCCGGTGGTAGTTTACCCCGCAGTTCCGGCAGACCCGGCGGCCGCCTAAACGCTCCAGTACCAAGGGGTCGCTTAGCGTCAGGTCTACCACCTTATCCACGGTAGAGAACCCCGCTAAGGCTTTCGCCTGGGGCATGGTGCGGGGGAAGCCGTCCAGAATATAGCCCTTTTGGGTATCCGCCTGGGCCAGCCGGTCCTTGACCAGACTGATGGTAATGCTGTCGTTTACCAGATGCCCTGCGTCAATTATCGCTTTAACCCGATGCCCCAGAAAGGTACCGGCGGCAATGGCGGAGCGGAAAATAGCGCCCGTGGAAATATGCGGAACCTTCAGGATATCCACCGCCCTGGCGGCCAGGGTTCCCTTCCCCGATCCCGGGGGACCTAAGAAAATTAACTTCATACATAACCCCTCAAACTATTTCTTCAATCTAAAGGAATACTGCTAGAACTGCCATCCCACGTTCAATACCGGCTGGAGATACCCCGGCTGGGAAGGGTCGCCGGGGGACGTTAAATGGGTAAAATCTACGCCGGCTTCAATAAAGAAGGGCTCCTTGATATGCCACTGGAAGGAGACCCCCGCATCCAGGGATAGATACATACCGGCCATGGTATCGTTCCTGCCGTCGGCATGTTCAAAATGGAAATCCGTTAAGATACCTATTCCTGCCCCCAAGCGGAAGTTAAAGGCCAAGTCAGGGTTCGGCAGCCTTAGTTGATACAGTAATCCTAACTGTACCTCCGCTACCTGGGCCGAAATCGTGTACTCTCCCTTTTTTTCTTTCAGGTAATTCCAGGATGCGCCCAATTCCGCCCCCAAATATCCCCAGTCCCGCTTGAGGGGGAGTACCCCTCCTTTGGCGGTGAAGCCCAGGGGCGCGGGGTGTATAAAGGCGTCCTCCCTGAACAGTTCCCCGTAGAGAGGCATAAGCGGGGCATACCCCGCCGAAACAATAAAATCGGGCCGCGTTGTTGAATCGTTCTCCTTGAACGCAGATTCCTTTCCGTTCTGTGCCCTCCCATTCGGCGGATGAACCGTAAAAACGCCACTGGAATCCTCCAATCCTCCGGGGTTTCTGATATATACCTCGTATAAACCGGGGGTAAGCTGCTTTTTACTAAAGGTAAGCCGGGCGGCGGTTCCTTCAATTTCGCTCTTTTCGGGGTATATGACCTGTCCGGAACCGTCCAGCGGGTGAAGTGAACCCTCTGCCCCGGCGGCGATATTCTCGCCGGTGACGGTAATGCGCCAGGGACCCCAATTCCCCGGAAAAAACTCGGTGGGAGTAAATCGGTGTATTGTTGGTTGGAGGGCGTTTAATACCGTGAAATAAACCCAGTCCATGGTATATTCAAGCTCATCCAGGAAATTATACACCCCTATTTGGTACCGGTACCTGCCGGGGGGTAAGGAAACGTTTAGGAAATTGTCTTTCGTCGATTCCCATACGACCCCTTTATACGCACCATCCTGTTCAGCTTCGATGGTTACCTCATAGCGGAATACTGCCTCATCCTGTATCCAGGATAAGCGCTGGATAAACCGCTGGGTTCGCTCAATGAAAAAGTTCCCCGAGTCGTGAGGTTCCTGTGCAAACCCCAAAACCGGGTAGAGAAATAGGAGTATCGCTAAAAAACAGCGTGCCCTATTGACCATAGAGTTCGCCCGGGTCTTGTGCCCTATTCCGCCCCGGCACGGGAATGTTCAGGGTAAAACGGCTTTCGCCTAAGATGCCCCGCTGCTCAATGTACCCGTCCTCCGCCAGGTGGAGGGCTTCCACCTGCCAGATAAAATTGCCGTTCCCCAGGAGGCTTAAATCATCCAGGGTAAAGGAGGGCTCCGCCGATGGCTCATAGCGCCGTATCAGAACGGGCTCGCCCTCCGTTTCCCGGTAGAGGGTAAAGAGGTAATGGGTTGCCCCCGGAACCGTATCCCAGGTAAAGGGAATGGTCCGGGATGTCCGTAGTTGAGCGGGGCCGATGAGATACCTCTCTACCGGCCGCCGCCCCCGGGCTTCATCGAGCAGGGGGATCGGAAGCAGCCGCAGTTCAAACCGGGCGCTTCCTGCGGGACCGGCTCGCCGGGCGCTGCGGGTTGTTTCATTCGCAAGGGCTTCTACGGTCCAGGTATACCCGCCTTCCGCATACTGTTCCAGGGGGACCGCCGTCCGGTTTGCTCTAATAGGGGAGGCGCTGTATAGCGGGACATCCCCCGGATTGTCGCCGGAATAGAGCTTGAAGGTATAATAATGCGCCCCTTCTACCTGCTGCCAGGTAAAAGCCGTTGCCTCCCCCGGGCGAACCAGTACCCGCCGGGTTTGGCCGGGGATATCACTCAGGGGGCCGGTCAAAACCGGCAGCTGTAGGGTGGGGACCACCTGAATAGTTCTGACGGGGGTCTCCACATTCCTGCCCGCAGCCTGGGCCAGTATCCGCCAGTACCACGTACCGGTGCGCAGGACCGGCGCCCGGAAGGTCCCCCCCCGTACCGGTTCATCGATCACCGGCCAGGAAAAAGAAGGGGTGTCGGCAAGCTGAAAGCGCAGGGGATAGGAGAGGTCCGTTTTCCAGGTAAACTCCTGCTCCCGGCCCTCTTCCTGGGTGTACTTATCCGGTGGGGAGAGGGGGGTCAATTCCCCCTCCATAGTGATAAATGCCCGGGACGCCGAAACCGGCGAAAGGGTTCCGTCGGCGGCGGCTTGATATACCCCCCAATGATACCGTCCCTCCCCCGGCAAGGTGCTCGCCGTGTTGCAGCGGTAATAATTGGCGCGTACTTGCCGGGTAAGGAGGGGGTCCTGTAAATCGCTCCGCTTGGAAATCACCAGGGTATAGGAGACGGCTTCGGCCTCGTTTTGCCAGGAGAAATTGATGTCCGTCCCCTGCGCAAGGTTGATGAGGGCTTCCGCCGAGGGGCTTTGCAGGGTAGGCGCCGGGAGGCTTCCGCTTTGGGTGATGGTAAAGGATGCGGGGGCCGTTGGGGTAACGAACCATTGATTCACGGGCCCGTCAAATTCATCCGCCAGAACCGGGGTTACCCGCCAGTACCAGCGGCCGTCTTCCAGGCTGGAATAGGTCAGGGAAACAATACCCGCCGTTCTGCCCCGCACCGTGGTTTCCAGCGCGGGATTTGCAAAGCCGGGGTTATCCGCCACTTCCAGTCTATAGAAGGCAATCTCCGGGGAGCCTGACCACTGAAACCGGACCGGCGGCGGCTGGGTCCGGTACCGGAATACCTGGTCCTCCGCCGGGCCCAGCTGCCGGAGCGGCGGCACGGAGACGATGGTCACTTTCCCAAGAGCTGCGTTAGCTGCAGTTGCCGGCTCCCCGCTCACCGGGTAGGCCCGCCAGAAATAGACCCCCGCTCCGAGGGGGATACGGGCGCTATTTTCCTCCCCCTCCTCCACTTTCGTAACAATCCGCTCGAAGCTCCGATCTATCGCAATTTCTATCCGGGTACGGTCTTCGCTTTCATAGTTTGTCCCGTTCCAGACAAACTCCAGGGGCATTGCATCCCCTGTCCCGCTAAGGAGGAACCGGGCGTCGGGCCGCGGGGAGAGCATCACCGTCAGGGGCTCGGTACGGGTGCGGCCTTCCGCGTCAAGGGTAAGGCTCCCCCCGGAGTCAAACCGCCGGGATTCACCGTCAATATCCATAGACACACTGCCCTCACTGACCCGCATGGTAAAGCTCCCGTCCGTGGCGGTATGGACATTCATCACCGATTCCCCATCGACCTGTATGTGTCTGCCCCCGGCGTTCACCTGCACCAGGGACCCTCCCTGGGCGGCGGCGGCGTTTACCGTCAGGTCCCCCCGGACAAGATCAAGGGAGGGGAGTTCGTCTTCAGCGGAGATCTCTATCAGGCTATTCTCCATCATCTCGATGGCAACCCCACGGGTAAAGGTGATGGTGGCCTCCGCACGTTCCGCCGTACGGATGGAGTCCCCCGCATAGACCGGCGCTTCCATCTGCATCTGCTCCCAGAGCACCCGGTTCACAAAACGCCGCTGGGCCGCCTTGTGCTTCCAGGTGACGGCCCCCAGGGGAACGGCGTTTATTTGGGAAAGGGACTGGTTGAAATCGGTCCAGAAAAGCCGGAGGCTGAAAAAAGCGCCCGCAAGGCAGATGAGCGTAACAATACCATCGGAAAGGCGAATACCCATCTTCATTATAGTATATTATCGGCCTCTATCGTCTCCAAAACAGCCTCTATCGTACCCATATCCGGCGTCGCATAACCCAGAAGGGCCCGCACCTGCTCCAGGGTCTCAGGCTGAGACTGGGGTTCCCCCGGCTCGGCCCGCAGGTTTATCACCGCATGTACCCGTATGGACTTTGTTTTGCCCTTAACCCGTACCCGGGGCATTGCTTCGGTTATAAGATGGCTGCCCACCAGCTTCCAGGTTTCCTCCGTAATCAGGATATCCGTACGCATTTTTTTGTTCAGCCCCTCGGTACGGCTTGCCAGGTTTACCGTATCGCCGATAACCGTATATTCCATCCGCTTATCGGAGCCAATCTGCCCCGCTACCACCGGACCGGTGTTGATCCCGCAGCCAATCCTAACCCGGGGCTGTTTGATGCTCCCGTCCTGGCCCGCGTTGAACTGTTGCAGGGCGCTTCGCATAGCCAGGGCCGCTTTGACCGCGTTCAAGGCATTTACCGCAGGAGTATTCAGGATGGTCACCGCCCCCCAGTGGGCCATAATGGCGTCCCCCATGAACTTATCCACCGTACCCCCGTTTTCATCGATACAGGTAACCATCCGGGTCATGTAGTTGTTGAGGAATTCTACCACCTCCCAGGGCTCCAGCATTTCCGACATCATGGTAAAGGAACGGATGTCCGTAAAGAGGAGGGTGGCCATCCGGGGCTCCCCTCCCAGGGCGAGATCCCCCCGCATGGCTCGTTTGGCGATCTCCCGGTTGGTAAAGCGGCCAAAACTCACCAGGGCCTTGCTCATCTTCTCAAAACTTTCAGCGAGGAAGCCGATTTCATCACTGGCCTTTTCCGTGGGCTCCATTTCAAACTGCCCCGCCTCAATCTCCCCTGCCGTCACGGCCAGCCGTATCAGGGGGGTTGAGATGGACTTGGAGAAGTACCAGATGAAGATGATGGAAAGGAACAGAACCGCCGCGGTAAGGAAGATATTCCGCCGGGTGGTGGCCGCGATTCCCTCGTAGATCAGCCGGGATTCCACGGTGGTAAGGACTGCCGCATCGGCCTCTGAGAGTTTCCGCCATGCGCCGAAATACCGGGTTCCCTCGGCATCCGTGTAGAGGGTCTGGCGGTTCCGCTCCGGGCTTGCCTGCATCATCTCCATCAGGGGATCCCGGCCCATGGTTGCCCCCGCCAATACCAGGGCGGAATCGGGGTGAACCAGGATGTCCCCCCGATGGTTCACCAGGCAGGACGCATTGACGGAACCGGAAAAGGCGTCTATGAGCTCCTCCGGCGAGAACAATACCGTTACGGCCCTGCCCTGCTTCCAGGGGAAAACCAGGGCCAGAAGGGGGATATCGAAGGCCGGGGTGGCGTTAAGGATCGCCGTTTCTTCGGCCTGGTTGCCCCAGACATCAATCAAATCGGCGTTGACACCGTTAGCCGCAAAAAAAGTATCATTGACAAAGGGGACAACCGCTCCCGGTTCATCTCCATGTATGACGATGGCGGCCACTTCCCGGTTCCGCTCAAGGTAGAAGGCGAGGATCTGTTTGGCAAGGGTGGAATCGGACTCCACACCCACATCCCCATCCGGGGCGCCTACCACGCTGAGGGTATCCAGAAGCGTCAGGGCATTGGACCGGATGGTTTGGAGGGCGGTTTCTGCGGCGGCGGCGGAGCGCCGGTTCACCGAAAAGTTATTGTCCTCCGCGGTGATCCGCAAATCCTGGGAAACCATATAGGACACCAGGATGGTAAGGGTTCCCAGGGAGATGAGCAGGAGGACTGCGGTGATAAGGACCAGCTTGATGCCGATGGGATGGCGTACTCTGATTTCCCTATCCTGGCCCTGTGTCCTATCCACCCCGCACTTCCTGCCTGGTTCACTATAGTGGATACATTTTTAAAAGTAAATACACCGCATTGCCGCACCATCCTACACGGCGGCTTTCAGTTCCTTGCGTACCAGGTCGCCGATGATTTCGGCGGGGGTTTTGTTGGAGCTTTCGGAACGGGCGTGAAGGTAGGATGCGGAGAGTTCGTCTAAAATCACCACGCTGCCCTTATGCTTCATAAAAAAGCCGCTTTTGCCATCGCCGGATACGGTGGGCGGGTTTTTTGTGTAGTAATCATCCCAGTAATCCGCTTCTTCATCGGTCATTCGTGCCATATCGTCCTCCAATAATCGTCCAGTTTGGGAAAATAGATACCCCTGCAATTCATCGCATGGAATACATTGATAGAATTTTCGTCAATGATGTTGTACAAAACCTCAAGAATAGTGCCGTTGCGGTCAAAACCTAACAAAAGGTGCTTTCCCGGTGAATCGTCCAATACATCATCGTAAAGGGCATTCATAAAGGCATTTCTGATGTCCGTTTCCGCTATATGGTGCTTAAAAGCGGCGGGATTGAACTCAATGACAACATCCATATCCCCTATTCTACTACAACCCCGCCCCCCTGTCAAACGAGCCTATGGTTCGTGAAGAAAATATCAAACTGGGGAACCGCAGCGAATTCAGCTGCTTTTCCCCACGAACGGTAGTATTATGGAAGAAGCGGCAGTTCACCCCCCAGTTTTCAAGTTCCCGGTTTGGATGCCGGGGAGCGAAACACTTGTGTCAAGGAAAAATAGTATGCGGACCCTTGGTTCGCTTCCTATCTCAAGAAGTAGGAGTTACCTAATGGACACTCATTTAATCCCCGTCGCGGGAATCCTTCTGCACCCGTTTCTCTTAAATATTATGAAAATTGGGCGATACTAGATTTGAACTAGTGACTTCTACCGTGTGAAGGTAACCCGGTATGTTTCTTTGTATATATAGCGTTTATTCCGTAAACTACACGGCGCTAAAGTATGGTAGACTTTGTTATATTAGTTTATAGCGTTTTTTGTGTCAATAGGAGTTTCGGGTGTCATTCGGGTGGCACTCGGGCATATGTGAAAAAAGCCTCGGACTTTCCAGCCCCGGACCGGGCAATCCGCTTCTTGAAGACTCCCCCGCAAAAAAATGAATTATCCCCTTGACGGCGCGGCCTTTTAAGGCGATACTTTAAGTGTCCAGCAAAGGGGAGGAATTGGCTGCCTCCGGGCGTGTGTTTCATATGCCCAACCGTGGGGACGGCCTCCCGCTGACTGGACTTTTTTATGCCTCTATTATGTTCACCGACACGGCTCCGGATATGTCTGTTTTGTCATTCCAGGTAACAATTTTTTTTATATCGTCCATACCAAGCGGGCGGGTAACTTTGTAAAACGTGTTGCCCCGCAATACCCGGTACCGGTGGCTGTCAAGAATTTGCTCAAAATAAATATAGGTCATGTCCGGTTCCGTCTTTGCATAGATGATATATAGCCGTCCTTTTCTGGTTGCCCCGACGATCGCATTGTCCGGTTTTTTGACAATATCCGGTATGCGCGAAAAATCCGCTTCCGTTATGGTTGCCCTGCCGTGAATGGCAGGGTTTCCATGCCGCTTTATGACGTGTCTTTTGAAATCGCTTGTGGTTTCATGCCTAAACCCGGTAAAGTCAAAGCCGATTTCTGCGGCGGCTTCTATAAGCCAAGGTTCCGGCTTGCCTATGATGGTTTTATCGAATTGATTCACGGTTATTTTATACCGTACCCCGGGGGATGCTCACGGTTATTTGTTCCCGTCCGGGGCTGCGTCCCCTGGAATATAATCCATAATGTCCCCCGGCTTGCAAGCTAGGCGCTCACAAAGACGGGCGATCACTTTGCCGTCTATCGGTTCCCCCTTATTCAGCTTTGCCAGGGTGGGGGCGCTTATTATGCCCTCCCTGGTTAGGTCGGTCCCCTTCATCCCCTTGTCTACCAACAGATGAAAAAGCGGTTTGTACGTTATTCCCATAAATCCCCCTTGCTTAAATATATACCCTCTATCGGCATTTTGTAAAGCGGTTACTTAAAAAAATAAAAATAATTAAAAATAATGTAAATAATCGCTTGACATAATAAACGATTGCTAATATAATTAAGTATAAGCTAATGAAAAGGAGTTAAGCAATGGAAAACATGAAAAGCAAGGTTATGGTCCTGGGTAACAAGCTGGCCCCCAAAGTCGGAAATCGCCGCGATGCCTTTGTCCAGGCGTGGATCATCGTCAAGGCGGGCGGGCTTACCCTCCCGGTCCGGGGTGTTCTCCAGGGTTCCCGGCAAGAGGCCCTCCGGCGCCTGGCCCGGTATAACCCCTCAGAGGTTCGGGCGGTGCTGGTACCGGAGCCGTCAAACCCGGTGGACCCTGCGGCGGTCGCGGTGATGGTAGGCGTTCAGGGCGGCTGCGGGCTATACCGCCTGGGTTACGTACCGGCGGCCAATACGGCGGCGGTTTCCGTTCTTGCCCGGCAGCTTCCGGCCCTCAATGTGGTGGGGTTCGACACCCTGGGTGCTCGGATCACCCTGGGGATGTAATGAGAAAAATACGCTCCCCAAAACCGGGGAGCGCCCCGGACGGGGCGGGAGGTAACGGTATGGGGTATTCAGTAAGCCCGGCAAAGGGCGGGAAGGTGGCGGTCTACCAGGGCGGGCGGAAGGTCCGGGAATTTCTGGCAGAGAGTGACGCCTGGGCTTGGATAGCCCGGCAAGTGAGGGCGGGAAAGTAGGGATTTATGGGGGGTAGGTAGTAACTACCCCCCCTTTGCCGGGTCTATGCGGCCCCGGAATAACAAGCAAGTCCCCGGTATGGTCCGGGGCAAAGGTGGATGTTATGGGTTTTTGGTCTAAGGATTGTCGGGGCATGGTGGAGGCTATAGAAATATTCCCCTATGGCGAATTTTGGAAGGTTTTGGAAGCGGCAAAAGTTGCCATAGAAAAAAAGGACATGGACGCGCTTACCTGGTGCATGAAGCGGATTATCTGGTTTCACGATGTGGGGGAAGTAACGGACACCGAGCTGGGGAATGAAACCCTGGAGGCCCTTTTTAATTCCGCCTATCGCTTTACCGATGATCCGCCCCCGGTGCTCATTGCCGATCTGGTGGCCCTCGATAAGGACGAACCGGAAACGCCGGACGCTGCGGCGGCAAGTGAGGCCCTCGATGTGCTACGGCAATTCCTGGACGGCCGGGAAGATATGGCCCGCAAAGACTACCAGGCGGCGCTCAAGAGTATTGACGCCTTGCGGGGCAAAGTCTCCCCGGCAGTAGGGGAGGGCGCGGCATGAAGTGGGATGAAGAATTTATCCCCGGCTTTAGTTTCTGGCCGGAGGATATTGTCAGGGCGGAGTTTGCGGCGGCGGATGCGGCCATTGGTACAGAGGGGGAAGCCCTGGCCTTGCGGGTGTTCTACAAGCGCATGAAGTTTCACCTTAAAACGGCGGAAGAGGTGGACGTAAACCCGGACCCCGAAAACCGCATGATTGAAGAATATGAGCGGCCCCGCCTGGATGCCGATATTGCCCGGATGGAAGGGCGGATGCCGGCGGCGTGTCCTGGGTGCCCGTTTACGGTGACGTGTGACCATAAGGGGGATCTAAAATGTTGAATCTTGTATCACTTGACCAGGACGTAGACCGTAAGGCATATACCCAGGCCGATGTACGTACTCTTTACCGTTGTTCCTGCGGCATTATGGCCATTGCAAGGGTAATGTTTTTCCATGATGGAAACCATGATGAAACTGAAAAGCTCAATGACATTGAGGAAGCCCAAAGCCTGTTTGATGTCATTGCCCTGCTTTCCCACCCCATTACTCAATTCCTTTCTGATTCCGGCGTTGAAAAACTTTTCCCGGAAGGCGGACCGTTGGAACCGGCGGAAAAAATGGAGGCCGTGCAATGATGAAACTGGTAATGCTGAATAAGGAAGAGGAAAAGGCAGTGAATGGGCACGATTACACCCAGGGGGATATAAGTGAATTAATTATAATCACGAATTCAATTTTACACCTGGCAGAGGTAATGGAGGAATATGCAGACAATCATGAAGGTGATACGTCCACCTGTAGCATAGCCTTTTCTTTGATTTCGATCCTCATGGACCCCGTTGATGATTTTGTGAATAAAAGTTTTTCTTTGAATCAAAAAAATGGGAGTGGAAGCGGTGAAACGTGAAAATATGATAGCTTGCCGGGTTTCCTTCCCGGCGTCCTTCTATAACGAATTGGAAGGTTTCTACCAATACGAAAACGGCAGTCACCAGGCCCTCAAGTTTGAGCAGTTCCTTTCATCCCTTGTCGGGTATGGCCTGGAAGTCTACAAAAAAACCCTTCCCTGGCAAAAGGTGGACCCCGCAGAATCTGCGGAGGGTGATGGGGTAGAGCATATCCCGCCCGCAGCTCCGGACGCCTGGGACCGGGGGGAAGTTGACGCCGATCCCCGTATAAGGCGGTTTCAGAAATGAGTATCGGCGACTATTATCATCCCGTATGGGAAATTAAAACCTTGGCAAAACTTGTGTCGGTGTATGCCGAATCAGGACATGGGGCGTTAGATAGTGAACCTATAGTTATTGCGTCCAATATGATCTGCGAAAAAACAAAAATTCTGTCAGAGTTTTTTGATAGGGTGGAGTTCTTGCCCGATGTTGTTAAATGTATAGGGCATTAAACAGATGATCACCATCGAAACTACCGGCAATCTTACAGAGGACGGCACGGCGGATGAATCGGTAATCCCTGGGCAGTTTGCCCGGTGACTATATCCTTGTCCGTATGGACGGGAAAGAAAAATGAGGAGGTATGCTTATAGAATAAACACAGAGAGAAATTGTCAAGTACAAGTTTGTAGCGGAACACGGTACGTCGTATCGCCGGTTTTCGATGACCGGGGCTTGTGTATGTAATGAAGGAGATAATGGTATTATGTGATAGGTCCGGGGCTGTATGGCGGATTTTTCCGGGGCGGCCCGTTTCCCGTAGGGCCGGTGGCCTTATAGATTATGCCGTACATAAACATCTCCCTCGACGTGTCCCCGAAGGGAACGGTATTTCTCCGCCAGCGCGCTACGCCGAAGGAGATGTTTCTATCTTGAATTCCGAATTTGCTAAGGTCAAGGTACTGTAAAACGCCGGGGAATCGGTGGGGCAATGCAGGCGAGACCCTCCTTCTTTTTTTGCAAGAGATTTTTTTTGAACAGTAAAAAACCCCTAATTTTCAAAAACTAAAATTTGCACACGGGTATCGAGAGGGGGGGTACGTCGGATGCACCCAGACCGATCCTCAACCCGCCACAGGACCCAAAGGGCAATATATAAATACTTAGTAACTACCCGCAGCTCCCCGTCCTGGTTGCCCGTGGGGGTGTGCATAGTATGCACGGCCGATGCAAGCCAGTTGTCCAAGATCACTATCAGTAATGTTGACTGTATCCCTTGCATGGCCTGCGTAATCTAGCCCGGCCCCATCCGTGGGGGTGTGTCCATCTCCGGCGCCCGCTATGGATAATGTTACATTCCTGCCGGGCGTTCTACCCATGTATATTTTTTCCCGTTTACGATGTTGACCACTGTTGCCTTGCTCACCTTAAACCGCTTCGCTGTCTCCCCCATACTGTGACCGGCGGCGCGGTATCGCAGTATGGCGATAACAGCTCGCGGTCCCAGGAAAGCGTTACCCATACAGTTTTTCAGATAGGCCTCCGGACTTTGCGGACGGCCCCGTCGGGTAGCCCCGGACTTGACCCGCGCCTCTTGCGTTATAAACTCCCGGCATATCTCCGCCATGCGTTGCCGGTATTCAGGCGATCCCCTTTTCATATTACACCTCCGATTCCCGCAGATAGTTTTCAAGGGCCATCAGTCCGATCCGATTCGGCTTCTTTTCCATAAGCACACAAAGGGCAACGGCTTGAGACCGGTCTCGCACTTCAAGATTATCAAAACCGTTGTACTCCCGCAGGTCCCGCATAAGCTGCTCATGGGACGTATATTCACGCGCATTGTCCACCATCACATCGGCAATATGCCTAGCCCGCATTTCCGGCGTAAAGTCATCCGGCATTACAATTTCTCTGTCCATCTTCTCTTGTTTCATAAAATAATTCTCCTCAGTCTGTTTTCCCGCCGGAGTCCGGGCTATGCCCGTACGCTCCCCGGTCGGCGTTCATGCATTACTCAAAATAACCCCATCCTCGGAGGGACAGGGCAGGACGGGCTATGCGCTATCCCTGGATATCCCGAACATCTCCCGCAGGTTGCCCAGGGCGGTGAGGTATCCCGTTTTAACGGCTCGTATTTTTTCAACGGACACGGGTATATGGTCGGTTTTTTTAATCCCCGTGAGGCTGTCATTGATGAGGATTAGATCGTCCCGGTATGTTTCAAGAGAATTGAGGGCCGCCGCCGCCAATTTGTACGGACCTTCCCGGGCGGATTCCAGCCCAATTTCATTAGAAAGTTCGGAATAGGCTTTACCCAGGATTAACCGCCCCCGCAAAGTCATTGACGGCTCTCCTTCGAGTGCGTTTTGATCCGCAGAGTTGATAAACTCTTTAAGCATTTCAAGGGCGCCTTTGTTCCCTTCGTCCATTTCCTGATTCATTATTACCACCTTCGGGCTATCGGTAATTCCGATACCCATTCATAAAATCCCCGGCTATACGGCCAGGGTAGAAACCAAAATCCTTACTCCCGTGTTTCCGCCCCTGGAGAAGGGGAGGGGATAGCCGTTGAATCCTTTACATCCTTTACACCCTTTACAGGTATATGAGGCTCTACAGGCGGTTTTTCCATTGGTTCTACCCCCTGTTTTGGTGTAAAGCCTGTAAAGTTTGTAAAGGATTGTGAGGGCGTAGAGGGCAATGGAGGCACGATATAAACACCGCTATATGATTGAAGCTTCTCTGCCTCGGTCATTCTTCTAAGGACCGTTTGAACGGTGTTGAGCTTCCCGGTATATCCCTGACCAACAAGCCCCTTGTGAATGGCCTTGGGTCCGCTGGCCCCGTTATCCCTAAGCCAATCATGGATAAGTTGCTGAGTTTGTCCGTCCAGTATTTCCTGCTTATTCCCTTCAATAGTCCAGCCACCTGCATCAATGTCGAACGTAAGTACCAGGGCTTGTTCTTCGATGTCCCGCCCGGTGGCCAGCAGTTCAGCCTGCCGCTCACCGCGGGCCCGCTTTAGTACGATGGTAGAATCTGCGGCCCCGGCCAATCCTTGGGACCCGAGAACGCCGTCCATCCAGTCCCCCGTAGTAATGCCGGAGGCAAGGCTCTTGCGGGTGTGGTGAATTACCACAATGCTAATATCCAATTCGTCAGCTATGGATTTCAACGCCCCGGCTTTGCGCGTGGTTTCGGCGTAATCATTTTGATCCAGGATAAGACTGAAACGTGCCCAGGTGTCGATGATGACAAGCCGGGTATCCTTATGTTCCCGCAGATATGATGCAAGCCCCACGGCCCCGGAAGGACATTCAAGAATAAATTGCAGATTGTCCACGGGTGTTGCGTTTAATTTTTGCAACCGGTCTTGTAAGCGCCGGGCAGTATCTTCCAAACAGAGGTACAAAACGGAACATTTCTGAACGTCAATTTTCCCCATGAATCGGCCTCCATCCGAAACGGCCATAGCCATATTGAGCGCAAGCCAGGACTTCCCCAGTTTCGGCGCTCCTGCCAGAATCGTTAGCCCTGGTGTTATTAGTCCAGGTACAATGTATTGAACCGGCGGGAATTCATGGCTAAGTATTTCCGATGCCGTCCAGGACGTTTTCCGGGGCGCTGGTTTTTTTGCCTCCTGTACCGCTTCCCGGTCTTTTAGCAGATCGGCGAGAGCCTGGAGTTCGGCTGCTTCCGGTTCCATGACTTCGGCATACTTCCCGCATCGTTCCGTAAAGTTTTCCCGTTCGGTCTCGGTCAGCTTCAGATCGTCCAATTTCGTCATGCCGCTGCCCTCCGTTTGATGAAGGACCAGAGAATAACCCGCGCGTTTTCAACGTTGTGTGTTGCCAGGGTGAGTTTCGATAATTCGCGGATATACGCCTCGCCGCCGCACCGGTCCAGCTTCCCGGTATTCCGCAATAGTGCCGTGAGGGTTTCGGCGCCAAGGGCTTTGATTGACCTCAACTGAACCATCACCTCGAAAATAAGCCGCCTCTCGGGGATGGTAAACATTTCGGGCCTAACCGGCTCAGGGCCAGCCCCGGACAAGACCGCCGCCAGAAAGCAATGTTCAAAAAACGCGTTGTTTTCGGCGGCCAGGTATTCCGGCAAGGAAAACCGCGTACCTTTATTTTCTTTCCGAACCTTTACGGCAAGCTCTTTGAACTCAGTATCAGTAAGCGCCGCCACGGGCTTGAAGTTTACTTTCTCCTCTTGGCGAGATTGCAAAAAGGCTTTGAGCAGGAGAACATCCACATCCAACGGGGTCATGCCGCCATTGACGAGATGATTAAAGAATTTTGGGTACACGATCTTTTCAAGGTCCGTTAAGCACTCCGGGACATTGACATTTTCTATAGGTTGGGGTAACTTTGAAATATCAATTGAATGCTTTTTTCTTTCGTCTACCCCCCCTGGTTCCCGCCGGGGGGTATTTTTATCTCCGGCGTTCATACCTCACCCCCTTTACTGCCGTCAGGCGGGACAAACCCCGGCCATAAGGCACTGGTCAGATAAGCAGTAACGCATTCCTTCGCCCGGTCCTCCGGCGTGTGCCGTTTCAGGTGATAGGCGTAAAGTTCTCTGAATTTCGCCCGGTATTCGCCGTCCGTGGGGAGCGGCTCCGGCCTGTATCCCATGTGTGTTTCAGGGAAAGCTATTTCAAGAGGGGAGCACTCGCGGGTGTTAGTCATTGTTTGGCCCCCGCTGCTCTGACCCGGACATAGACTTTCCGGGAACGATGCTTTGTTCACGGGCTATGACGTACCGGATATGACCATCATGGAAAATAATGCGAAGGTTTGCCTCGCCATGGATCAATCCAGTGGTCTCAGCTTCCAATTTGCGGATAATTTCGGCGGGTATGGCGATCACTATACGGCCTCCGGATTGGGTTCGTCCTTCCGCATAGGGTGTTTTGACGATTCCATAAGTTCAGAAAGATCATCCTCCAGGAAATAATACCTGGCGCCGATTTTTCGGTATGGAATTTTGCCGGCATAAATCATTCTGCGGATTGTTATATCGCTCACGCCGATCTGCTCTGCCATTTCCGGAATAGTAAAGGGTTTTTTCATTTCATATCCTCCATGCTTTAATTGCAAAGAAATATATCTTTGCTTTGCTTTACATGGAAAATATGAACCCTGTTTTTGCTTATTTATTAACCCGTCCGGGTTAAAATTGAGTTAAATCGGGTTAAAATCCACAAGGTATAGAAATCTCTTTTTCCCATTTCGCAGAAGGTCCGGGTTTTGAAAGGGTTAATAATTGATAACGGCTTAGTTCTTCGTTTTTGAAGAGTATGTTTTCTGCTATAAGTCCCCAGTCTTGGCTGTATCCTATGAATTTGAAAAAAAAGGCAACGTCTCCTCTATTGCTATTCATAAAATTGAATCTTTTCTTAGCTTCGTTATATGCCATTATTTTATTTATGGCTTTGTTGAATTTCTCCCATGCCGATCTATTAGTTGTTTTCATGGTGTTTAGAAAGGGGTTTTTCAATATAGCAGGTTCCCTATACTCTTCATCCGCGCCGCCTTTTCCTTCGGGTGATAGCGTGGGGGCCTGTTGCCGTTCTCGGATTATACCATCTTGAATTTTGGCTATTCTATCAGAAGTTTTTTCTATTTCAGATTGGATCATTAAAGGAGTACATCGCCGTGGTTCATGGATCTTTTTATAAACGATAAGCATTAAATAAGCGCAATATAAAAATTCACCGTCCTGTTCAAAATCAAGATCTGGTTTTGTCTGCGGTCTATTTCTAAGAATATCTAATGCCGATTGAAGCACAAAAAGCGCTCTTTTGCCGTCTATTTTCCCATTTACCCATGAATTATAAAATCCATCGATGTTGAAATTTTTGAAAACTTCATCATATTTTCCGGGTTCATGTTTTATGAATGGACCCCATTTACCATCTTTAAATTCACAATATCCAAACAGGTCTGAATAGGTTCCATTTTCTTTGGGTAGTTCTTTATCCCAGGGCGCTCTGCCCATGGGTTCTTTCCTATCTGCCGCTGCTGTCATCATCTTTCCATCCGCTCCTTTTAGAGTAGGCTCCCCGGCCAGGGTTGATTTTATTGTCAACTCCGAATTTGCTAAGGTCAAGCCCTTTTTACTCATTTTTATACTTTTTTTATCATAGCATTTCTTTATAGCATAAGGAATTACGAAAAGACTTTGCTAAGGTTTTAATACAGGCCCCTCTCCGATAACCGGCAGGGGCCTGTATAGGTCAATTTTCCTTTACATCGGCGGCTTCATGGGCTGCCAGGTCTTCCCGCCGCCTGTCTGGGTACGGGGAGGAGGTGAAAGCCCTCCCGTTTGCAAACTTCATCAACGGCCTTGTACTCCGGCGGAATGTAACCGGAGAAATCCGGCTTATAGTTTTTCGCATATTCCAACAAGTCCCGATAAAAGCCCCATTCCTGCTCCGGGTAAAAATCCCGCGTCTTGTTTTCCATGAAGTCCATAAGGGCATTTTTTGCCAGTCTTTCCGCTGTCATGTTATGCCCCCTTCCTTTCGGGAAACTTGACGATATTCCCAAAGGTTTCCGCCGCCGCTTCCCGCATTTTATTAAGGTTTTCTACCTCAATATGATCCGCGTACCGCTCGAAAACTGCCTCGGTCCGATGACCGGTGATTCTCCGGATCTCTTCGGGCTTCATCATATCCGCCATCCGCGCCGAATAAAAGTGCCTCCAGCTATGGAATACAATTCCGCGCCCGGCGGCATCTATTCCGGCCTTCGTACAAGCATCTTTCAATCCGTTGATCAGAAACTTTTGATCCATGGGCTTGTCTTTAAGGACACCATAGAAAACGAACGGGTCTTCAATACCGGCGTGGGGGTTTTTTGCCAGCAAGTCCATAAGCAAGCCCCGGACTTCCGGCAAGAGGGGAACGCGCCGCGCCTCTCCCGTCTTGGTTCCCTTAAGCCCGTCCAGGTTTGACCACGAATGATTTACACTCAGAATCATCTCCCCTATATCGCTCCGTCGGATTGCCAGGATTTCCCCGGACCGCAGCCCGGTTGTAAGAGAAAGCAGGTTCCCGGCGTATCCTCGCTTGTCCTTCCATTCCACCGTAAACACTGCCGCCGCCTCCTGGGGTGTTAGTACGCTGCGTTTCTTTCCTTCACCGCTAAACCGGATTAGGCCAATGGTAGGATCAACGGGTATGTGTCCTTCCCGAAAAGCCCAGGAAAGGACGGTGGTACCACATACCATAATTTTATTGATTGACGATGATGCCAGTCCTTTATCTGCCAGGGATAGGGAAAAATCTTTCAGATCCTGCCGGGTTATGCTATTAAGGGGGCGGTCCTTGAAAGCGGGTTCCCAATAAAGCCAGACCCGGTGCATAGAATCGTAACAATGGCGCTTCCCGATATTCTGCTTGTGAGCTAATTTTTCCCGCACATACGGAGAACTGGAATACGTCCAAAATATTTCCAGAAACCGGAGAAAATCAGTTCCGCCTTTCCCGGCCTTTACGATAGGGAAATCCAACAGATTGCGATCCTTGAGTGCCTTGGCTATCTGAAGCGCCGCCTCGGTATCAAGGTCGGGGGTCTTTTCGATAGATTCCAGGATGCTCTTAATCCCCCCTATGGTTGCCACCGTCCGGCGGGCTTTCTGGCGTCGCGTGGGGATACCCTCTCGAAGCCATTGCCCAACTTTCAAGACCGCTTCATCCCGGTTACTTGTGCCGGTACTGCGGCTTGCGATCCGCTCCCCGGTTTCCGGGTCCAAGATTTCCGCGTAAATAACGCCTGTTGTTTTGCGTGGGTATAAATAAAACCGTCGCATAACCCCTCCAATTTGAATGAATATGGGCTTTCCCGTAACTCATTCCAACTTAGATTTAGAGTGATGACGCTGGTTT
The DNA here is from genome assembly GCA_025997675.1 of Spirochaetia bacterium. Lineage (GTDB taxonomy): Bacteria > Spirochaetota > Spirochaetia > Treponematales > Breznakiellaceae > Termitinema. The sequence goes on along the minus strand of BNUX01000005.1, from coordinate 36,799 downwards.
TTCCAGTAGTCTTTTTAACAAGAAGCTAATTCTTTACAACGTAATAAATTAGCGTTTGCGTCTGGAGGGACTCGAACCCCCTACCTACGGATTCGAAGTCCGTCGCTCTATCCACGTGAGCTACAAACGCATTCCGTTAACTATATGTAATATTAGTTTATAGCGGTTATTGCGTCAATATCACGGGAGCCCCACGGTGCCCGCCTAAATCCGCTTAGCTACTGCGTCAATAAACTCCCGGGAATCCAGTGCCTTCGCCGGGGCCGGAACCGCCAGCAGGGCCAGATCGGCGGTCATGTCCCCGGCCAGAATGGCGGCGAGGACGGCCTGTTCCAGCCGTTTGGCAAAGCTCCCCAGTTCCGGGTTTCCATCCAGTTCCGCCCGTTTTGCCAGGGCGCCGGTCCAGGCGAATATGAGGGCCGCCGGGTTGGTGCTGGTCTTTTCACCCTTCTGCCAGCGGTAGTAATGCTGCTGTACCGTCCCGTGGGCCGCCTCGTATTCCACCGCCCCGGATGGCGATTTAAGGACGCTGGTCATCATGGCAAGGCTGCCCGCAGCGCTTGCAACCATATCGCTCATCACATCCCCGTCGTAGTTTTTGCAGGCCCAGAGGAAGCCCCCCTCGCCCTTGACCGCCCGGGCTACCGCGTCGTCGATGAGGGTATAGAAGTAGGTGATTCCGGCGGCGGCGCATTTGTCCTTAAATTCAGTTTCGTATACTTGATTGAAGAGTGCCTTGAAACGGCCGTCGTAGATTTTGGAAATAGTATCCTTGGCGGAAAACCAGATGGGGAGTTTTTCATCGATGGCGTAGAGGAAACAGGCCCGGGCAAAGCTTTTAATCGATTCATCCAGGTTGTGCATCCCCAGAACTACGCCCCTGCCCTTCATCTCCGCCACCACCGTCCGCTTTTCGGAGCCGTCGGCGCCTCTATACACCAGTTCTACGGTGCCGGGGCCGGGGATTAGCATTTCTGCGCTTTTGTAAATATCACCGTAGGCATGACGGGCAATGACGATGGGCTTCTTCCAGGTTGAAACACTGGGCCTAATGCAGGATACGGCGATGGGTTTGCGGAACACCGTGCCGTCCAGAATAGAACGGATGGTGGCGTTGGGGCTGGGGTACAGGGCTTTCAGGTTGTATTCGGTTTTGCGGGCCGCGTTGGCGGTGATGGTGGCGCACTTGACCCCCACACCCAGGCGGAGTATGGCTTGGGCGGATTCGGCGGTAACGGCGTCGTTAGTGGCGTCCCGGTTTGAGAGGCTGAGGTCGTAGTATTCGGTTTTGAGATCCACGTAGGGTAGGAGCAGTTTTTCCTTAACCAGGGCCCACAATACCCGGGTCATTTCGTCCCCGTCGAGCTCGGCGATAGGGTTTTTCATAGGTATCCGTGCGGTCATAGGTTCCTCCGGGACTGGTTACTATAATGCATAATACACTATATTGTAATCCTATGACCACCCAAACTATCGAAGCCATCCTCGCCGACATCACCACCCTCCCGGTTGACGCTATCGTCAATGCCGCCAACTCAAGCCTCCTGGGCGGGGGCGGGGTAGACGGCGCCATCCACCGCGCCGCCGGGCCGGAACTGCTGGCGGAGTGCCGCCGTATCGCCGAAAAGCGCCGGGACCTTGCCGGCGGCCCCTGTCCTGCGGGGGACGCGGTTATTTCAGGCGCCTATAAGCTGCCCTGCAAGAAGATTATCCACACCGTAGGCCCGGTCTGGTATGGGGGCTCCCATAACGAACCGGCCCTCCTGGCGTCCTGCTACCGGAAGAGCCTGCTATTGGCGGAGGAAGCGGGGCTCCATTCCATCGCCTTTCCCGGTATCAGCACCGGGGTTTACGGCTATCCAAAGGAACTGGCCGCCGTAGTTGCTATGGAGACGGTACGGGAAACCTTGAAGTCCGCGCCGGGTATCACCAAAGTAGTCTTTGTGTGCTTTGATCAGGAAAGTTTCCGGCTCTATAATGCATGATATACTCTACCTGTCATTGCCCGTTTGCGATATTAATGTGGTCCTTTCGGAACCCCTGCCCCTCTTTGCGGGACGGACAAACCGGGCATACGGTATAAGCATTGTTCCCGGAGGCGGGGCGAATACCCTGTTTATGGCCTCCCGTATGGGACTGGATATTGTCGCTATGGGAGTTGTGGGGGCCGATGCTTTCGGCAGGATAATCATTGAGGGGTATCAGCGGGAGGGGGTCGATACCGGCGGCATTGAATGTCTGGACGGCTATACTACGCTGGGAGTAGTCGTATTGAATGATCCCCAGGGGAACCACGGGTTTGCCTCCATGCTGGACGGCCGTTTTGTTCAAACCATCAATACCGATGCATTATTAGCCGAAACCAGGGTGGTCTGCCTTTCGGGGTATATGTTTGCGGTAAAGGAAACACAGGAAAAGACCCTGGCCTTTATGCGGAAAGCGAAGGCCCTTCATAAAACGGTTTTTTTTGATCCCGGCCCATTGGCGATTGAACCGGAACTTGTCCCAAGCATACTGGCCCTAACCGATGTTCTGGTCCTTACCGGCGCGGAGGCGGCGCAATTGGCCGGGGGCTTAAAAACAGAGGATGCCGCGAAGGATCTGGCGGAAAGGCTGCAAGGTATGGTGGTGGTTAAGGCCGGGGAACGGGGCTGCTATATTTTTTCCGATGGGACGGGGCGATGGTATCCGGGGTTTGAGGTGACGGTGCTGGATACCACCGGTGCCGGGGACGTATTTATCGCCGCATTTATGCGCGGCTATATTGACGGATGGGATATTGAATCGAGCGCCGCCCTTGCCAACGCCGCAGGGGCGGCCACGGCGGCAAAACAGGGAACGGGCCATTCGGTGGCAACCGTCGATGAAGTGCTTCGTGTTCTTGCAGGGGCGGGGCATTCGATACCCCCCTTGTAGGGCATAACCGTCAACTTGTAGGGCATAGCATACAACTTGTAGGGCGTTGCATACAACTTGTAGGGCATAGCATACAACTTGCCGGGCATAGCATACAACTTGCCGGGCGTTGCATACAACTTGTAGGACGTAGCATACAACTCGTAGGACATAGCATACAACTTGTATGCTATGTCCTGCAACGGAGATCAGCGGGGAATAAGCTCCTCCAGTTTCTCCCTGAACGCCACGGGCAGGGCCAGGGTCTTAAGCCGGGACTTTTCCCCCACTACTAAGGTGATGTCCTTCTTCGGGCAGTCCAGGGCCTTAGCCAGGAAGGCGCGGAGTTCCGCATTGGCCTTGCCATCCTCGGGGGCGGCGGCTATTTTTATCCGCAGCCGGTTCTCGCGGAGGCCGGCGATTTGTGATTTTGAGGAGCCCGGCACGGCCTTGATGTCCAGCAGTATTTGCGTGCCGGAAACCCGGTAGCAGCTTGCCATAGCAGCTTTCCTTACCTTCGGTATGCAGGCAGCCACCGGGGCTTGCCGATGCGCCAGGTAAAGGAATAGTTTGCCGCCCCCTCCGGTACGGTTTCCAGGGGCTTTATGGTCAGGTTGGCGACCATTGCCGCACGGAAAAAGGCAGGGTTTACCGGCGGTATGTCGGGAATGTTGTTCAGAAGCGCCTCATCGCCGGGGGCAAAGAGGCCGGTACAGAGGACCAGCTTGGGAAAGGGGTACAGCACCCCCGGATAGGGCAAAGAGGGCGGCGGCAGGTCCAGAGCCGGGCCGAAAAAGCCGTGAAATCCGGGACAGGGAACCAGGGCCGGCTTACCAAGGTTGATCTTGCCGTCAGTAGCGTCCCGAAGGGTCCCCGACCGCAGCTCGGACGCCAGCGATTGAAGTTCCGGAGGGAGCAGGGGCCGTTTAAGCAAAGCCAGCGGAGCCGCATACGGAAAGGACCACGCGCCGGGAATCCCCGCAGCAAAGAGGCGGCGGCTAAGCGCGTGGAGGGGACCGGCCATATCCCGGTGGGGAATGAGGATCACAAAGTTTTTAAAATCAAGAGTGTTCATAGCTACGGGGGTTTTAGCGGTACATTCCTCTACATCCCAAGCTTCTTTAAGTATTTCTTGACATTCGGCGGAGGGCAATAAAACCCGCTATCGCTATCCCAAACAACACGATGGTCAGAAAAATCTGCATTACCATTTTATCCCCCTAACCAGTTTTTTATGAGGTCTATGGCGCTTAATAAGCCGCTTATAGTGGCCCCCAGCGTTATGATCTCGACTACTCTTTTTGCCGGTTTGTCCGGCTTTGTTATCGCCGCCAGTATCGCTTCGTTGCTTTCCACAATCCGCCTCAAAACCGCTTTATCATCGGCATCCATAATTTAGTGTACCGCGTTGGAAAGCCATTGTCAAGGGGACTTCACCTCCTTCCCCGGGGCTGTATCAGCCTTATTAACCGATGCTAAACCATTGCAAAAAAACAACTCCCATCATATAGTAGATTAATTGATAATAAAAAAGGAAAAACGATGAAATATAAGACTAAACTGCTGGTGGACCGGTTCGTTGAAGTGCTTTCCGGCTGGCCCGGGGTTGAATGTGTTTCCCTCAATGAGGCCGCCCTGCCGGATATCCTGGATCCCTACTTTGCCCTTATTCTGGATGTGTTTTATGCGGGGGACATCCCGGAGCCGGAGGAACGCTGCGCCTTTTACGGCGAGGGGGTGGTGGTCTTTGAAACCGCAAAACGGGGCAATAAGGACCGGTTCCTCCTCGGGGATATACCGGTGCGGATTGAGTATAAGTCTACCAGGAAGATCGATGAGCTTATCGATATTGCGGACAAAAAGCGGGACCAACTGTGGCTCATCAAGGATTCCGGTACCTATGGGTATTACCGGCTGAACTATGGGGAGATTCTTTTTGCACGGACCGATTGGATAGAGAAGATTCGGGTCAGGCTCTCCACCCTGGATGTTTCGTTCTGGCAGGCCATGCGGGAGGCCCATCAGTCCAAGATGGAACATTATTTGAGCGACCTCGGGGCCGCCCTGATCCAGGGGGACGATTTTCATTATCTCATCTCCTCCGCCATGTTTATCAAAACCGCCTGTTTAACCCTGTTCTGCATTAACCGGCGCTTTGAGCCCTCCCACCGGGCCTATTATAAACAGGTTCACGGACTGGGGATTCTGCCCGAATCTTTTCTCACCCAGTTTGAGACCTTCCTCCGTAATGAGGGGGATTTGACCATGGAGCGGAGGTACTCCCTTGCCCAGCTTATGGCGCGGGAAATTATTGCCCTGTAACATTAGGGCTATATTCCTGCTTTCCCTAGGTTTTCTGTCCTGTTCCGCTTATAAGGAACCTGCCGGCATCCCCCTGTACGGCGCGGGGGACGGCACGACGCTCTACGCTCTTTCCAAGGAATCCCACTCCGGGCAAATCCCCCTGGGCAATTCGAAAAAGTTGAGTTATGTACTTGAGGGTCCGGTGATAAGGGGAGAAAATCTTTCCCTGGAATTGGATTACCGTTTTCCGCAGGAATTGGCCGCCGAGTATCAGGTAATAGTAGAGATAAACGATAACGCCGCATGGCTCTTGCCCCTGGACGCATCGTTCCTGGGGCTTACCACGTCCCCCGGCCGGTTCCGTTACGCGCTGCCCCTCGCCGCCGCTCCGCTCCGCAGTATCCGTATCAGCGTGGAAAAAAAGGACGGCGCCGGGAGTTCCGGGGATGCCTTTGCGTTGTACTCCCTGGAAATAATTGATCGTTGGTATGGGTTTGCCTTTGAGGAAGCGGTTCTCCGTGCCACCCCCTTTGTGGGGAAGACCTTCCTTATCGATCCCCCCGAGCCCTACCGGATTAGGGGCGGGGCGGAATTCCAAGCCCTTGTTGGCGGCGGCGGAAACTATCGCCTTGAGGCGGGGCCGGTCCGGTATGAGTGGACTTTCCCGGCGGGTTCCCCACAAAATCCGGAACGGCTTTTCATCCCCTCCGGCGCATTACCGGAGGATCCCTATCCCCTTCGCATAAGCGGCCCCGCCTTTGCGTCTCTAAACCTGGGAATCGCGCCGGAGCGGCCCTTTCCGGTGGAACCGGTGATAGCGGACCCGGGGCTTATCCTGGGCTATTCCCGGGACGCCTGGCGGGACCGGCGCTTCGAACTTTTTATCTGGGAAAGGTTTCCTTCCATACTTATCCTGGATACGGCGGATTATGCGGTCCAGGACCGGCTTTTAAAGCGCCTCGCCTTTTTTACGGAAAAGCAGGGGTTCCGCGGCCGCCTTGCCCCGGATGCGGAGATAGAGGCGCTCCACGGCTGGAATGCCCACGATTACCGGGCGGAGGACCTGGCCAAATTCTTTGAAACAGCCCGGATGGAGAAGTTTCCCCTGCTACGGGAGGAGCGGGAACTGGAGGCCATCCTGCTCCATGCGGGAATTATCCTCCGGGAAGACGGGACCTCCCGCTATATAAGCGGGAAGGGCGCCATTATTTCGATTTCCCGGGAGTCGCCGCCCTATCTCCGCAGTCTCTTCATGGCCCACGAAGGGTTCCACGGACTTTTCTTCATAGATGAGGATTTCCGGGACTTTAGCCGTCGCCGCTGGGATAAGCTTCCCCGCACCGCGAAACAGTTTATCCGGAGCTATTTTGAATACCAGCGCTACGATATGAATGATCAATACCTGGTGGTGAATGAATTCATGGCCTACATCCTCCAGCAGCCGGCATCCCAGGCGGCCAAATACTTTGGGGAAACCCTGGCCGGCCGTATCAGCGAACATGAATGGCGCCATGCGGTGCTGCCCCCCAAGGACGAGGCCGCCGGTAACTGGCCGGAGCTTGCGGAGGCTTTTTCCGCCGAGGCCGCCGCCTTTTCGGCCTACGTAAACCAACGCTGGGGCTTGTCCGCCGGGAAAACCTGGCGCGTTACGACCACAAAAAGCAATTTGGAGTAACCTTCGGCAACGGGACGTTTGTTGCGGTGGGGGATGGCGGCAAAATAGCCTATTCAAACCCGCAGGAATAGGGAAGCGTCCGGGGAGCGGGGAAGGCGGCGGTCTCCTGACCGCGCCGCGCCCCCGCGTTCCCCTTCAAATAGCGCGTAGGCGGCCGTCCCCTTGCATATTTTGTCCCCTTAGGGTTATTATCGCCGTATGGAACTTGAATATACCTATTTTGAAGCGGATGACGGCTTTTTTGTGGGCTGGTTTGATGATTTCCCCGAAGACGTAACTCAGGGTAAGACCCTTGATGAACTGGAAGAAATGCTCTCGGATATGTACAAATGCTTGAATCTTGCAAAATACCACAAAAGAAAACTAGTTTTGGTATGAAGAAGGTTGAGTTGCTCCAAAAGTTGAACCGCCAAGGGGCGGTTCTTGCCCGGCATGGGGCAAAACATGACGTATACCTACAGCCGCGAACAAACAAGGAAGCTACCGTTCCCCGACACGATGAAATCAATGAATATACCGCTAAAGCAATACTAAAAAAGCTCTCTTGATCCCCCGCCCCGACAACAATTCCTGTACCGCTAGGCTTATCTTTGAAGTATGCTATAGTCGATAGAAATTACCAATGAGGAGGTTCCCAAATGAAAATAAGATATGAAAGCGAAATTTTGGAGATGTGTCACGAGGACGCGATGGATATGCATAAGAGCGGCTTGATAAGTGACGAGAGAATGCAGGAAAGGTAAATATCAACCAAGCCCCGGCTTTTACGGTAAAAGCCGGGGCTCACGGACGGGAGCCCAGGCTCTAAGGGGGATAACTCCGGCTATCGAGGAAAAATCCCCGGCTATCGAGGGAAAAACCCGGACTATCGAGAAAAAACCCCGGTTATCGAAGTAAGAACCCAAGGTCGCAGGGTAAGAACCCAGGCTATCGAAGTAAGAACCCAAGGTCGTAAGGTAAGAAACCAGGCTATTGAAGTAAGAACCCAGGCCTTTTTGCAATGTCCCGAGCTTTCCCGGTACGAGCCCGGGCTATTGAGCAACAGTCCGGGCTTTCCGGTTGGGAGTTCGGGCTTTTCGGCCCCGGTTCGGGCTTTCCGGTTGGGAGTTCGGGCTATCCGGGTGGGAGCCCGGGTTCTTATACCGCCGGCTTGGGCTCTCTGAAAAAAGCCCGGGCTATTTTGGCGGAATTTCGAATTTTCCGGTGTTGAAATACCGGTTTTAGCCTGTTCGCCTATATAGAGCGAATCACGCAAAATGGAAAAGAAGCGTAAAAGGGCTGCAATCACTATCAAACTGCCGGTCACAGGCAGCGTCAGAAGGGTTAGGATGAGGGGGCGCTTTTGGTAAGATTGGATAACTCGGTCACACTTATATAATAGTCTATCCGCCGGTAAAAAGCAAGCGTTTGGGAGCGAATTTCTGATTTATTTTTGGGGGTGCATAAAGGCGGGTTTGGGAGTATACTGTAACCAAGAGGTACCGGATGACCACAACGTCAAAAGAGCGGAAAGACCCCCTGACCTTTGAGAAGGTGTGGGAGATGTTTCAGGAGTCGGATCGGAAGTTTCAGGCGATGAACCTGGAGTCGGATCGGAAGTTTCAGGAAATGACTGCTGAGGCGGATCGGCGAATGGCAGAGACGGAGCGGATAATAAAGGAGACGAACAGGGAAACGGATCGGCAGATAAGCCGCTTGGGTAACCGGTTGGGGGAACTTATAGAGCATTTAACCGCGTCAAATCTCGTTGAAAAGATTAATGCTGAGGGGTACCGGTTTGACCACATTTCCCGGAACCATAAAATAAAAGATGAACAGAACAAAGTAGTGGCGGAAATTGATATACTGTTGGAAGATGGAGAGTATGCCATGATAGTAGAAGTAAAAACGAACCTGACAAAGACAAACGTGAATGAGCACCTGCAACGGATGGAAACCCTGCGGCGTCATGCGGATAAACATGGAGACAAACGGAAATATGTAAGCAGCGTGGCGGGGGCGCTTATTGAAGACGGCGCCCGTGAATATGCCCTGGAGCAGGGTCTGTATGTTGTCGAACATCCCGGTCAGACGATAGAGATAGTAGCCCCGGCCCAAAGGCGTGAATGGTAGCTCTCCGGTACAAAGGAAAGCTCACCTCCTTGGTTTTTATGAGCGGCTCCCGGGTGTCCGTGAGCCGCCCGCCGGTGTTTGGCCGGGCGGGGGCGCGGTCAGGGGACCGCTTGCTGCCCCCGCAGGGGTCCGCTTATGAGGCTGGGACAGCCGTCAATCCGGTATAATCGATGGTGGAAATGTTATGCCCTTCTTCGGCGGTATCGTCGCGGTATTTGTGGCCGACGCTGTTATCATACACAAACACCGCATGACCCTTGCCGGTGGCCCCATCGGTGGCGGTGTTTTGGGGTGGCGTGTTTGTAGTGTCATTATCGCCGTAGATGGTGCCGCCGGTCTTGGTGAACGTGCCCCACTCGACAAACACCCCGCCGCCTCTGTTGGCTGTATTGCCGCTGATCGTTCCGCCGTTCATGGTGAATGTGCCGCTGACAAACACCCCGCCGCCGCTCTGGGCTGTATTGTCGCTGATCGTTCCGCCGTTCATGGTGAATGTGCCGTTGCCGACGTCCACCCCGCCGCCGAGGTAGGTGGCTGTATTGCCGGTGATAGTCCCGCCGTACATAACAAACTCCACCGTCTCGTCCATCTTCACCAGCCCAGAGGAGTTGCCGGCGTGCCCTTGAAGCACCGCGTCCCGCAGTATAAGCTTGCTGTTTTGGTTAATAAGGGCGAATAAACCGTTCACACTCGCCGTTGACTGATGGAGGGTGCCGCCGCCCCGCAGGGAAACGATGGCGTCCTCCGCCAGTTCTATGGATTCGCCCTCAACATCTACCGTATCGGTGATAGTGAGCACATAGTTGCCGCCGCCGGCTGTTTCTATTGCGGTTTCGGCGGCCTCAAAATTGGCTTTGCTGCTGATGGTGTACAGGGTGACCTCTTCTGTACCAAAATCAATGTCGGTAACGGCCACCGCGGCGCTGGTCTTGCTCGGGTAGCCGTCTAAGCTGACGGTTACGGTGTAGCTTCCCCATTTGTCCGGCGTGTAGGCAGTGCCGGTTTTGCCGTCAATGGGAGTTCCGCCCTTGTTCCACTGGAAGGTAACGCCCTCATCGCCGGTATAGACGGCGGTAAGCGGTGTGTCGGTGTAAGAGCTGGTCACAGGATTAGTGCCGTCCTTTATGGTGATAGCGCCGGACAGTTCCGGGTCGCCGCTGATGGGGACGGGACTGTTGAGGGTGTCAGGGTCGCCGCTGGTGGAGACGGAACTGTTGAGGGTGTCAGGGTCGTCATCGCCGGTAGTCTTGGGACAGCCGGTTAGGGCCAGTGACCCTGCCAGCATGAGGGCGAGTACCGCCGTCATTGAGCTATATCTTTTCATCTTGCACACCCTCAAAAAGAACAAGGACTTCACCCTCATCATGGTTTCCCACGATCTGCCGGTGGTGGCGGATATTTCCGAACGGATCATCATGCTGGACAAGGGTGAAATTATCGAAGACGCCCCAACCCGGGAGGCGCTTAGTTCGCCGAAACACCCCCGGACCAGGGAACTCGTGGAAGCGGGCATCGAACTGTAAGCCCCGGCTGTACGGTTGCCTTAGCAGCCACAGTTCAGCGAGCTACCATTCACGCCTTTGGGGCGGGGCTACTATCTCTATCGTCTCTTCCATAAATCGAAAAACCCTGTTTATATCATAGAGCAAACAAAGGCTTTTCCGCAAGTGGCTATGCGAACGCAGGAGGCGGCTGGCACAAAGCCGCCCCTTTTCAAGGTTTTTTGGAAGGGGCTGCATACCCCATGATTTCCCGGTTCCCGGCGTCTTTCCGGCCAAATTCGGCCTGGACAGCAAAAACAGGCGTTTTGACAGCATAATTGGTATGGTTTTCCCCTTGCGCTTTCTAAAGAAAGGGGAGTATGATCATAACAAGACTATGAAAGCGCAAGGGGAAAACCATACCAATTATGCTGTCAAAACGCCTGTTTTTGCTGTCTAAGGGAAAAACGGGGGTCGTGTAGGAGCCTACGCAGCTCGCGTGGGAGGCACCACGGGTCCTTGACAGAACCGGCTTCCTGCAATTACAATCCGTGAAACCTTTTACTAATACCAGGTATCCTATGCAAAGGAGCGAATCATGAAGGTTCTTGTTTTTGGCTCATTAAACATCGACTTGATTTTTTCCGTGGATCACATCGTAGCGGGCGGTGAAACCATCAGCAGTTCCTCCCTGGTTAAAAGCGCCGGCGGGAAGGGGGCGAACCAGGCGGCGGCCCTGGCCAAGGCCGGCATGGATGTCTATATGGCGGGAAAGGTGGGCCGGGACGGACAATTCCTGCTGACCCTGCTGGAATCCTACGGGGTGAATACCGGGGCGGTGCGGGTCTACGAAGGGGCCTCGGGCCAGGCCTTAATCCAACTGGACAAAACCGGCCAGAACGCCATCGTATTGTACGCCGGGGGCAATGCCGCCATAACTATCGATGAAATTAACCGTACCCTGGGGGATTTCGGCGAAGGGGATTGTATCGTATTGCAAAATGAAATTGTGTTCACCGGGAAAATTATAAAGGCCGCCCATGAACGGGGCATGAGGGTATGCCTTAACCCCTCCCCCTACGATGAGAAAATAGCAGCCCTGCCTCTGGACCTGGTGGATGTTTTTTTTGTCAATGAAATTGAGGGCGCCGCCCTGGCCGGTTCTTCCCCGCTGCCACAGATACTCGACAGCCTGACCGGGCGTTTCCCCGCCGCCGAGATTGTCCTGACCGCCGGAAGAGAGGGGGCCTATTACGGATCCGGGAATATCCGGGGAAAAGGGAGCATTGTGGAGGTGCCCGTGGTCGATACCACCGGGGCCGGGGATACCTTTACGGGGTACTTTATCGCGGCGCGGTACAAACAGTACCCCCTTCAAGCGGCCCTGGACATCGCCTCTAAAGCCGCTTCCCTGGCGGTTTCCCGGAAGGGCGCTATGGAAGCGATACCCCTGGCAGTGGAAGTATTCCCGTCCAAACAAAGTATTTGACAAATATGAATTGACAGGGTTAGTATAATTTGATATCCTACAAAGAGGAATTTGTTCCGATACTTGAGATAGGGGTCCATATTGGCGTCGGTTCACGAATATAAACGATTTGAAAACAGTCTGGTTTTAAAGGCGAAAAACCTCGCCCGCCTCTTTGGGAAGGGGCTTGTTTATTTCCTTCAAAACATCCTTGGGATCATGCACCGCCGTTATACCATTGTTTTGGTCCCCCATTCAGAGAAGCGGGTGTACAATCTCCATGTGACGGTGTTCTCCCTCTGTTGTGCTACCCTGGTTTTGACCGGTATTGTGGGGGCCTTTTTCTGGTCCAGCGCCTCCTACAGCAGCGCCAAGGGCGTCCTGGCGGATAAGGACGGCCGGTTAAAGAACACCCAGGCCAGTCTGGACCAGCTGCGGGACGAAACATCCCGGCTTTTGCGGACCGCCCGGGGGTTTGAGGTGGCCCTTTCAAACACCCTTTCCGCCCTGGGGGTGGATACCCCGTCGAGTAAGGCCAACGCCCCTTCCCTATCCGGGGATCTTTCCTCCTTCTTTGATATCAAGGAAACCGCCGAAGGCTCCCTGCAGGAGGTAAACGATATACGCCGGCTTTCGGAATACCTGGCCTCTGCGGTGGAGCCGGTCAAGGAAATCGGAACCCTCCTGGATTCTCAGAACGCCCTGCTCACGGAGATTCCCAGCGTCTGGCCTATTAAAGGCGGCATCGGTCATATTTCCATGTTCTTTGGGCAGAACGAAAATCCCTTTACCGGGCAGTACTACATCCATAAGGGGATAGACATGTCCACCTACCGCCAGGGGGACGCCATTGTGGCTGCCGCGGACGGGCAGGTAGTTACCGTGGATTACGATGCCACGGGGTTCGGCAATTACGTGATAATCAAGCATAAACACGGGTTCTATACCCGGTACGGCCATATGCAGCAGTTCCGGGTACATACCGGGCAGCGGGTACAGCAGGGTGAAACCATCGGCTACATCGGGAATACCGGGTTGAGTACGGGGCCCCATCTGCACTACGAGGTTCATATCGGCAGTGATGTGGTGGACCCCTTCAAGTACCTCAATATCCGTTCCAGCATCGCAAAAAACACACGGTAACCCTGGAGGACCACCACATGTCCTACGGGAAGAACAACGATTTATCCATAAACACCATCCTGGGTTCCGGCGCCTCAATCAACGGGGACATTGAATCCGGCGGCTTTACCCGGATAGACGGCAGTATCCGGGGGAACCTGAATGCCAAGGGCCGGGTGGTGGTAGGCGAAAAGGCCCGGATGAAGGGCAACATCAGCGGCACCACGGTGACCATCGGCGGGGTGGTCTATGGCAATATCCTGGTCAGCGAGCGGATCATCATCCTCAATACCGCCCTCGTCCTGGGGGACATCATCACCCGGCGCATCAAGGCGGAGGAGGGGTGCCTGATCCACGGGAAGGTCACGGTTTGCCGGGATGATGAGGCCTGGGATAAGGCCGTGGCCGAGTACCGGGACGCCCAGGGGGTAAAGTTCGCCCTTTCGGGATTATCCTTCTCTTCAAAAAAAGACCGCGAGAATGGATAAGGTAGACATCCCCGGGGGCACCCTGCCCTTTTTTAACCCCGCAGCCTATACCAAAGGCCCCAAGTCCCGGGCTCTTAAAAAGACCCCCTTCTCCCGGCTGCTTGAAGAAAAGGGCCTGGGGGCGGCGGCGGAAGCGGAGGCCTTGACCAGCTATCCCCCCTCGGAGGAGGCGCTCCAGGAGCTGCTGGACGAGGTACACAGCGCCGGGGATGCCCTGAAACAGCGGCCCCTGGGGGAGGAAATTAAGCAGTACAAGCGGGCGGTACGGCAGTTTTTACACTATGTGATGGAGAATGGGTATACGGTAAAGACGGAAAGCTACCTGTTTAACCACGAAAAACGCCGTAAGGTGCAAATAGAGGTGGTGGATCAAAAGCTGGAAGCTTTGGCCTCGGGGATACTCTCCGGTCAGCTTCGTCAGCTTGAGCTCCTGGCCCGGCTTGATGAAATTACCGGACTCCTGGTAGATTTGATGCAATAGCACAATGGTGCGGAAGGACAGGTCATGGCGCAATCTGATGATGATGATGATATTTCCGCCCTGGAGGATAATCCTACCGAGGAAGGCCTTGAGGAGACCGATCTCATCGTTGTCGCCGGGGATGCGGAGATGGCGCCGGACACCCCGGTATACCGTCTCCGGCTCTCCTATTCCAACGAAACCTTCCTTGGCGGCTACAAGGGAGAAGCCCTGGGCAATGGAAGCTGGGTCCTGGTGCTCACCCGCTACGGCAGGGATCTGGCCCAGATAATCGGCCCGGTTCAGCAGAGGAACACCACGGCCTCTTCCGGCGGTTTCACCGATGTTTCCCGGATTGAACGGCCTGCCTCCAAGGACGACCTGGACAAATCGGCGTATAACCGGCACCTGGAACAGGACGCATTCCTGATTTGCAAGGAAAGGATCGCCGCCCACCGGCTGGAGATGAAACTGGTTTCGGTCCATTATCTCTTAGAGGAGTCCAAGGTACTGTTCTTCTTTACCGCAGAAAACCGGGTGGACTTCCGGGAACTGGTAAAGGACCTGGTGGGCATTTTTAAAACCCGGATAGAACTCCGGCAGATAGGGGTTCGGGACGAATCCCGGGTAGTGGGCGGCCTTGGGGTCTGCGGACGGGCCTACTGCTGCCACGCGGTTTCGGACAAGCTCAAGCCGGTCTCCATAAAGATGGCCAAGGACCAGAACCTCTCCCTCAACTCCATGAAGATATCCGGTCCCTGCGGCCGCCTCCTCTGCTGCCTCGCCTACGAACACACCTTCTACAACGAACAGCGCCGCCTGATCCCCCCGGAGGGCTGCAGGTTAAGCTACGACGAAGCTCTCTGGAAAGTGAAAGAGGTCAATGTGGTGATGGGCGCCGTAACGCTAAGCGCCGAAGACGGGCGGCAAATCACCCTCCCCTCCTCCAGGTTTGAAAAAATCGAGGGGAAATGGCAGATACGAAGGAATTAGCTACCGCGGCGTCTTCGCCACCTCGCAGATACGCCGGGCCATCTTCTCCAATGACACCTGCTCCTGCACATGCCCCAGCTCAAAGGCCACCCGGGGCATACCGTAAACCACCGCAGAGGCCTCGTCCTGGCCCAGGGTCATGCCCCCTTCCTTGTAGACGGTCCCCAGCTGCGCTGCGCCGTCACGGCCCATGCCGGTCATGATCACGGCCAGGGCGTGGTTTTGGTACACCAGGGCCACCGATGCAAAGAGCACGTCCGCAGAGGGCCGGTGGCCGCTCACCGGGGGATCGTCGGTAAGGTGGGCCACCACGGAGCCCTCCCGGCGTTCCACCTCCAGGTGCTTGTTCCCCTGGGCAATGAGGATGCGCCCCGGCTGTATGGCGTCCCCCTCCTCGGCTTCCTTTACCGAAAGGGGGCAGACCCGGTCAAGGCTCTTGGCAAATTCGTTGGTAAAGCCCTGGGGCATGTGCTGGACCACCACAATGGGTACCGCCAGGTCCTTGTCCAGGTTGGCGAACACCACCCGCAGGGCGTCGGGCCCCCCGGTGGAAATGCCTATGGCGATAATGTGCGTATTGGCGGGTTTACGGACCGGAACCGGCGGCTTGTGGGGCTCCGTGGATGAGGACATCCCCAGGATGGCGCTCACCGAACCGGGTTTGCCCGGAGCAGGCAGGGGGCTCAAGGTCTTGGCGGTAAAGTCCACCGAGGGGACCACCTTGCGGCCCTGGCTGCGGCGATACTGGCCACCATAGCCCAGGAGCATACCCACCAGGGTGTCCTTTACGGTGTGGTTATCCATAGAAGCCGAACCGGCGGGTTTCTGGATAAAGTCGGAGGCCCCTAAGGCAAGGGCTTCCATGGTGATAGCCGCGCCCTTTTCGGCAATGGAGGACAGGATGACCACCGGGATGGTTATCCCCTGCTTTTTCCGCTCCTTTAAGAACTCGATGCCGTTCATCTCCGGCATTTCCAGGTCCAGAACAATGATATCAGGGTTAACCCGGGGGATCTTGTCCAGGGCAAAACGCCCGTTCATGGCCTTGTCGGCCAGCGCCAGCCCCGGCGTTTCCTCTATCATCCTGCCTATAAGATTACGCATCAGCGCCGAATCATCAACAATCAGAACCGCAACATCTTCAGCCACGATATACTCCTATTTTTACACAAACTTCCGGTACAGGGTTGCCCATTGGGTCTTTACAAATTCAAACTTAGTATCCATGCCAAAGAGGGATTCCGAATGGCCGATGAACAGGAAGGACTTGGCGGCCATAGACTCATAGAAGCGGTTTACCACGGCGGCCTGGGTAACCTCGTCAAAGTAGATGATCACGTTCCGGCAGAACACGATGTCCAGGTTGCGCTGCCCCGAATCATTCTGTAAATTGTGGTAGTCAAAACGTATCCTGGACTGGATGTCCGCCTTGACCTTATAGCCCCCCTCGACCTTGTCAAAGTACTTCGATAAGTACTTATCCGGGATACCCTCTATCCGGCTGTCGGCATAAAAGCCCTCCTTACCGGTCATAAGGCATTTCAGGCTGATATCGCTGGCGGTGATCTCGAATTTCCAGGGCGGGGGGAGGATTTCAGAGAGGAGCATGGCGATGGTATAGGGTTCCTCCCCGGTGGAACAGCCGGCGCTCCATATTTTGATAGTAGTATTGTTTGACGGCTTCTTAATTTTCATCACTTCCGGGATAACAAAGTGCTCCAGGGCGTCAAAATGGGGCTGGTTACGGAAAAACCGGGTCAGATTGGTGGTAACCGAATCAAGGAAGCCCTTGAGTTCCTCCTTATTCGTGGAAATGGTGTTAAAATACGCCCCCAGGGTAAGCCCCGGCTTATTCCGGAGCCGTTCCTTGAGCCTTCCCTCCAGGATAGAGCGGTTGGTTTTGGTAAAGTTAATCCCGCTTTCTTTATAAATAAGGCCGCGGTAGCGTTCAAAGTCGGCGTCCGTCAAAACAATCTCATCTGCCATATTTATATAGTAAGGTTTGGGGGAACTCGTGTCAATTGTCCGTAGGGCATGCCCGTCAACTTGCAGGACATGCCCGTCAACTTGTAGGACATGCCCGTCAACTTGTAGGGCATGTCCGTCAACTTGTAGGGCATGCCCGTCAACTTGTAGGGCATGCCCGTCAACTTGTAGGACATGCCCGTCAACTTGTAGGGCATGTCCGTCAACTTGTAGGGCATGCCCGTCAACGCCCTGATTGTCCTCTGTCCTGTTGACTGTTACCCATCGCTGTCATAAAATGGGAACGTGTTTGACTATATTCTAAAGAATTGCCTGACAGTAAGCCCTCGAACCGGGGTGAAGAACGCTGCGGTTTACGTACATGACGGAAAAATTGCGCCCCGGGGGTCACCGGGAAGGGCTGTGGATTTAGGGGGCAAATCCTTTGTGTACCCCGCTCTGCTCAACACCCATGACCATCTGCGGGGGAATTATCTCCCCCGGATTGGGCCGAAACCGGGGGAATACTATTTGACCTGGCTCCCCTGGGATAATGACCTGAAAGCTTCCGCCACCTATGCCGAGCGGGCCAACCTGACCGTTGATGATATGTATACCCTCAGTTCCTACAAAAGCCTGTTTTCCGGGGTAACCACGGTGGTCGACCATTTTCCCCATTCGATAAACCAGGACTTCCTCCCCCACCTCCCTATCCGGGCGATTCAAACCTATACCCTGGCCCATGAAGCATCCTCCTACGACCTCAAATGGGGGGACGGCATTGAAATAGAACACCAACGGGCGGTGGCAAACAACTGGCCCTTCATAACCCACCTTGCGGAGGGCTTTGACGAGGAGTCCATGCGGGGTCTTGCAAACCTGGAGCGGCAGGGGGTACTGGACCGGCACGACCTCTTTGTCCACTGCATCGGCTTCAGCGATGAGGACATCCGGAAAACCGCCGGGGCCGGGGCCAGCATTTCCTGGTGTCCCGCCTCCAACATGCTCATGTTCAACGTAACCTGCAAGATACGCAAATTCCTCCGGGAAGGGGTGAACGTCACCCTGGGTACCGATTCTACCCACTCCGGCTCCGCCAACCTCCTGGCGGAAATACACTATGCCCGGGAACTGTACCGGCAGCTATACGGCGAAGACCTGAGCCCCCAAACCATCTTCGAGATGGTTACCATCAACGCCGCGAGGGCGCTTCACCTGGAGGACAGCCTGGGCAGCCTGGACGAGGGCAAGCTGGCGGATATACTGATTTTGAAGGGCCGTTCCGATGACCCCTACGAAAACCTGGCATCTGCGGGCATGGAGGATATCGAGTTCCTCTCCCTGGCAGGGAAACCCCTCTACGGGGAACTGCGCTTCCTTGATCTGCTTGAGGGCAAGTTACCCCTTGGGTACTCTCAAATTACCGTAGCGGGGCGGCCCATGTTTGCCATCGGTGATCCCGGGGCCTTCTATACCCAGGCCCGGGAAAAGATAGGGTTTAAGAAGACCCTTGATTTCCTGCCCTTTGAACCGGGGCAATAGGAGCAGGGGATGCCGAAAACAGTACAATACCAGGCCGGGGCAGTTGTTTATTTTCAGAAGGAGTCCGGCGGGGAGAAAATATACCTTCTCCAAAGCGGAGCGGTAAACCTGACCTATCAAAACATTGAAACCGGGGCGAGTACCTCCGATCCGGTACAAACCGGGGAGTTTTTCGGGGTAAAGTCCGCCCTGGGCCGGTATCCCCAGGAGGAAAACGCCATCGTTACCGGGGAGAGCACCATCATCGTCTTTACCATTCCGGAATTTGAACAACTGGTCAGCGCAAATCCCCGGATCATCATAAAGATGCTCAAGGTCTTTTCCAATCAACTGCGCCGTATCCACCGGCATATTGCCGGGGAGGAGCCGGAGAATTCCGAACAGAGCCTCTTTCAGGTGGGGCAATACTACCTTAAGAACAAGCGCCATTCCCAAGCCAAGTATATTTTCGGCCGTTATCTTACCCATTATCCCACCGGGAAAAACGCCGCAAATGCGGTGAAGTACCTGGATTTCCTGCGTGGAAAAGGGGGGCATTGAATGGCAGCCATAAGCGCCGGCCTTGGGGCATTTTCCCGTTTTTCCCGGACCTTTGAAGCCGGGGAGATGATTTTCTCCGAGTTTGAGCCCGGGGACACCTTTTACCTGATCCAGGAAGGCCGGGTAGAGTTGGTTAAGGTGATTGGGGATGTGGAAAAGACCCTGGACATACTCCAGCCTTCGGAAATGTTCGGGGAAATGGCCATCCTGGAGGATTCCCCCCGGTCCGCCACCGCCATTGCCCTGGATAAAGTGCAGGTTCTGGAATTTAACCGGCAAAACTTTGATGTTCTCATGGCCGGGAACCCCCAAATTGCCCTGAAGCTGCTCAAAACCTTTGCCCGGCGCCTCTACGATGCAAAGCGCAGGTTCATGATCCTTACCTTGACGGATCCCCATGCCCGGATCGCCGATGTATTCCTCATGCTGGACGAAAACCAGACCGACAAGAGACAGACGCACCGGGAAACCCGGGAGTTTCAGACCACCGTGGAGGAGATTGCCCACTGGGCGGCCATGAATGTCACGGATGCCCGGGACATTATCACCCGATTTGCTGCCCAGGGCCGGCTGGAACTTACCAAAGACCGAATAATAGTCAAAAATATTTCCGATTTCTCCCGTTATGTTGCAGCTAAGCGGAAACGACTTGCGTAAATGCTTATTATAGGTAATAATTAAACCGATATACCTATGGGAGGGGAATCAAAGTGACAAAACGATTCGTTATATCAGTCCTATTAAGCGTACTGCTCACCGCAGTTTGTGTTGCTCAGGGGGCGCCGGGATATCCCTATGCGCCGGCTCCAACAAGTTCCGGGTACAATCCCTATGCGGATCCCCTGGCCTCCGGATACGTGCCCTATGCCTCGGCTCCGGCCTTGGGGTACAACCCCTATGCGGTCGCCCCTCCTGCCCCTGTCTACAATCCCTATGCGATGGTTCCGGCAGGTCCCAATCCGGCGGCCTATGGGCCGGGCGCCTATGCCGGAGCCCCTCCCACCCTTACTTCGGAAATAATGCCCATTACTCCGCCCTGGGAAACCGGCGCCCTCCCCTGGCCGCTGTCCTGGCCGACACAGGCGGCAAGGGAGTGGCTGCCGGAACTGGCTGATCCCTGGATACCGGGCACCGGAAAGCCCAGGCAGCAAGTACCGGCTCCTGTCGCTGCCCCGGTGTATTTTATTGTAACCGGTCCGCTTACGGCCAAGCGTGAGCCTTCGGCAAATAGTGCTAAGGTGATTCCCCGTATGCCCCCCCAGGATACTACCCAATACTGGGTGCAAGTAGGGGCATACAAAACCCGTGTGAACGCCCAGGAGGCATTTAACCGTGCGGCGATCGCCGGTTTCAGCCCTACATTTGCAATAAGCGAGGGGTGGGTCCGGGTGCTGATACCCGGAGTGCGCGGCAGCGACATGCGGGAAGCTGCCGCACGACTCTACAACGCGGGCTTTAAGGAAATCTTATTGCGGAACAAACCCTGAGTTTTAGGCTACGTAATTTTCAAGAACACGCAGGCGGGCAGGATGCTGCAACCGGCGGAGGGCCTTCTTTTCAATCTGCCGTATCCGTTCCTTGGTTAAGTTAAAGTAATCCCCGATTTCCTTTAAGGACATGGGGCCCATTTCACCCAGCCCAAACCGGTACCGGATGATATCCGCTTCCTTGGGATGAAGGGTATCCAGTACCATTTCTATATCGTCGTGGAGCAGCGAATCGACGGCATATTTCTCCGGAGAGATGCAATTGTCATCTTCGATAATGTCACCCAGGGTTGAAGAATCCTTCTCATCAAACACGGGGTTCTCCAGGGAAACCAGTTCCCGGGAAATATTGATAATATCCGCCACATGATCCGGGTCCATAGCCAGAAGCCGGCCGATTTCATTGATCTCCGTGTCCTCGGTTCCGTTTTCCTGAACGCACTTCCTGGCCTTCTCTATCTGCACCAGTTCATTAGCCCGGTTCAGGGGCAGACGGATCATCCGGGATTTTTCGCAAATCGCCTTGAGAATGGCCTGCCGTATCCACCAGACCGCATAGGAGATAAAATGGTAGCCCTTATCAACATCATAGCGCTCTATGGCGTGCATAAGGCCGATATTCCCTTCGCTGATGAGGTCCGTAAGAGGGAGGCCCTGGCCCTGGTACTTTTTGGCCACATTGACCACAAAGCGCAGGTTGGCATTGACCAGCTTATGCTGGGCCGCCACATTACCCTTGGCCGCATCCCTGGCCGCGGTATCTTCCTCCTCCCTCGTAAGAAGCGGAATCCGGTTGATTTCTTTCAAGTACATAGCGAGGATATTTTCATCGGAACTATCGGTTGTCTTTTTCGTTTTTACGGTCGCCATTGGGGCCTCCTATTTCTGTTATTTATTATATGCAAAAACCGTGCCATCTGAGCCCGGATCGAAAGATATATGTAATTCATTATATAATAAAGAATTATGATGATTCATCGGAATACCGGCGGCTCAGATTGTTTCAATCGAAACAGGCCAATGCCGAGTTCGCTCCAAAATGACCCATTTTCCCAAATCCGCCGGAATTGTGGGTCATTTTAACCTATAGGGTTATTTGAGAAAAGGGCGGCGCGCGTTCCAGCACCTGGGCTATGCGGCGGTTCTCCGGGAGGAGCAGTCCCGGGTCCTCCTCCAGTAGGGCAAAGGCGTCGGTGCGGGCACGGGCAAGTTCTTCGGCGTCCCGGAAGGGCTCCGCTACCCCCAGGGACAGGTAACCCGACTGCTCGATGCCGACGATTTGGCCGGGACCCCGGAGTTTCAGGTCCTCCTCGGCGATGATAAAGCCATCCGTGCTTTTAAACATCACCTCGAGCCTTTTTTTGCCGTCCC
Organism: Spirochaetia bacterium; assembly: GCA_025997675.1. Classification (GTDB taxonomy): domain Bacteria; phylum Spirochaetota; class Spirochaetia; order Treponematales; family Breznakiellaceae; genus Termitinema. The sequence goes on along the minus strand of BNUX01000005.1, from coordinate 14,896 downwards.
CGGTAAGGGCGCCGCCGTCGTGGACCGTGGAATAGACCAGGAAACAATAGGACTGCGCCTCTCCCCGGCCGACCCGGCCCCGGAGCTGGTGCAGGGCGGAAAGGCCGAAGCGTTCCGCATGTTCTATGACCATGCAGGTGGCGTTGGGAACATCCACCCCCACCTCGACCACGCTGGTGGCCACCAGGACCCGGATTTCACCCTGCCGGAAGGCCTCCATAGTCCGCCGCTTTTCTTCCTCGTCCAGTTTTGAATGGACCAGAGCGACAGGCAGCCCCTTAAAGACCTGTCGTCCTAAGCGGTCCGCCATAGATTCGGCGTCCTTGAGCCCCTTGTTTATATCCGCTTCTATGAGGGGATAGACGAAATAGGCCTGGCGCCCGGCGGCCAGCTCCTTGCGGACAAAGTCATAGACCTTAGTCTCGTTAGATTCCGTGGCAAGGTGGGTCTTTATGGGTTTCCGTCCCGGGGGCAAGTCGGGGATCACCGACACATCCATATCGCCAAAGACGGTGAGGGCCAGGGTGCGGGGGATGGGGGTGGCGCTCATCATCAATAAATCAGGGTGATCCCCCTTGGCCATGATGGCCTGCCGCTGGGTTACCCCGAAACGGTGCTGCTCGTCCACCACCACCAGGCGCAGGTTCCGGTACACCACATCCCGTGAAAAAAGGGCGTGGGTTCCCACCACGATATCAATGTCCCCGGCGGCCAGGGCTTTTAAAAGCGGGGACCGCCCGGCAGCCTTCATGTTGCCGGTTAAAAAGGCCGGCCTTAAGCCCATCGGCTCCAGAAGCCGGGCCGCATTCTCCGCGTGCTGCCGGGCCAGCAATTCCGTGGGGGCCATGATCGCCGCCTGTCCCCCCTGCTCTATCGCCCGGAGCGCCGCCAGAAACGCTACCAGGGTCTTGCCTGAGCCCACATCGCCCTGGAGGAGGCGGGCCATAGGATATCTCCCCTCCATGTCACGGTTTATTTCCGCCACGGCATTGGTCTGGCCGGGGGTGAGGGCGAAGGGGAGCCGTTCCAGGAGATGCTGCTGGAGGGAAGAAGACAAAGAAGGATCCGAGCCCGGGGCGATCTCCCTGCTTCTCCGCTCCAGGGCCCGACGGCCCACTACTACTTCCAGGTAGAAAAGTTCCTCATAGATCAGGGTCTTCCGGGCAAGGGCCAGTTCCTCTGCGGATTCGGGGAAGTGGTAGGCGCAGATAGCCTTGCTTTTTGGGAGAAGGCCGTCCCGTTGGATGATAGCCTGGGGGAGTTCGTCCTCCAGAGGCTTGGCGTATTGGGCAAGGGCATTCCGCATGATCCGGCGGAGATCCCCCTGGGAAAGCCCCTTCGTCAGATGGTAGACCGGCAGTATTCCTCCAAAGTCACGCGGGGGCGCTTCGGTGATCTGCTCCGCATCAAAATCTCCGGATTGAAGTTCCCCTTCTTTGTATTTGAAACGGCCATACAGATGGAAGCGCCTTCCCGGAAAGAAATCCCTTTCCTCATAGCGGTATTTGCTGTACCGGAGCAGCGCCGCCCGGCCCGTATCATCCTCAACATAGATCTTCCGCCGTTTAACATTACGGCGCTCCTCCCAGTCGGTGACGAGGAGGACCCGGATTTCGGTACAGACCGAGCCGCTATGAAAATCCTTGAGGGGGACCTGCCGGCTCCGGTTCTGCCACTTTTCGGGATCAGGGTACCAGCACAGGAGGTCCGCCACACTGATTATCCCCAGCCGGGCAAGGGCTTTTGCCGTTTCCCCGCCGACGCCCTTGACATGACCCTCCGCCTGCGCGGTAAGCTCCCGGAGAAACATCAGAAGGGGAGCCGGGTAAGAAGGCCCTGGAGCCCCCGGACCAGCAGGTCCAGACCGAGGCGGAGGATCAGCAGAAGCCCAAGGGAAGAGAGGATGCCCGTCATGTACCGGACCAGCCGCCGCCCGAAGATCAGCCGGTTAAGGCGGTAAAGGATGGGCTGGGAAATCTGGTCGATGATCCGCCAAAAACCGTGGTACACATCCCGGCCTGCAAGGTAGGCAATCAGCCGCAGGGCTACAATAATGATGAAAAAACTCAGGATGAAGGAAACGGCGGACCAGACGACGGCAGTAAGCATGGAAAGGATAATACCGAAAGTGATTGTACCGAAACGGGCAATAGTAAGAAAAATATTATTCGCCACCGACAGTATTGCTAATGCGGCGATGGGGGACAGATCCAGGTTGGCCACCTGAAGGAAACGGAAGCGGCGGAACCAATTGAGGTAGGGATCGGTGATGCCGCTAAGAAGGCCGTAGGCCCTGCCGAACTGGCCCCTGGGCCCGGAAAACCAGGTAAGCATGATACGGATAAAAATAAGGATCATATAGAGGCTGGTTATCCCCCCAAGGATGTTCATTATTCCGGCCATACGTCGGCAACTCCATTACAAAGGGTTAGGGCTTCTATACAGGAAGCCTCAGCAGAACCGGTGATTTGGACGGCGGTACGGATCACCGCTTCATCCCCCTGGATGGGAATGTGGATGAAAACCGAACAGGGACCGGAGGCGCTGTACAGATAATCCCGCAGGGGGTAGAGGTTCTCCTCCCGTTCCGCCGCCGCCTCCTTCAGCCGTATGTGCAGCTCCCGGTAGGAAGGCCCCGGAGGAGCGGCAGGGGATGTTTCAGCCGCAGTTTCGCTTATTTTTGCCGCCCTTCGCCGGAGCTTTCCCAGTTCAAGCACCGAGCTTACCAGGAAGCCCACTTTGTCCCGGCTCTTATCCAATTTTCCCTTAACCGCAATGCAGCGGTTTTCTTCGACATTGTCCCGGCAGATTTCCCAGGTCCGTGCAAAAAAGGTCAGGCCTATTTCGCCCCGATAATCCGCAAGGGTGGCAAAGGCCATGTCCTTGCCATTCTTGTCCACAATGGACTTGAGCCGGGTCAGTATCCCTATCAGGGTGTACTCCCCTTCCGCCCCTTGTGCCGGCTTTGAGAGGTCCAGCGTAACAAACTGTTCCCAGGCTTCCTTGTACTCATCCATAAGGGTCACGTCCTCCGTGGAACCATCCGCCGCTTCGGAGGAACGGTATTCCAAAAGGTCGAGAATCGAATCCACCTGGATGCCCGGACTGCCCCGCTGTTTATTCAGCCGGCCCTTGAGGGCAATGGTATCACCCACCGTAATCCTGTCACGGCAGCTTTCCCATATCTTTTCAAAAAACACTAAATCTATTTCACCGCGAAAGTCCGAAAGAGACCCAAAGGCCATGGTCTTTCCGCTTTTATTCGTGTAGGGTTTCAGGGTCTTTAGTATCCCTATCAGAGTATATTCCCTTTCGGCGGCCTTATCCACATCGGAAAGATCCAGCCTTACCAGTTTTTCCCAGGCTTCTTTGTAATCGTCCAGGGGATGGCCGGAAAAATAAAACCCGATAAGTTCCTTTTCGATGTTGAGCCGTTCCATGCGGTCCATTTCCGGGTGGACCGTAAATTGATACTCCGGGTAGGCCTGGGTATCCGTATCATCAAAGAGACTCGCCTGGCCCAGTTCCTTATCCGCCTTTTTGGCCTGGGAATGATCCACCGCCGTTTCCAGGTTCAGTACCAGGGTCTGCCGGGTCTGGCCGAAACCGTCGAAGGCCCCGGTCCTGATGATCTGTTCTACTACCTTTTTCCCCACCGTTTTAATGTTCACCCGGTAAAGGAAATCCATAAAACTTTTGTAGGGGCCTTGCTTGCGGCAATTGATAATCTCCTCCGCCGAGGCATCCCCCAGACCCTTGATGCCCAGGAAGCCGTACACGATGCGGCCATCCACCACGGTGAAATACTTGTCCGACCGGTTGATGTCCGGGGGATCGATGGGGATCCCCATCCGCCGGGCCACTTCAATATATTCGGGAAGCTTGTCCTTATCCGCAGCGCCGATTTCATTGGTCATGTTGGCGGCCATAAATTCCGCGGGGAAATGCGCCTTGAGCCAGGCGGTGCGGTAGGAGAGGACCGAATAGGCCGCCGCATGGCTCTTGTTGAAGCCATAGCCCGCAAAGGGGATAAGCAGCTCGAAAATCTCATCCGCCTTTTCTTTGCTGTAGCCCCGTTTCACCGAACCATCAATGAACTTCACCTTCTCCTTGACCATGACCTCCATCTTCTTCTTTCCCATGGCCCGGCGGAGCAGGTCCGCCTGTCCCATGCTGTACCCCGCGATTATCTGGGCTACCTCCATGACCTGTTCCTGGTAGACAATAACCCCGTAGGTTTCCTTAAGCGCCCCCTCCAGGGAAGGATCGGGGTAGCTTATCCTGCGCTTTCCGTTTTTGGATTCGATAAACTGGGGCATATTATCCATCGGCCCCGGACGGCCCAGGCTGGTCAGGGCGGTCAGATCCTCAATGCTGGTAGGTTTGGCGTCTTTCAGGTAACCCTTCCACCAGCTTTTTTCAAACTGGAATATGCCCTCGTTTTTTTCATCAGCCAGCATGGCAAAGGTGGCGGGATCATGTTCATCAATCGTGTTTATGTCGAAGTCTGCGCAATCCCCTCCCCGGCGGCGGACAAGCTCTTCGGTATGCTTGATCAGGTCCAGGGTTTTAAGCCCCAGGAAGTCCATCTTCACCAGGCCGCAGGTTTCCAGGAAGCCCCAGGTGTACTGGGTGGCGATGCCATTGGTTTTATGGTCCCAGTAGAGGGGGACGAAATCGTGGAGCGCCGATTTGCCGATGACCACCCCGGCGGCATGGAGGCTGGCATGGCGGTGGAGCCCCTCCAGTTTCCGGGCCAGGCTAAAAAGTTCAGTGTACCGGGGGTCCTGCTCAAATTCCCGCAGCTTGGGTTCATCCTCCATGGCCTTTTTCAGGGTGATCTTGGGGGTTATGGGGATGAGTTTGGAAATCGCCTCCGACTCGGGGATGCTGATGTTGAGGGTCCGGGCCACATCCTTGATCACCTGCTTGGCCCCCAGGGTACCGAAGGTGATGATCTGGCCTACCTGCTCTTTGCCGTATTTATGGGTAACGTAGTCGATTACCTCCCCCCGGCGCTCATTGCAGAAGTCCACGTCAAAATCGGGCATGGAGATCCGCTCCGGGTTGAGAAAGCGCTCAAAGAGGAGGCTGTACTTGAGGGGATCGATGTCGGTGATCCGCAGGGCGTAGGCCACGATGGAACCCGCCCCGGAACCCCGCCCCGGCCCTACATCGATGCCCCGCTCCTTGGCCCAGTTGATAAAGTCCGCCACGATGAGGAAATAGCCCGTAAAGCCCATCTGGATGATGACCCCCAGCTCATATTCCGCCCTGTCCCGGACGGTCTTATCCTGGGGATACCGTTTTGCCAAGCCCTCCATGGTCAAATGCCGCAGGTAGGCGTCGGCGTTGGGGAAGCCCGGAGGGATTTCAAACTCCGGCAGATACCGGGGGAGGTCCTTGGTTTCAATCCGGGGGACATCGGTGACGCAACGCTCGGCAATCCGCACCGTGTTGGCAATGGCTTCGGGGTATTCGGGGAACAGGGCGGCCATCTCGTCGCCGCTTTTCAGGTAGAACTGGTCACCGTAGTAGCGTTTCCGCTTTTCCTCGGTACGGAGCTTGGCGGTACCGATGCAGAGGAGGATGTCGTGGGCTGCCGCATCCGCCTGGGTCAGGTAGTGGACGTCGTTGGTGGCAACCAGGGGGATGCCGGTCTTCCGGGAAATGGCAATCAGCGCCTCGTTTATCTGCCTTTGGGACAGGGACCCCCGGAGCGTACTTGCAGGAATGCCGTGATCCTGGATTTCCAGGTAAAAGTTGTCCGCACCAAAGAGGTCCCGGTAATGCAGGGCCTTCTGTTCCGCCGCATCGAGCCTCCCCGCCTGAATGAGCTTGGAAATCTCCCCGGAAACACAGGCCGAAAGGGCGATGAGCCCCCCGTGGTACTTCGCCAGGAGTTCCTCGTCCACCCGGGGCCGGTAGTAGAAGCCCTCGGTATAGGCGAAGGAGCAGAGCTTCATCAGATTTAGGTAGCCCTCCCGGTTCGCGGCCAGGAGGACCAGGTGATAGTACTTGTTATCGCTTTCGGAGCCCTTCTTTTCGGTACGGGATGCGGGACTGACATAGACCTCGCACCCGATGATGGGCTTAAGGGGGTTTTTCCGTTTTTCATGCTCCCCCTTTTCGTTGACCGTTTCCTTGCAGGCGGCCAGGAATTCCATGGCCCCGAACATATTACCGTGATCCGTCAGGGCAAGGTACTGCATACCCAGGGCCTCGGCCCGGTCGGCCAGGGCCAGCACCGAAACGGCGGCGTCTTGGAGGGAAAAGTCCGAATGGACGTGGAGGTGGACAAAATCGGTCATGGTGATTTAATAATACCCGCGTGTATTGCTTTTATCAAGGATATACCCCATTCTTTAGGAACATGAAAACCGAAATATTTACGTTCTGCGACTTTGCCCAGGAAAACGGCGGGAAACTCACCATTGTGGGGACCTTCGACACGATCGTCGCCCGGAACTTCCCCTGCGTTCACCCCCAATTGGCGGTGGTTATCCGGATGCGCTTCGATATGTGGGAATATGGCGCCCATACTTTCCGGATTGAGACCGTGGACCTGGATGGGGAACTGAATATTGAGCCCATCTCAGGCCATGTGGAGGTGCATGGAGAAGGTAGCGCCGCCGCTATAGCCCATCTGGTGTTTACCTTCTCTAACCTGCACTTTGCCTCAAGCGGGGTGGTGAACTTTGTGCTATATATCGATAACAGGGAGCTGAGTTCCATACCCCTGCACATCAGGAAGGGGTAGGCATCAATGTTTTTTCTTGAAGAGGCCGTACTTGTATCCTATGGAGAGGGTGATAAATAGCCGGTCATAGTAAAATGGACCGGCGGTAACCTCGGTACTGCCAATGTCCTGGGAATACCGCATATCAAAGAATATGGCTCCGGCCCCCGGCCCTACCTTCGTCGCAAACTCCAATCCCCCAAGAACACCTAAGAGCGGTGATTTAGCGGGGCCTATAATCGGAAAGTTAAGGTAGACGCCTGCGTAGGGTCCCAGGGTGGACCGGAGGCTCGGGTTAAAAATACCCTTCACCATAAAGGGGGTACTCAGCAGGGAGGTGGGATATTTCACGGTCAAGGGAAATCCTTCATAGGTCATGCCCTGGTATTCCGGATTGTCCAGGGCGTAGTTTATACCGAACTGCAGGGCAAGGAAATTGAAAAAATGGACCTCCATTTCAAACCCCACGTCAGGGGCGAGGGCGGATGAATTAGGGATATCGCTATCTTCCGTCGACAGATAAAGACGGAATGAGCCGCCGACGCGGGCGTTCAGAAACAGCCAGTGATATTTCCATGTATCGACGCCTTCTGTTGGCTCCTCCTTCTCCCTCTCTACGATCCTCACCTCTTCCCTGATAACCGTGGGCTCCTTCGGAGGGTCTTCATCTTCCGTGGGACGTTCCTCCTTCTGCGGAGGGATTCTATCATCAGCCGGGGGGGCTTCATTCACCCGACGGGTTTCAGTTATGGGCTGGGGTCTGCCTGCGGGAGGGGTTTCACTTATAGGAAGGACTCTGCCCGCGAGAAGTGCCCCATCCACCTGACGGACTTCACTTATGGGACGGGTTCCGCTGGCGAGAAGGGTCTCATTCACCGAACGGGTTTCATTTATGGGAAGGACTCCGCCTGCGATAAGCGTTCCATTCGCCGGACTGAGTATTTCTACATATCTGGTCATAACGGCAAGCTCCTGGGTAAGTGCCCCCGCTTGTATATTCCGTTTGGCGGATTCCAGGGAGCGTTTTGTATCACGGGAGAGCCGCTGGGCCAATTTGTACCGCCTTGCGTCCAGTTCGGCACTGTAATAATGTCCGCCGATTTCTTTGAGGGCCAGGGCGAAATCTACTACGGCCACGGAGTGACGGAGCATCTTCCTGGCATACTCATTAACCGGCTCGGTGAGGGTTAGGGTCTGCTCAAAGGTGTCGGGCGGGCTTTCCCCGCCGGTTATGCGGAGAGATGCGGTCTGCAATCCCCTTGTTCGGGGCGGTATCCGGTAGCGCACAAACAGGGTCTTGTAGTCCCCCGGATGAAGGTTCGGAATGGTGCAGGTGACCCGGGTACCGGCGATACGGCCCGGGACGCCTAACACCTCCTGTATCTCAAGTCCCGGGTTAAAGTTCAGTTCTACGCTCAGTGTTTTTACCGGCGGAACCGCTATCCGCGTAAACTCCCGGTCGATGTTCATCACATCGGTCACCATCTTTTGGGTACCCAGGGCGCGGAAAGCTCCCCCGCCGTGCATCGCCAGGGTCCGCAAAAGTTCCCCGTCAAAGGTGCTGCCCAGGCCCATAGTGGATAGAACAATGCCCTGCTGTTTCCGGCGCGCCGCCAATTGGGAGAGGTGGTCAAACTCACCGGTACCGGCGTATTCAAAGGTACAGACCTCCGTAAGGCTGGTACGGCCGACACCGTGCAGGGTGCCGTTAAAGGTTAGGTATTCGTTCCCGTTTTTTACTTCCACTTGAAAGGGGGTGGGAAGCTGCGCCGGTTCATTGCTTAAATAGTTTTGTACATACACCCGGTAGGTCCCCCGGAGGGCCCGGTTATCGGGCCAGAAAATGGTTTCCTCAGGCTTCCTGGTTTCTCCGTATGGATTGCTGTCCGCATCCAGATAGCCGCCCCTGGAATCACGGGGCTTGTCGAACATTATCTCTTCCCCTGTGGGGCCTTCCACATGGAGGTCCAGGTCGTTCCGGTTATTCCAGGTGAGGGTAACCCGGATATCCCCGGTGTTGAGATTCGGCATAAGGAGCCGTACCGCGTCCGGACCGGCGGCGGAAAAGAGGAGGACTTGGTTTATGGAATTGGGGCGGAAGTAGGGGATGGCCTGCTCATAGCCCAGGGTAATGCCCGCTTCAATGTTGGGGTCCCCCTGGGGAACGAGACTGTCCACCGCAGCCATAAACGCCCGGCGCTTTTGGAACGTATCCATCAGGGTCGGCTGAAAAACAACCTGCGCAGTATTACTAAAGCTCACCAGGGATAGGGCGTCTATGTTCCGGACTTTTTGGATGAACGCTCCCACGGCTGTTTTGAACCAGGCGAGTTTGTTGTTATCGTTCATCCCCCGGGAGGTGTCTATCACCAGTACCAGATTCAAGGGGGGCAGTTCATCGAAGGGCGGGGATTTGGCCCGGAGGCCGATTTGAAGGAGCCCCTCGGCGCCCCGTGAGAGGGTCCGCTTAACGCTGTTAAAGATACTAAGGCCGACGGAGGTTTGCGGCTCCGGGTATCCGAAATCGTAGGAGGAAAGATATGAATCAATATCAAGGTCGCCGGGGGGTAGGATGATGCCGTTGTTCGAAAGATACCTGCTCCTGGCCTGGGGGGAAACACCTTCCACAGACCCTTCGGCAAACAGCGCCGGGGTTGATAAGAATACGAAGATAAGGGCGCAGAGGATATATTTCACTGCCTTCAAGATCGGCAGATAATGGCGGGGACTGTAGGGACGGGACCTCTAATCCGCAGCCCCAGGGCTTCTCGGTAGGTTGTACTCGTATTTACCTCGTAGTTCCAGCATACGGCTAGGGCCCGGTAGTGACGATTTCAATGCCGCTGCCGGCTCCCGGTGGTGGTACCCCGTCCTTGCCGTCGATACCGTCCTTGCCGTCGATACCGTCCCTGCCGCTGCTGCCGTCGCTGCCGTCGCTGCCGCTACCGCTACCGCTACCGCTGCCGAAGGGGGCTTCATTGGAAGGAAGCAGGAATGAGTCGGTACCGGCGCCGCAGGATGAAAATCCCGCAAGGCCGGCCAGTATGAGGATGCAGATGCTAAGCCACAAAAATCGCTTCATACCGTTCCCTCTCCTAATTAATGCCTATAGTATTAAGATCAACATAGGTTGTGATTAGTAACGATCCTCCCAAGTTCTTGGTGGTTAACGCATTTGCCGCAGTGGTAGTAGTATCTTCATTAAAATTATTTACACCAAGCTGAAGATGCCACTTTACCGCATCCGAATCTCGGGGGTTGGGGCTGCCGATGGGTGTGTTGAAGATATACACCGGTATATCAAAGTATAGCTTGGCGACGGCTTTGAAGCCCCCCGTCGTGGTTATAACAAAGCTAAATACTCCAGCCGACGTAATTGAAGGAGAAGTTATAGGTAAGCCGCTCCCCCCGAAGCTTATAGTATAGTCTAACCCACTATCCAGATCCGCTGCCGATATGATTCTTGCGGCATTAGTTAATGCGCCGTAAGCCATTCCGCCTGGGGAATAAGTATCAATTCCAGAAACAGTTGTTACGCCAGCTGGTAGCCCGGTAGCTGATGTCCCGCTGCTCACATGCCAGGGAGTAAAGGTCACGGTATTGGGGCTACCGGTACTAGGCATGGTAATAAAGGCATGGGTTCCACTAGAGGTTAGTTGAGCGGGGCTGGTGGTAGTTCCATCTGAAATAGTAACTTTATCGGCGCCTACTACAAGAGACTCTCTCGTCAGATTAACAGTAGTGGGACCAGTGACGGTTACTGAGGTCTTAGCAACGGCTAAAAGAACTGCCTCATTCCCCTGCAGCTTCTTTCCCGCAAACAGAACAACATCATAGGCACCCGGCGCTAACAAGACTATAAGCGGGTTATTTATCGTGTTGGAGTCGGGAGTATACTCATTGCTAGCATTTTTAAAGACCACCTCTTGGAAATCTATATTGTCTGTCGAAATAGGCACATTTATCGCCTTGGAACTCCTCTGAACGGGAGGGATGGTAACCTTGACCAAACCGCCCAAACTTTCCGAACCCTCCTCCGGGCCGGTAAAATCATTGCATGCCATAACCAGAGCCGCAGCTAAGGCCGCAACCAGCGCCGCGCCAATCAGAAACTTCAAATTACGCTTTTTCATATCTTCCTCCTATAAACCATACCACGGCACACGCCGCAAGTGACAGCCATCTTGTAGTATAGCGCAGGGCTGGGCTCCTGTCAAATAATTTCTTTAAAAATCCAGGATAAACGCACAGACCCCCGAACGTTCTCGGTAAACCCCTGATTGCAGATATATTAACCAAAATCCGCAGAGATTGCCGAATAGTGGCGCACACCGGCGAAAAGCGCGGTACACTGATCGCTTTAGCCGTATCGTGATAGATATAGCCCACGTTTGTACAAAGTAAACGGCGTTTGACAAGATGCGCGCTAAAAATTGGGGATTACCCAGCCCCGGAATGGACCGCTCCCCCCCTTGACGCAGCGCCCGCTTCCCCCCTACACTACCCCGATGTCAGAGCGCCCTATCGCCATCCTCATCCTTCTCGCCGCCATCCTGGCTCCCGCCTATGCCCAGGATGCCCCCCGGACCATCACCGCCACCGGTATCACCATGCGGGGAACGCCCAAGTACAAGCCCGGCTTTACCCACTTCGACTACGTAAACCCCAATGCCCCCAAGGGGGGCGCCGTTACCCTGGCAATCGTGGGAACCTACGACAGTTTTCACCGCTACGCCATGCGGGGGGATTTCTGCGCGGGGTGGGAATATTTTTACGATACCCTCATGACGGGCTCGGATGACGAAACCGACGCCCTCTATCCCCTGATAGCCCGGAGTGTCGAATACGCCGCCGATTACTCCTTCATCATCTTTTCCATTAACCCCGCCGCAAAGGATCAGGAGGGGCAGCCCATCACCGCCGAAGATGCGGCGTACTCCTTTAATTTGTTCTATGAAATGGGTGTGCCCCAGTTCAGAATCTACTATAAAGATGTCCGCGCTACGGTGCTGCCGGGGAACCGCCTGCGCTTTGATTTGCCCGGGGGCGGGGATAAGGAAAAGATGCTGAGCCTCTGCCAGACCACGGTGTTCCCCAAGCGGTTTTGGGAGGGCCGGGACTTTTCCGAGCCCCTGAATACGCCCCCCATCGGGACCGGCGCATACCGGGTGGGTGAATACCGCATGGGCCAGTACATGATCCTGGACCGGGTAGAGGATTACTGGGCGGCGGACCTGCCGGTGAACAAGGGGCAGTATAACTTTGACCATATCCGTTACGATTACTACCGGGATGCCAATGTGGCCTTTGAAGCGTTTAAGGCGGGGGAGTATGATTTCCACTGGGAGAATTCCGCGATGAACTGGGCCAAAGCGTATACGGGGAAGCTCTTTGATTCAGGGGAGGTGCTCCGGGAAGAGATACCCCACAGTATTCCCCAGTCAACCCAGTGCATGACCTTCAATACCGAGCGGGAGGTTTTTAAGGACCGCCGGGTGCGGATGGCGTTGAATTACTTTTTTGATTTTCAATGGATGAATAAAAATCTTTTCTACAATGCCTACACCCGGATCCGCAGTTATTTTACCAACACCGATTATGCCGCCACCGCCCTGCCCCAGGGCGGCGAACTGGCGATTCTTGAAGCTATCCGGGACAAGATACCGCCGGAAGTCTTCACGAAAGAGTTCAATCCACCGGTTACCGACGGCACGGGCTTTATCAGGAATCAAATGCGGGAGGCCCTGGCCCTTTTCAACGCGGCGGGCTGGGAACTCAAGGGGGGGAAGCTTATCAATAGGGATACGGGGAAGCAGATGAGTTTTGAATTGCTGATTTGGGATTCCGAGCGCTTTGCCGTTTCCTTTCAGCGGAACCTGGCCCGGTTTGGGATTGACTTAAAGATACGGCTGGTGGACGGCACCCAATTCCTGAACCGCATGCACGAGGGGGATTACGATATCCTGAATCAGGGCTATCTGCCCATGCCCTATCCCGATAGTTCTACGGCGATGAATTGGCACTCCGAATATATTGATTCCACCTATAACCTTGCCAGGGTAAAGGACCCGGCACTGGACTACCTGGTGGAAGGGGTGATGGCAAGCCAGGAAGACGAGGCCTCTTTGCGGGATTGGGGCCGGGCGCTGGACCGGGTGTTAACCTGGAACCATTACATTGTTCCCCAGTGGTATGGTTCCACCTTCCGCCTGGCCTACCATAAAAAGTTCCGGCGTCCCCCAGTGATGCCGAAATATTCCTACGGGTTTAACGCGTGGTGGGTGTGGGTGGAGTAATGGCAGCATATATCCTACGGCGGCTTTTGTTAATCATCCCGACCCTCTGGGCGATCATAACGATCAACTTCTTTATCGTGCAGATTGCCCCCGGCGGCCCGGTGGATCAGGCCATCGCCACTATGCGCGGCGGCATGGATGGGGACATGGCCCTGGGCCGCATCACCGGGAATAGCCGGGGGGATACCGTTTCCGGGGGGCTTAACCGGGGTGAGAATGCCTCCGCCTACCGGGGCGCACGAGGACTTGACCCGGAGATTATCGCCGAAATAGAAAAGCGCTACGGCTTCGACAAGCCCATAGGGGTGCGGTACCTGGCGATGCTGAAAAACTACGCCACCTTCAACTTTGGGGACAGCCTCTTCCGGGGGCGTTCCGTGCTGGGCCTTATCGCCGAGCGGCTGCCGGTGTCCATCAGCCTGGGGCTTTGGAGCACCCTGATCATCTACCTGGTGTCCATTCCCTTGGGGATACGGAAGGCGGTGAAGAACGGCAGCCGGTTTGACCTCTGGACCAGCACCGCCGTAATACTGGGGAACGCCATCCCCTCATTCCTCTTCGCCGTATTTCTGGTGGTCCTCTTTGCCGGGGGGAGCTTCCTCAAAATCTTTCCCCTGCGCGGTCTCTTTTCGGTGGACGCCGCAGGCTTAAGCCTGGGGGGGAAGATCCTCGACTACTTCTGGCACCTGGTCCTCCCCATCTTAGCTATGATCATCGGCGGGTTTGCCTCCCTGACCATGCTCACCAAGAATTCCTTCCTGGACGAGATACACAAACAGTACGTCATGACCGCCCGCGCCAAGGGCCTTACCGAAAAGGCCGTTTTATTGAAGCACGTATTCCGTAACGCCATGCTCATCGTCATATCCGGCTTCCCTGCGGTGTTTATCTCCATGTTCTTTACCGGATCGGTGTTAATAGAGGTAATCTTCTCCCTGGAGGGCCTGGGCCTCCTGGGCTTTGAGGCTACCATGCAGCGGGACTACCCGGTGATCTTCGCCACCCTCTACATCTTCACCCTCCTGGGGCTGGTCCTCTCCCTGGTGAGCGACCTCATGTACACCATCATTGACCCCCGCATCGACTTCGAGGCCCGCCGGTGAAAACGTCCCGACTGAACCGCTGGGAACGGTTCAAGAAAAACCGCCGGGGCTATGTGTCCCTGTGGATATTCGGCATCATCTTTGTGGTGAGCCTCTTCTCGGAGTTTGTCGCCAATGACAAACCCATCCTGGTCCGTTACGATGGAAGGTTTTACTTCCCGGTGTTCAAGAACTATTCGGAACTCCTCTTTGACGGCGAATTTGATATCAACGCCGATTACCGGGACCCTTATATAATAGAACGAATTAACGAAAAGGGCTGGCTGTTGATGCCTCCAATACCCTTCAGCTACAACACCATCAACTACAATCTCCCCAGCCCGGCCCCCTCGCCGCCCACGGGTGAGAACTGGTTCGGTACCGATGACCGGGGCAGGGACGTGGCGGCCCGCCTTCTCTACGGCTTCAGGATTTCCGTGCTCTTCGGCCTTACCCTTACGGTGTTTTCCTCGATCATCGGGATAGTCCTCGGGGCATTGCAGGGGTACTACGGGGGCCTTCTGGACATCATCTTCCAGCGTTTTATGGAGGTCTGGTCCGGGATGCCCACCCTGTTTCTGCTGATTATCCTGTCCAGCGTGATGGAACCCACCTTCTGGTGGCTCCTGGGGATAACCCTCCTCTTCGGCTGGATGAGCCTGGTGGGGGTGGTCCGCGCAGAGTTCCTGCGGGCCCGGAACTTCGAGTATGTCCTTGCCGCCCGCGCTATGGGGATGCGCCACGCCCGCATCATGTTCATCCACATCCTCCCCAACGCC